>CAZTEV010000007.1:0-5009 GCA_964612785.1 uncultured Roseivivax sp. | reverse complement strand
CTGTCCCGGGCTTGCGCCGGGACGTCGGGCAGAAGGCGGCGCAAGCGCGGTAAGGCCATCCTGCCCCGGACTTGATCCGGGGCCTCTTGTCACGGAGGCGGCGAGGCCCCGGGTCAGGCCCGGGGCAGGGGCGCGCGCTGGATGCGCCTCAGGGCATCAGCTCGAACCGGGTGACATCGACCATGCCGCGATCGGTGATCTTGAGCGCGGGGATCACCGGCAGCGCCAGGAAGGCCAGCTGCAGGAACGGCTCGCCCAGTGTGACGCCCAGGCTTTTCGCCGCCGCCCGCAACGCCTCCAGATCGGCGCGGACGACTTCGAAGGGCTCCAGCGACATGAGGCCCGCCACGGGAAGCGCCAGCTCGGCCAGCACCTGTCCGTCACGGACCACGCAGAAGCCGCCCTCGATCTCGCTCAGCCGCGACGCGGCCCGCGCCATGTCGGCATAATCGACGCCCACACAGGCGATGTTGTGGTGATCGTGACAGACGGTCGAGGCGATAGCGCCCGCCTGCAGCCCGAATCCGCGCACGAAGCCCGTGGCGATATTGCCGTTCTTTCCATGCCGTTCGATCACCGCGATCCGGGCGAGGTCGCGCGCCGGATCGGGGCGCTTGTCGCCATCTTCGGGCGCGATCTCCTCGGTCAGGTGATCGGTCAGGATCTGGCCTTCGCGAATGCCGATCACCGGCGTCTCGGCGCGGTTGCCGGGCGCGCGGAAGCGCTCGGGCGTGATCTCTGGCGCATGGACCGATCCGCGTCCCACGGGTGCCACATGACCGCGCGCGGCGAAGGCCGCCGCATCGACCACGCGGCCCCCGGCGATGACCATTTCCGCGCGACAGGTCCGAAGATCGGGCAGCGCCACGATGTCTGCGCGCAGGCCCGGCGCGATCAGGCCGCGATCCTTCAGGCCGAACGCCTCCGCCGCGGACAGCGATGCGGCGCGATAGGCGGCGAGCGGCGGCACGCCAAGCCCGATCAGGGTGCGGATCATGTGGTCGAGATGCCCTTCCTCGCCGATATCGAGCGGGTTCCGGTCATCGGTGCACAGGCACATGTAAGACGCGGTGCGTTCGGTCAGGAGCGGGGCCAGCGCGTGCAGATCCTTCGAGACCGACCCTTCGCGGATCAGAACCCGCATGCCCTTCTGCAGCTTCTCGCGCGCCTCTTCGGGCGATGTGGCCTCATGCTCGGTCCGGATGCCCGCGGCGATATAGGCGTTCAGATCCACGCCCGACAGAAGCGGGCAATGCCCGTCCACATGCCCGCCCTCGAAAAGTGCGAGTTTCGCAAGCGCGCCCGGATCGCGATGGATCACGCCGGGGTAATTCATGAATTCCGCAAGGCCGATCCCGGTCGGATGCCCCATCAGCGGCCTCAGGTCGTCGGCCGACAAGGCCGCGCCCGCTGTCTCCATATCCGTCGAGGGCACGCAGGAGGACAGCTGCACGCGCAGATCCATCAGGAGATGCCGCGCGGCCTCCTGGAAATAGCGGATGCCGTCCGCGCCGATCACGTTGGCGATCTCGTGCGGATCGCAGATCGCCGTGGTCACGCCGAGCGGCGTCACGCAGCGGTCGAATTCGAAGGGCGTCACGAGTGAGGATTCGACATGCAGATGCGTGTCGATGAAGCCCGGAACGAGCGTCAGGCCGGTGACGTCGATGATGCGCGGGGCGTCATAGCTTGCGCAGGTGCCGACGATGCGGTCGCCCAGGATCGCCACATCGCCGTCCAGCAGATCGCCGGTGACCAGATCCAGCACCCTGCCGCCGCGCAGGACGAGATCGGCAGGGATGTCGCCACGCGCGGCGGCGATGCGTTGGGAGAGGGGTGGCATGGGCGAGCCTTCGTATTGGAATCTGAGGAGGAGTGTGGCGCGGATTGACGTGGAAGGCGAGGGCGCGGCCCCCTCTTCGGATCATCGGTGCCGAAGCTGGCACCCGACGCAGGGTATCAAGGCAACTTGCTGCCGCCGCGCCAGCGGTCATTCGGGACGCATGGCTCAGGCGTGATCTGACCCCGCCGGATGGTCATGACGCACCGCGCGAAAACCGTGTGGTTATATGCCTGACCTTTCCGACGGATCGACGCCCGAAGGGCCGTCCCTCGCCGCAATTGTCATTTCGTGGCACTGCGTTCTGACACGATCATGAAGGGCAGCCAAAGCATTCAGCGCCTGACAATCATCACCTGCGCGACCTCAGTGCGATGAACAAAAGGGGAAGCGCCGTCGCAAGTCCGAGCCCGAAGACAAGCCATTCGGTGCCTGAATAATCTCCGTCCACGGCCGCAGCGCCGACATGCGCGAGAAGGAAGCTCGCGGGTACGATGCCCGCAAGCGTGGCGAGGGCGAAGCGCCAGAAATGCAGCTTGCTCAGCCCGGCGGCGTAACTCATCGCGTCGAAAGACACGAAGGGCAGAAGGCGACTGACGAACACCGTGAACGTCAGGGCATTCTGCGAACCGAGAAGCCCGTAATCCGCCTTTTCTCCCAAAACCCGTTCGATGGGGTCACGGCCAATCCAACGGGCGATGGCAAACGCGATCATGGCGCCGACTTCCGAGCCGACCGCGACGTAAAGCGTGCCGGCATAATGGCCGTAGGCAGCCCCTGACGCGAGGGCGATGGGGGCGCTCGGGATCGGGCTTGCCACAACGGCCACCCCCATGAGGACAACGACCAGAACAGGTCCCCAGGCGCCCACGGATGCCACCAGGGCCTCGATGCCAGCGCGATCGATCTCTCCGGGCACAAGATCCAGTTTCCAGATGGCACCGGCCACCAAAAGGACGGCCGCCGCGATCAGGACCAACTTGAGGCCCATGGATGTCCACCATGTACGAGGGCGTGATGCGGTCATTTGCGAGTCATCGGTCTCATGAAGCTGGATGTCCTCTCTACTACTGCGACGCCATTCAGGCACGGGATGATTTCGAGCCCGAAAAGTGGGGCGCGCCCCGTGTGTTATACCGAGACGGCGCACCGCCGCGCCTGACGTCTCGAACGCAAACTTGTGACTTGTCAGGGCGCATGGCGTGGGACATTGATTTCGCCATGTTGGCGCGCTGGTGTCTCACGATTTTCCTCATTGTGTCTGGTGGCGTGCTTGCTGCTGGGCCCATCTCGTCTGTGGCGGTGGCTTTCAACATGCTGTGTGCGGACACCGAGACGGGATATGCGGCGCATGATCTCGAAGAAAATGCCGCGAAGATCGGGGCGCAGGCTCATCACCATGGCGTGCATGGGGTCGCCGCCGTCGCCGACGACCAGCCCGACGCGCTTCAATTCCCGGGCGATCTGCCGTGTTGCGATCATGCCAGCGTGTCGGAAATCGCGGTCTCGCTGACCGGGGCGTCCATCGCGCGCAAGACCAGTTCCGTGCTGAACGACTGGTCGGGCCGCAACCTGACAGAGCTGTCGCATCCCGACGGTCTGCGCAGGCCTCCGAAGGGCTGATTTTGCCGTCGTCGGACACCGAAATGGTGTCCGTCCCGCTTATCCCCTTCGGAGACAATCATGCGAATTCTTTACGCGGCGCTTATGCCGCTCGCGCTCGCGGGCTGTGGTCAGCCTTTCGAGCCCCCCGTTCTTGCGGCCCTGCTGGAGCCCGCCAATCCTGAAACCGCGCGCATCGCGACAGACGGCCCCGGCGTCGTCTATACGACGCGCCCCATCGAAGCCCCGGGCGACTGGCGCGGCCTCAATGATGCCCAAGGACCGGAGGCATCGCGATGAGGCAGACCGGAAAGATATTTGCGGCCCTTCTGCCGCTGGCCCTCGGCGCCTGCGCCGATGCAGATCTTGTGGGACGCGCCTCGACACCCGGCGCGGGGTTTTCCTTCGTCTCGGACGGGGCCCGCAAGGCCACCGGAGGCGACAGCGTCTGGGCCTTGTCGGCCGAGGACGTCGCCGCCAACGAGGCCCGTGCGCGCGCGCTTATCGCGGGCAAGACCATCGGTCCCGACACCGCGGTGCAGGTGGCGCTGATCAACAATCGCGGTTTGCAGGCGGCTTATGCCGAGCTTGGCCTGTCTGCGACCGAGCTGTGGGATGTCGCGCTGGGCCCGGTGCCGTCGCTCGAAGTGACGATCTCGGGGATCGGTGAGGAGGGTCTGGCGCGGTCGCTTGAGGCGACGGTCACGGGCGCGGTCTTGGAGACCGCGACCTTCGAGCGCCGCAAAGCCATCGCCGAAGCCGCCTTCCGACAGGCCCAGTTCGAGGCGCTTGCCGCGACGATCGCGCTGGCGACCGAGACGCGGCAGGCCTGGATCGACGCGGTCGCGGCGTTCGAGGCTGCGGCGCTCGTGGCGCGGGCGCAGCAGACGGCCGATGCGGCCTCGGAACTCGCGGCGGAGCTCGGCCGGACCGGCGCGCTCAATCGGGGCGAACAGGCGCGCGAGCATGTCTTCACCGCAGAGCTTGCCGCGGAGCGGGCCGATGCCCGGCTCGAGGCGCGGCTTGCCAAGGAGAAGCTGACCCGGCTCATGGGGCTCTATGGCGCGGATATCGCCTATTATGTGCCTGACAGACTGCCCGGCCTTCCCGGGCGCAGGCCCGGTCGCGCCGATATCGAACGGCTCGCGCTGAACCACCGCACCGATCTGGCGCTTGGGCGGCTCGCGCTCGATGCCGTCGCGCGGGAATACCGTCTGGCGGGGGAGACGCGGATGATCTCGGATGCGGCAATCCTTGCCGGGCTCGAGGCGGATCGCGCCGAGGACGAGACCGAGGTTTCGCCCGTGCTCGAGGCGTCGTTCGAGATCCCGATCTACGACACCACGAAACCCACGCGCAGACGCGGGGAGCTGGCCTATATGCGCGCCGCGCACGAACTGGCCCAGTCGGCCATCAACGCCCGCTCCGAGGCCCGCTCGGCCCATGCGGCCGTGACCGGCAAATACAACGTGGCGCGCCACTGGCGCGATGAGGTTTTGCCGCTGCGCAGGGCCATCGATGAGGAGGCGCTCAAATCCTACAACGGGATGCTTTCCTCCACGTTCGA
>CAZTEV010000006.1:0-38825 GCA_964612785.1 uncultured Roseivivax sp. | reverse complement strand
TCCGACGCGGATTTCAGTTCAGCTCGGACGCACCAAAACATCTCCACCTTTGAGCCCCGAAACGCATGGTTCGAAATCCCGCACATCACATTCCTCGCCCCCCCCCCGATTTCCGCGTCGGAAATCATCCGACATCTGCGTCAGATGTCGGCCACGCTTGGAAATCAAACATAGACAAATGCGCATATTATCATGTTACCATCCTTTCATTCGATCAGGGAGGATATCGAACATGACCAAACTCATTGCAGCGCTCAGTGCCGCCTTTCTGCTTCTCGCAGGCCCGCTTCTGGCCCAGGAGAACAACGGATACGGCAAACAGAAAGTGGTCTACCACATCAACTACAATGGCGGTGAGGACGACCGCGCCTATCGCGGCGCGATGCGCAATATCCAGAACCATATCAACGCGGTCGGCGCGGAAAACCTCGAAGTGCGCGTGGTTCTGCACGGCAACGGTCTGGGCCTTCTGATGAGCGCGCGGACCGACGACAAGCTGCAGACGCAGGTCGGCGGCCTCAAGGGCCAGAACGTCTCGTTCAACGTCTGCAACAACACCCTCAAAGGGCGCAAGATCAGCTATTCCGACGATCTCTACGACGTCTGGGAAGAGGATATCGTGCCCTCCGGCGTGGCCGAGCTGTCCAAGCTGCAGCAGGAAGGCTTCACCTATATCAAGCCGTAACCGGCCACGCGCCCGCACGCCAAACCGCTTGAAACCCGGCCGCGAAGCCTCCATATTTGCAGCGTTCCGCAAGGGACTATGGACATAAACGCGCTCGTAATAAGCGGATCGGACCCGGGGGCGGTACCCGGCGGCTCCACCAAACTCTCTCGTTGGGGGATCTTGGGGCCGAAACAGGATCGACGAACGTCTAAAGGGGTTTGCTTTGTCCCGGTGAGGTACCACCGTTATCGGTCCGTAAAGCATAGTTGCCAACGACAATCATGCTCCGGTTGCAGTTGCCGCGTAAGCGGTAACGAGACCGAAACTTAAGCCCTAGCCTCTAGCCAGGCTAGGCGGGGTCCGCAGGCACCTGGCAACAGAAGCCTGCATTTCCTTCCTCATAGCCTTGGGTGATTGCGGCGCTGCTGTCGTCAGCGGCTCATCCGGCGCGCCATTATCGGATCTCTTGCGTAATCGCTGAAGGCGTCCGGGCAATACGGACGGAGGGAGAGGTGTACCCGAGGCCTCGTGCCCGGATGTGCAACCGCGACATCCCGTGAAGTCAGCTCAGCTCAAATCCAAGGCGGCCCTAAATGGTGACAAGGCGATCCCGGCGGCCGGGGCAAGGTATAAGGGTCAGACCGGGAGCGCGGCTCAGCCACCATTTTCCTTGAGTACGCGCTCGAAATCGACGAAGGCCTCCTGCGACGGCACAGCAGCGCTTACGGATTGCTTCAGCACCTCCTCAGCCGCCACAGCGATCTTTATGGCCTGATCAAGCGCCGGATCGGTCCCTGCTTTGTAGATTCCGAGCTGGATCAGATCCTCCATCTCGCTATGACGGGACATGGCGCGGCGAATGCGCAGCATGATGTCGTTCTCGGCGTCGGAATGGCAGTGCGGCAACATTCGCGACAGGCTCTTCTCGATATCCACCGCCGGATACCGTCCGCGTTCCGCGAAAGTGCGAGAGAGATGGACATGCCCGTCCAGCGTGCCGCGAACCGCGTCCACGACAGGATCGTTCATATCGTCGCCATCCATCAAAACGGTGTAAAACGCTGTGATATTGCCCTGCCCGTCAGTGCCCGGGCCTGCGCGTTCCAGAAGCTTGGGCAGCTTGGAAAAGACCGTTGGCGGGTAGCCACGCGCGGCGGGCGGTTCGCCAAGGCTGAGGCCGATCTCGCGGTGGGCATGGGCATACCGCGTGATGCTGTCGACCATGAGCAGAACGTCGGCGCCTTGATTACGAAAGGCCTCTGCGATGTGAGTGGCGGTTTCCGCCGCCTGGCGCCGCATAAGTGGCGCCTCGTCGCCCGTGGCAACGACCAAAACGGCGCGCCGCATGCCCTCGGCCCCAAGCGTGTTCTCTATGAAGTCGCGCACTTCGCGACCGCGCTCTCCCACAAGGCCGACAACGATCACATCGGCTTCCGCGTGCCGGGTCAACATGGACAGAAGCGTGGATTTGCCGACCCCGGATCCAGCGAACAGGCCCATCCGCTGCCCCCGGCACAGCGGGGCGAAGACGTCGATCGCCTTTACGCCGGTCTCAAGCCGCTTGCCGACTGCGCGGCGCAGAAACGGCGACGGCACCCTAGCATGATGGGTCTGGTCCGGCCCGTCCAGCGGCAGCGGTCCCTTGCCGTCGATAGGCAGCGCCAGCGCGTTCAAGACCCTCCCGATCCATCCAGGACCGGGATGCATGACCAAACCGTCCGCCAGGTACTCCACCTCGGACCCGGGCCCCACGCCCGTCCAGTCCCCGAAGGGCAGAAGATGCGCGCCTTTCCGGTCGATGCCGATCACCTCGGACATGACTGGACCCTTGGGCGCATGAACCAGGCACAGATCGCCGACACCCAGCACGGCCTCCAGCCCCTCCACCGTCAAACGCAGACCGACCACTTCACGGACGCGTCCGACGCGGCGCACAGATCGCATGCCGCGAATGTCAGAGGCAAGATTAGCTAATGAATTTACCAATTTGTATCCATGTGGACCTTCGGTTTAGTCCATGTTAATCCTTGCTGCGTGAAGGAGCAATAGCATGAACCTCGATTCGATTCAGTTGTTCGATCTCGCATCGAAGCGCATGAACTGGCTGTCACAGCGACAGCAGGTCGTCTCGGAAAACATTGCGAATGCCGACACGCCCGATTTTCGCGCCAAGGACATTACGCCCTTCGAGGAGGTGCTGGACGCGCCCCTCCGACAGACCGGCCTGCAAACGACGCAGCCGACGCACAGATCCGGAAGCGGCAACAGCTACAGCACGGCCGATGTGACCGAAGATGACACGGCGTGGAGCACGGGCATCAGCGGAAACACCGTCGTACTGGAGCAGCAGGTAATCAAAGCGACGGAGATCGAGGACGGATACCAGCTGGCCGCCGATCTTTACCGCAAGGCGCACCAGCTCCTGACGCTGGCGACCGCCGGCCGCAGGTAAGAACAGGAGAGCCAGGACATGGACCCGCTCAAATCGATCTCGGCCATCGCGGCCAGCGGCATGCTTGCGCAAGGCACGCGCATCAAGGTCGTGGCCGAGAACGTGGCCAACGCCGACACGCGGGGCACAACGCCCGGCGCCGATCCCTATCGCCGCAAGACTGTCTCGTTTGCCGAGATGATAGACCGCGATATCGGCGCCTCCATGGTCGAGGTGGCCGATATCGGCCGGGAACAGGGGGATTTCGACCTGCGTCACGATCCCTCGCATCCCGGCGCGGATGCAGACGGCTTCGTGAAGGTGCCGAACGTCAACACCTTCCTCGAAATGGCCGACCTGCGCGAGGCCTCGCGCAGTTACGAGGCAAACATGAACATGTTCGAAGCCGGGCGTCGGATGCGCACCCGGATGCTCGACCTTCTAAAGTGACCGGACCCCTATGAGTGACACCATTTTTTCCACCAACGCTGCCCTCGGCGCCTATCGCACCCTGCAGAAGATGCCGACCGCATCGCCGGAGGCCCCCTCGGGCGAGGCAGTGCCCGGCGATTTCGCAAGCGTTCTTGCGGACGCGGGCAAAGGCGTAATCTCCGAGGCCAGGGCTGCGGAGCAAGTGATGACGTCAGGCCTCGCGGGCGGGCACTCGACGCAGGAAATCGTGCAGGCCACGCTCGAACTGGAACAGACCGTGCAACTTGCCGTCTCGGTGCGCGACAAGCTGGTCGAAGCCTACCAGGACATCATGCGAATGCCGATCTGAGGATGATCCGATGACCGAAACAGACGTCTACGAATTCACCTCGGACATGCTCTGGGCGGTCATCATCGGATCCACGCCGGTCCTTGTGGTCGCGCTTGTCGTCGGCCTTGTCATCGCGCTGTTTCAGGCGCTGACGCAGGTACAGGAGATGACCCTGACCTTCGTGCCGAAGATCATGGTCATCTTCCTCACGCTCGTCGCAAGCACACCCTTCATCTACTCCATTCTCGCCGATCTGTCCGAACGCAGCTTCGACGCCATTGCAAGCGGTGGCATCTAGCTATGCGCGTCATGTTTTTCGCGCTATTTCTGGGCAGCGTCATCACCCTGGGCGCGGCCCCGGCTGAGGCCTGGCGCGAACTTTACAAGCCCGTCGAACGCGTGGCCCCCGTCACGCGAACGGCACCGGAGATAAAGCGCGCGACCGGCGCCCCGGAGGGCATCTGCATCGCCGAGATCCTGCGTGCCCAGAAAAGGCATGGCATCCCCGACAACCTGCTTTTGGGCCTTGGCCTGCAAGAGGCGGGCACCACCCGCAACGGCGTGCTGACCGTCTGGCCCTACGCGGTGAATTCCGAAGGGCGCGGGCGCCTTTTCGACTCCGTCCGCGATGCTTTGCGCTTCGTCGAGGCCGAACAGCGGACGGGAGTGCGCTCGATCGACGTTGGCTGCATGCAGATCAACCTGCGCTGGCACCCGAAGGCCTTCACCAATGCGGCCGCCGGCTTCGATCCCGCCCGCAACGTCGATTACGCGGCGCGTTTTCTGCGCCGACTATATGACGAAAGCGGCGACTGGAAGATCGCGATCGGAAACTACCACTCAAAGACCCCGGAAAAGCGTGCGATTTACACACGCCGGGCCCTTCAGAACATCGCGGTTGCCAATGAGCGCATCGAGACCTTCCGCTCGCTTGCCGCGGGCGCGCGCCTGCCCGCCTCCGAGACCGTCGCGATGGCCGACACCCGCCCCAAATCCGAAGGCGCGCCGCGCGGCGCGCAGCTCTGGAGTACGGGCGGAGGCGATACCAACACGCGGTTTACGCCCTACGGGCAGTACAAGGTTCAGCCGATACTGCCCGTCCTGATCCGGGGAAACTGAGCCATGTCCGATGCCACCGAACCCAGACTGAGCCTGAAGGCGATGGAGCACGGGCTTGCCAACCGGGACGTCGCCTTCGCCATCGGCGTGACGCTGATCCTGGCGGTCCTCTTCGTGCCGCTGCCCCCTGCCCTTCTTGATCTGGGGCTCGCGATTTCGCTGTCGCTCTCCGTGCTGATCCTGATGGTCGCGCTCTGGATCCAGAAGCCGCTTGAATTCAACTCTTTCCCGACGCTGCTCTTGGTCGTGACCATGTTGCGGCTGTCGCTGAATGTTGCCTCAACCAGACTGATCCTCTCCGAGGGGCACACCGGCACCGCCGCAGCGGGCGGCGTGATCGAGGGGTTCTCGCGGTTCATCGTGGCGGGCTCCTTTGCCATCGGCATCGTGATCTTCACCATCCTCGTGGTCATCAATTTCATCGTCATCACCAAGGGCTCGACCCGGATCGCCGAGGTCTCGGCACGGTTCTCGCTCGACGCGATGCCAGGCAAGCAGATGGCGATCGACGCCGATCTCGGTGCGGGGCTCATCGACGAGGCCGAGGCGCAGGCACGGCGGCGCACGCTCGAGAACGAAAGCAGTTTCTTCGGGGCGATGGACGGTGCCTCGAAATTCGTGCGCGGTGATGCGGTGGCGGGGATCATCATCACGCTGGTGAACGTGATCGGCGGTATTCTGATCGGCATTCTGCAATACGGCATGTCGATCGGCGCCGCTGCGAATACCTACACGACGTTGACCATCGGTGACGGCCTCGTGAGCCAGGTGCCCGCACTGATCGTATCGCTGGCGGCGGGTCTTATCGTGACCAAGGGTGGTACGGTCGGCGCGACCAACGAGGTCGTCCTGTCGCAGCTCGGCAAGTTTCCCAAGGCCCTCTACATGGCTGCGGCCCTCCTGAGCCTGATCGGTCTTCTTCCGGGCTTCCCGCTGCCGATCTTCCTGTTGCTCGGCGCGGTGATGGCCGGGCTCGGGACCTATATGGGCCGCAGCGAGGCCGCCGCGCGCCGCCGCGAAGAGCTGGAAGCGCAGCGCGAACAGGCCGCCAAGCCCCAGACAGAAGAGGAGGCGCTGAAAGACTCGCTGAAGATCGACGCGCTTTGCCTCGAGCTCGGCACCGGGCTGGTGCAGCTGTCGGACAGTGCCGAGGCCGCGCTTCCCGGTAAAATCAAAAGCCTTCGGAGCTTTTTCGCGCGCGAATACGGGTTCGTCCTGCCCACGGTCCGCATACGCGACGAGTCGTCGCTTGGCGCCAACCAGTACCGCATCCTCGTGCACGGGGTCGAAGCCGGCAAGGGCGAGGTCCGTCCGACTGGCCGCATGGTGCTGATCCCGGGCGAGCGTCCGCCCGGGATCAATGGCACACCTGGCAAGGATCCGACCTTCGGCCTCGATGCACTCTGGGTCGAGGAGGCCGATGCCAGCATCGCCGAGGAACGCGGCCTGACCGTCGTCGATCCCGAAAGCGTGCTGACCACGCACCTCACCGAGGTCGTCAAGGATCACATGGCAGAGCTTGTCACCTTCGCCGATGCCAAAGGCGCGATGGAGCGGCTGGACCGCGATTATCAGAAGCTGCTCACCGACTTGTCGATTCCGAACCCGCTGATCCTGCTGGAGCGCATGCTGCAATCCCTTCTGGCCGAACGCATCTCGATCCGGAACCTTCCACTGATCGTCGAGGCCATGGCCGAAGCAACGCGCACAACCCAGAACGAGCGCAAGATCCTCGAACATGTGCGGCAACGCCTGTCCAAGCAGATATGCTCGGTGCTGATGGATGACAGCGGTTTCCTGCCCGTCATCACCATCAGCCCGACGTGGGAACGCGAGCTTCTGGAGGCACTGACGACGCGCGGGGACGAGACGAATTTCACGATGTCCCCCAAGCGCGTGCAGGATTTCCTGCTCGATGCGCGGCGCGAGATCCAGCTTCATGCGCAGTCGAATTCCTGGCCCGCATTGGTGGTCCCGGCCGAGCTGCGCAGCTACGTCCGCTCCATGTTGGAACGGGTAAGCCCGGCAACCCCCGTCCTGTCCCATGCGGAACTGCACCGGAAGGCCGCGATGCGAACGGTCGGCACCGTCGGCGCCTGAGATGGATCTCAGCGCCTTTCTCATCGCGCAATTCTCATCGGTCGCGTTGGTGTTTGCGCGGATCGGCGGAATTTTCCTGTTCATGCCGGGATTTGGCGAAAACAGCATCCCGGTGCGTTTCCGGCTTGCGATGGCGCTGGCCCTGTCCATCGCGCTCAGCCCGGTCGTTTTGCCGGGGCCGGTCGATCTTGGCACGCAGGCGCAGCTTCTGGCCGGGCTCGCGACCGAGCTGACACTGGGCCTGTGGTTCGGCCTCACGGCGCGGATCTTGCTAAGCGCACTCGATTTCGCGGGCTACCAGATCGGCATGATGTCCAGTCTGGCCAATGCTCTTTCGCCCAATGTCGGTGCCTTCGAGGGCGCGACGCTTGTCGCCTCGACGCTGATGCTGGCCGGCACGGCGCTTATTTTCGCAACCGACCTGCACCACGTCATCATCTCGGCTATGATCCGGTCTTACGAAGTCTTTCCTGTTGGGGGAATCATGCCCGGCGATCTGGCGCAGCAGATGGTCGCCGCCGCGACGACCAGCTTCTATGTCGGCGTATCGATCACCGCGCCGTTCTACGTGATGTCCGTCGTGTTGCAGGTGGGTCTCGGCCTTGCCAACCGATTGATGCCAACAATGCCCGTCTTCTTCGTCGCCATGCCCGTGCTTCTGGGCGCGGGCCTTCTGGTCCTTGCGGTCGCGGCCCCATCCATTCTAACCGGGGCGCATGACGCGCTCGCGGAATGGTTGGGCACTCTGCGGTTCTAGAGGGCAGCATGGCCGAAAACGACGAAGATCGCGACAGCCGCACGGAAGAGCCGACAGAGCGAAAACTCCAGAAAGCCCGTGATAAAGGCGATGTGCCCACCTCGCGCGAGCCGGGCAACATGATGATCGCGCTGTCGCTGTTCATCCTGGCCGCGCTTATCCTGCCGATGATCGGACCCGAACTGACCCGGACGCTGGCCTATTCGCTGTCGATCGCCGGCAGCGTGGAGATCGGCACCGCCTCAACAGGTGTCACCGATGCCGGCACGATCATGACACGTCTCTTCCTCGACGTGATGCTGGCCCTCGGGCCGGTTGTTGGGGTGATGATGGCGCTGGCTTTCTTCGGGGTGTTGATTCAGGGCGACGTGGTGATCTCGGCCGAACGCATTCGCCCGAAACTGTCCAAGATCTCGCCCGTCGCGGGACTGAAGCGGCTCTTCTCAAAGGACACCCTGGTCGAGTTCGCCAAAAACCTTGGCAAGATCGGTGTCGTTACCGCCATCGGGATCGGCGTGACGAATACCGCCGTTACCCAGATCTGGCGCGGCACGGGCTTCGTTCCGGATGCGCTGCCTGGGCTGCTGCTGCGAGAGACGGGTCGCGTATTTCTCTGGACCTCGGCACTTTTGGTGCCGCTTGCGATCCTCGATGTCCTTTGGAAGCGCTACCAGTGGCGCGAGAAGCAGCGCATGACGATCAAGGAATTGCGTGACGAGCTGAAGGAATCCGAGGGGGATCCGATGATCCGCCGCCGCCGCGACGAGATCCGCCGCCGCAAGCTGAGCCAGCAATTGTCGCAGACGGTGCCGAAAGCGACGGTGATTCTGACGAACCCGACTCACCTCGCAATCGCTCTGCGCTACGAACAGGGCGTCGATGCGACCCCGGTCTGCGTTGCAAAGGGGGCCGACCTGATCGCGGGGCAGATCCGCAAGATCGCCCATGAGAACGACATCCTGGTCATAGAGAACAAACCGCTTACCCGGGCACTTTACCCGGTGGTGGACGTCTCGCAGCAAATTCCGACCGAGCATTGGCAGGCCGTTGCGGAAATCATCCGCTATGTCTTCGATCTGAAAAAGAACCTCCGTCCGCGTCCGCCGCTTGGGTCCATGCCGCGCGACGACTGACCTGAAAACCGGAAAGCCGCCGAAGTCCCGAAAATCAGCGAAGCCGGATGCCGGTGAGATCCTGGTCACCCGGAAGCTGGGCGCGTTCGAGGATAATCTTCGAGATGGCGCGGGCGCGAATGTCGCTGAGACCGGCCAGGATCGGCGCGGCGTCGCGTTCGCGCATGGAACCAAGCACCATCACGCTGACCTCGAGGTCCATGTCTTCCATGATACGCGCCGCATCGCCCGGCTTCATCGCGGTATAAAGCGCGACAAGCCGGTCGAGATCGGCATTCTGCGCCGCCTCCGTGCGCTCGAGAAGGCCGGAAAGCTCGTCGCGCAGCTCCTGCAGCCGTGCCGATTGCAGGGTCAGAGTCTCTTCCCGGAGCGCCAGCTCGGCAGCCTGCTCGTCGAGCTGTGCGCGCGTCGCCTCGAGGAGCGCCTGTTCTTCCTTGATCGTCTCGAGCAATATGTCGGGCATGTCGCAGCCCCCGGCGAGAATATCGTTCACGTCGAGCCCGGGGCGCGTCGCCGCCTGAGCGACGGCCTCGGGCGTCTCGGAGGCCTCGGCCCACGAGACGATGCCACTGCTCTGCATAGAAGAAGGAGCCTCGGCGGAAAGACCGGCCCCGCCGTCTTGCAGTCCATCCACGCCCATGCGCAGCACCACCGCACCGCCGAGCAGTACCAGCAGCCATTGTGAACGGGTCAGCTTCATGCCTGGCGGCTCCGCGCGGTCTCGAAGAAATGACGGACGAGATCCGACTTCCCATCAACCGTGGCCGCGCCGATCTGAGCGCCCGCGCGCGCGTCGGGGTTTCCTCGGCGCGAACGGAAGGATGGCAGCCCGAAAGGCAGTTCGGACTTCCGGCCCTCTTCGGGCAGGGCGGTAGGCGCCTTGGCGTGCGGCAACGCGTCAGGGCGGAGCGCCGAGATCGTGTCCTCGGAACGTTCCACCGCGATCGAGAAATCATCGACTGCCGGTTTCAGCTCTCTCAGCGCCGCGGTCAACCGCCGCACCCGACGGTCGAGAACCAACCCGAAGCCGATCGCGACCACGAGCAAGACGACGATGACGATGTCGATGAACTCCCCGATCATGACGTTTTCCTTCCTATTTCATGTTGACGTTGGTTATGCGCACCGCCGCGGCGCCGTTGCGACGGCGGCCCATCAGGCCGCGCGCCACGAGGCGACTGTTCGTGCAGAGACTGATCTCGTCCTCGGGCGAGACGCCCAGCTCCAGAACGTGACCGGGCTGCCAGGACAGCATCTCGCCCAAGGGCACCTGCATCTGCCGCAGAACTGCCGCCAGCGTCACATGGGTTTCGGACAGCGCAGTTTGCATGTCCGTGCGCCATTCATCGTCCTGACCGATGGATTCGCCCGTGGACAGCTCGGTCAGCTGTTCCCGGATATGCTGCACGGCGCGATGCGGCACGATGATGGTGGCCGCCCCGCCGCGTGTCTCGAGCTCGATAGACAGCTTGGCGAGGGTGGCTCGCGCCGCCGGCGGTGCGACCATCGCAATCTGAGCATTCTTCTCGAACTGGCTGAGCGAGAGACGCACCTTGTCGATCGGGGCAAATGCCGTCTCGAACTCACCAAGGATCTTTTCGGTGATCTGCTGCGCCACACGCTTCTCGATGGAGGTAAAGCTTTTCGGCTTCCACTCTCCGGGGGAAGCAGCCCGACCACCGAGCAGGATCTCAAGCAGCGAGAACAGGAGCTTCGGCTCGAGCAGCACCAGGAACTGGCCGTTCCATTGATCCGCCTCGCAGACGGCGGTCAACCAGGTCTCATCCGCCTGTCCGATCATCTCGCCCACGGTGCCGTATTCGATGGCCTGGACGCTGGTTTCCACCTGCACACCGCTGTAGACCCGTACCGATCCCGCAAGACCCTGCGACAGGCGCTCGAAGATCCGCTCAAGCATGGGCAAGCGTTCAATGTTATCCGCCGCGGCGCGGATGATATCCTCTTCGATGCCCGGGTGGGTTTTGGCCGTTTCAGTCATTGGATCACCAGGTCGGCCAGGAGAACCTCGCGCGGAGCCTCGGTCTCCGCCACGACGCGCACTCGGCGCAGAAGCTCGGATTTCAAAAGCGCGACGCCCGCGCTGCCGGCAAGATCATCCTCATGAAGCTGGCGCAGGAAGTCCTGCATCGCATCCCGGATGAAGGTCTTGCGCTCGACGATCCGTTCCACCCCTTCGGCGTCGGGATTGACGGCGACCGCGATGGTGACCTTGAGGAAGCGCGAGGTGCGCCGTCCGGTTGCAGTGATGGACGTGATGTTCACGATGATCTCGTCGAAGGGGATCAGCCCCACATTGCCGTCATCCACGCCCTGGGCATCATCGGCGGCAACGCCATCGCCGTGATCCTCGGCGTCGGCGACACCCTCGGCGTCGTCTTCACTGCCCAGCCCAACCATCGCCAGCATCCTGTCCGGCCCGAGCGCGAAGGTCGCCCCGCCGATACACGCGACGAGCCCAAGGACCGCAATCGCGATCCCGATCTTGCCGCGCTTCGGCTTCGGAGCCGCTTCGCTGCTTGCGCCAACAGACATGATCAATCCTCAATCTATCCTTGTCATTACTTGAACATATTTGTTTGACGTGCAAGCAATAAGTGTGCAGAAGAGCACTTATGCTTGGCAAAAGCAAAACCTGACAGAGAACTGGCTGTGGGAGCCCCTCGTGGAGGAATTGAAGAAGAATCTCTTCGCGTTAGGGACTGCCCGACTGGCGGCGCTGGCCGCTGCCGGGCTTGCCATCACGCTGATTGTGTTCTTCGGTCTCGGTTCCATATTTTCGCCCACATATCGCGCGCTCTACGGCGATCTTGATCCGGCCGCGGCCAGCCGCATCGTGTCCACTCTCGAACAGGCGGGCTTTCGCGTCTCGCTCGACGGCACCGGCCGCGTGGTCAGCGTGCCCGAGCCTGATGTCGCCCGTGCCCGCATGGCGCTGGCCGACCAAGGTCTGCCTGCACAGGGCGCGCCGGGCTGGGAAATCTTCGACGATGCCAGCGGGCTCGGCATGAATTCCTTCATGCAGCGGGTCAGCCGCTTGCGTGCCCTCGAGGGCGAACTGGCCCGCTCCATCGCGACGATCGAGGGCGTCGAAAGCGGACGTGTCCACCTTGTTCTGCCAGAGCGCGAGGCCTTCTCGAACACGCGGCCCGAACCAAGCGCCTCGGTCATCATCCAAAGCCGCGCGGGCTATTCCCTGTCGCGTCGCCAGGCGTTGGCGATCAGGGCGCTGGTCGCGTCCGCGGTGCCGGAGATGGCGCCAGGACGCGTGACGGTCCTGTCCTCCAGCGGCGAGACAATACTGTCGGACGACGGAGATTCCCCTGGCGACGTGTCCATCGCGGGGATGCAGGCGACGCTGGAAGAGCGGCTTTCCAACCGTGTGAGCCAGCTTCTCGCAGCGCGTCTCGGAACCGAAAACGTGCGTGTGGAGACGAGCGTCAAGCTGACCACCGACCGCCAGGTGATCCGCGAGCAGAGCTTCGATCCCGACCAGCAAGTCGTCCGGTCAACCGAGAACACGAACGAGCAACGCGAGGGCACGGAGGCCGCCGCCGATCAGGTCACAGTCGCCAACGAAATCCCGCCGGAACTGGGCGGTGGCAACGATGCGGGCGCGCGGTCGTCGAACCGCAGCAGCCAGTCCAACGAGATCATCAATTACGAGATCGGCACCACCACATCCGAGACGGTGCGCGAGCCTGGCGATATCGAGCGCATCTCGGTCGCGGTCCTGGTCAACGGCATCTACGAGCCCGGCACGGATGGAACTGCGGTCTACCGCGATCGCACCGAGGCCGAGCTCGAGCAGATCGAGCGGCTGGTCCAGTCGGCAATCGGCTTCGACTCGACGCGGGGCGATCTCATCTCCGTGGAGTCGATGGAATTTGTGGCTTTCGACCAGAACGGCTCGCTGATCAGCCAATCGGGCTTCGGAGAGTTCTGGGCGCGCTACGGCAACACGGTGCTGCGCGGTGCTTTCGGCTTGGCTGTGGTGCTTGCGGTCCTGCTGCTTGCGGTGCGCCCTGCCCTGAAGCGCGCGTTGCCCGGCAAGGAAGAGCAAGCCGCCGCTCTCGCCGCGCCCGAGGCGGCCTCGGGCGCCCTGCCCTCACAGGATCCCGCGCTGCGCATCGGGCGGGATCAGGAGCGGCAGGAGGTGATGAACGACGGGCGTGTGCAGCGCATCGATCCCTCGCTTGACACGTTGCTTTACGATGACGAGGCGGGCGACCTGATCTCGCTTGCCTCGGTGCGCGGCGGCGTGCGCAAGCGGCGCGTGCAATCGGTTGGCGATCTCGTGGACGCGGAGCCGGAAGAGGCAATGCGCGTCCTGAAAAGCTGGCTGGCTGAAGCATGACGAGCCAGAAGTTCATATTCGAAAGGGATTTCGACCGAGAGATCGAGATCGAAAGCGGCCTCGGACCCGAGCCCGAGCGCGTCTATTCCGAAGCCGAGATGCAGGCATTGCTTGAGGCCGCCCGTGAAGACGGCTTTGCCCAAGGACAGGACCTCGGCTACCGGACAGGCCGTGCCGAGGCGATCGGACAGGCGGAAAAAGAGCATCACGCCACGCTCGATGCGCTGACAGGCAGTCTTCAGACGTTGATGCGCGGCGAAGCGGAGCATCGTGTGGCGCTGGAGCGCGATGTCGTGGTGCTGATGACGGCCATCCTCGAGCATGTTCTTCCCGAAGCCAAAGCCGCGCTGTCAGTCGAGCGGCTGGAGCGGGAGATCCTCGCCCATCTGCGTATGGGCCTCGACAAGGCCACCTTGAAAATACGCATGAACCCCGAGGATCGGGAACGCATCGAGGCGACCATCCGGAAAGAGGCGGACAAGCTGGGCTTGACCGAACGGATCGAGGTCATCGCCGATGCCGGTCTGGCGCAGGGTGCCACCCGCGTCGATTGGAATGACGGATTCATGGAATTCGGGTTCGAGCGGATCTGCGCTGCGATCCTGGATCGGCTGAAGGCGCAGGGAACGGGACACGAGCAACAGAAGATGCAGGCACATGACTGACGAAACAAATCCGGGCGGGACGCCGGACAACATCCCGAACCAGGCAAATGCAGGCGAGGACATCGCCACCGATACGGCGCTGCAAGGCCCGTTATCCGGCGGCGCCGAAGTGGCCATACCCGAATTCGACGCGGACCCGGCAGCGAAGGACGAAGACGCCTCCGACACGGTCGAGCGCAGTATCGAAGCGCTGCTCAATGTCGACCTCGATGTCTCGGTGGTGCTGGGCCATAGCAAGATGCCGATCTCGACGTTGCTGAAATTGTCGCGCGGCTCGGTGATCGAACTCGAGCAGCGCATCGGAGAGCCCGTCCGCATCGTCGTGAACAACAAGGTCGTTGCGCGCGGCGAACTCATCAAGCTGAACGGCGACCGGCTGGGCGTGTCCCTGACCGAAATCGTCCGCGAGCATATGGGCACCGACTAAGCCATGGTGCGTGTGCGTTCCCTCCTTTTGCCAAGCCTCGGCGCGGCGATTTTGCTGCTGGTTCTTGCGCTGCCCGCCGCTGCGCAAGACGGCGGCAGCTTTCTGGGAACGCTCTCCGACCTCATCAGCGATGCGCCGGAGGGATCGAACGAGCGGGCCGAACTGACCGGCCGAATTATTCAGCTCATCGCGCTGTTCACGGTGCTCAGCATTGCGCCGGGGCTTCTGGTGGCAATGTCGAGCTTCACACGCTTCGTCATCGTCTTTTCGATACTGCGCTCGGCGCTTGGTCTCAATCAGACGCCGCCGAACATGGTGTTGTCGGCGATGGCCCTGTTCATGACCTTCTTCGTCATGCAGCCGGTTCTGCAAGATGCCTGGGACGGCGGACTTGAACCCCTGCTCGAGAACAGCATCACCGAGGAACAGGCGGTTGAACGGATCGGAGCGCCCTTCAAGGTCTTCATGTTCGAAAACACCCGGCAGAAGGATCTTCTGCTGTTCGAAGGCATCGCCGCTCGTTCCGAGGGCCGCGAAGCGGTCGAGGCATTCGGTAGCGCTGCCGATGCATCCTGGCGTTCGCTCGTGCCCGCTTTCATGATCTCGGAGCTTCGGCGCGCCTTCACCATCGGATTTCTGATCTATCTTCCCTTCGTTGCGATCGACCTTATCGTCGCCTCGATCCTGATGAGCGCGGGCATGATGATGCTGCCGCCCGTGCTCGTCTCGCTTCCTTTCAAGGTAATCTTCTTCGTGCTGATCGACGGCTGGTACATGGTTGTCGGTAGCATGATGGAAAGCTATCTCGCGCCAGTCGGCGGATGACCAAGGACCGTGCCCCATGACCAGCGCCACTTTTGAACGCACCTCCATCGCCCCATCCCTGCCGCGGATGCCGCCCGTGAAACGGCTCAAGGGCTCGGAAAAGGCTGCCGTGCTGTTTCTCTGCCTGGGCGAGGAGCGTGGATCGGCCCTAATGAAGGATCTCTCAGAGACCGAAATTCGCAGCCTTACGCATTCCATGGCCGGGCTTGGCGTTATCCCGGCCGAAGTCGTGGAGGAGGTGATGCGGGAATTTGGCGAGGCCGTCGCAAATGGCGGCAGCGTCGTCGGCTCCTTTTCGATGGCCGAGGCCATGTTGCGCAAGGTGCTGCCCGAGGACAAAGTCGCGCCCATCCTGCGCGAGATACGCGGCCCCCTTCAGGAGCGTGATCTCTGGGCGAGGTTCAGCGCCCTCAACGAAACCTCCATCGCAAAATATCTGCGCGCCGAAGAGGACCAGACGGCGGCGGCGATCCTCAGCAACCTCGAACCGAATGCCGCAGCGAATGTCCTGCCCCTTCTCGGCGAAGAGCGCATGGTGTCGATCATCGAGCGGATGGTGAGGATGGACGCTGTGCCGCATCACATGATGAAGCAGATCGAGGAGACGCTTCAGCACGACATGGCCACCGTCGCCTCTCAACCGACGCTTGCCGAAAAGCACAAGCACATGGCCGATCTCTTCAATCGGCTGGACAACCAGCTCTTCGAAAAAGTGGCGCCCGAACTTGAACTGCGCCTGCCTGAAACGTTCCCCGACATTCGCCAGCACATGTTCACCTTCGACGATCTCGTGAAGCTGGATGCCACCAGCCTCGTGAAGGTGATGCGCAGCGTCACGGGGAGCACTCTGCCCATCGCGCTCAAGGGGGCCAAGGAGGAAATGCAGGAGCATTTCTTCAACTGTCTGCCGAGCCGGTCTCGCGATCTGCTGAAGGAAGAGCTCGAGATGATGAATGCGCCCAAGAAGCGCGACATCAAGAACGCGCAGCGCGCCCTTCTCGAATGCGCACGCGAGCTTGCCAAGGACGGCCAGATCGAGCTGCCATCGGCAGAGGACGAGGATGCCGAGTGATCGCGGCGATCAGCGGTAGGGACGCGCAGGCAAGGCCAGAAGCGGCTCCAGGTTGATCGTGATCGGAGCGAAACTGTTCGAGGACTGAAGCATCTGAAGCGCGGGACTTGAGCTTGCGGCTGAACCGTTCAGCGCATCCTCAATCGTTGCGTAGCGCTGCATCACGCGCTGTATTTCCTCTGGGGTCTTCAGCTCTTCGATATCGATCTTCTCGCGCAGGATGGCTGCCTGCCGGTCGATATCGAGGCCCGATGTCTCTTTGGGAATGCTGAAAGCCGTACGGATCACTTTCGACAGGTCGGGATCGCGCAGGATGTCGAAGACATTGCGCACATTGGCGATCTTCTCGCGGTATTCGAGGGCGATACCGACAGTCGCGTTCCCCTCGGCCTGTGAGTTGATGTACTGGCGCGTGACGTATTTCTCGACGATGGAGTTCTGCCAGGCCGTACTGATCGTATTGGTGTTTCCGACGCCATCTGGGCCGAAATCGAGCGCCTTGTAGAGGTCCTTGAAGCGTGAATCCGTCAGCCGGTTGATGAGGGCCTCGGGATCGTTGATATCGCTTTTCAGCATTTTCGATATCAGGGCCTTGCCAAAGATCTGGTCCTCGAGATCGAAGGCCCGCATCACGAAGCCGTAAAGCTCCTGGTCTTCGAGAAGCTGGTCGACGCTTTCGATTGCGCCGATATTCTCCTTGAAATGCGTGATGGCGCGCGCGTGCTGGGCCGAGTTGCGAATTGTCTCGACCGCGACCGGCTCCAGCCGTTCCGACAGTTTAAGTCCAAGGAACGAGCTGGTGCCGAATGAGGAGATCATGCTGACTGCTCGGCTTGCGCGCGCGCCGTCTCAAGCTGCTGAGCCTGCGCCTCCTCCAGACGCTGGAACACGGCGTCTTCGTGCTGCAGGACAGGCTTCAGCGCCACGAAAGCACGATAATAATCCCCGGAGCTGACGAAATTCGCCGCCTCGAAGATATGCGGCTGAATCCGGGGGCTGAAGGTCGTGACAAGCTGCGCCAGCTCGCTTTGAATGCGCCGGTCAAGATACTCGCGGAGTTCGGGCTGCACGAGCGCCTTCTGCATGTTGAAACAGACGCGTTTGGTCGGTGTGTCCGCCGCAGCTTCGGTCATCAGGTCCTTGCCGCGGATAATGTCTGCCCGGTTCTCGACATGAAGCGTCTGTCGCCGCGTAGTGTTGCGGATAACGCAGCCATTCACGATGAGGTATTCCCCGGGCTTCAGTGTCAGCGACAAGGCCATTTTGTCACAACTCCTGCGGTTGCGGCGCTTCGCCGCGAAGCCCTGCAATGATGTGCTTGTTGATCGCGCAGAGGCCAGCAAGACCGGGCTCACCGCCAAGGATTGCGGCCGTACGCTGGTCGACCCACAGCGAAATCGAGATCAGCTGAGCGCGAAGCGAAGGCGGCAAGGCGTTGCCTTCGGTGGCAAGATCGACGCGCAGACGTTGCCAGATCTTCTGGTTTTCGGTCAGCGAGGCGCGCAGCCCTGACGACAGGATCGTCAGCCGTTCAGCCCCCGTGCCGCCGTCGAATGCGTCGACTTTCGCCTCCAGCTCGGCGTTCGCAGTCGCGAGGATGCGCCGCTCGAGATTTCTCGGTGTTTCGCTCTCACGAATGTTCTGTTTGTAAGCTGAAACGCTCATTCCCTGCCTCGAATTTGTTTTCGTTATCCATGTTGGTTCAGCCCGACACCGGGCTGAACCATTATCATCAGGCTAACGCCGCATCAGCGGAAGAGGCTGAGAATGTTCTGCGGCGACTGGTTGGCAATCGACAGAGACTGCGTGGCCAGCTGCTGCTGCACCTGAAGGGCCTGGAGGCGCGCTGCTTCCTCTTCCATGTTTGCATCGATCATCGAGCCGACGCCGGAATCGATATTGGAGACCACGGCAGTCAGGAAGGTCTGCTGGTTTTCGATCGACTTTTCGGACTGACCGAGTTTGGTCGCAATGTCCGTCACGCCGCCCACGACGCCTTCGGTCGTGGCAAGAACGCCGGAAAGGAAGGCCTCGCCGGTGGTTGCGTTATCAGCTGCGGCGGCAAAACCCGTCGCGACAGCTTTGAAGTCGGCGACCAGAATTGCCATGTCATAGGTACCGACGGTGATCGAAGTGGTTTCGTAGGTACCGCCCGCACGACTGATACCGGTCACCACGTTTCGATCGGTACCCACATCCGCGTCAGCCTGGGTGGAGGCCGTCAGGCTGCCGTCCGCAGCAGCAACTGTACCCTGGGTCACATCGGTGGAATAGGATCCCGCGCCCAGCATGTCGTCGCCGTTGAAGGTCGACTGGCTGAGGGTGGTCTCCATCTGCTTGACCAACTCGTTCAGGTCATTCTCGACTTCGGTACGGCCACCGGTCGCACCCTGTGCGAAGGCCACCTTGTCGAGGAATTGCTGAGCAAGACCGTTGATGGTCTCGGCGCCAAGACGCGCGGTCGAGACCGAGTTTTTCGTCAGGGTCAGGCCTTCGTTGATCGACGAGTAAACCGAGCTGTCGCCCTTCATGGTCTCGGAGATCTGGAAATACGCCGCATTGTCCTTGCCGGACGCGACCTGAAGGCCCGTGGAGATACGGCCCTGAGTCATTTCGAGAGAGTTGTTGATGTTACGAAGCGTTGCAAGCGCGTTAACTGCGGATGCATTGGTAAGAATGGAGGACATATTCTGCTCCTACAAGTATCTTTATTTTATGACGTCATTCTGACTGCCAAGTGGCTGAGCCACATAAGGTGATCTTGCCGCCGACGGTTAACGCGAGGTTAATATCACGCCTCGCGATCAAGGTGTTGTAACCGCGACACAACGGCATCTGACCGACTGCCATCAAATCCGTAAATTCCGGCCAAACTATGGCGTCGCTGAACTTCTTTCATGTCATGCGATAAAAAAGAAACGACCTCACCGAGCTTCGCGACACGTTCACCGTTCTCCGCCAGCCGATCCTTTATCCGAGACAGCCGTTTGCGCAGCTTCGGATCGGCCTTCAGACGCGCGCCAAGCGTGTCGGACGCGGCTTCAAGCTCTGCCAGCAGCTCCTCCTTGCGCGGCAACTCCGCGACGATTTCGGACATTGCCCCGCGGCGCAGCGCATCGGCTTCGCGCTCGAGAAGCCGCTCGAGGCGCGTCACAGCGGGAAATCTGTCGCCGAACATCAGCTCGCCCCACCCTTGCCATAGGCGTCGATCGCAGCGCGGATCTGCGCAGAAATCCCGGTCGAGGCGGTATCGGCGATTTGATTGGCGACCGCGTTCGCCAGGAACGAGCGCCACATTTCCTCAGCATGGCCACCGCCGAAGGTCTCTGAATTCGCGGTCTTGAGCATCTGGTCGACACTTTGCGCAAGAAACGCCGCCTCGAACTCGCGCGCGACCTTCTCGGCGTCGGCCCCGCCGACCGCAGGCGAAGCACGCCCGAGGTCCATCATGGACTTCACCCCGAGCGGCGGCGACAAAGGACCCAGACCCTCGGCCATTATATGATCTCCAGATCGGCATGCAGCGCGCCGGCCGCCTTGATCGCCTGCAGGATCGAGATCGTCTGCGAGGCCGTCACACCGATGGCATTCAACCCGTCGACCAGCGCACGCAGGCTCACATCCCCCTGAAGGATCGAGAATTGTGCCTGCCGCTCTTCGACCTGGATTTCGGTCTGCGGCACGACGACCGTCTCGCCGATGGAAATGGGCTCCGGCTGGCTGACCTCGATCTGCTCGCGCACCAGCACGGTCAGGCCGCCTTGGCTGACCGCCACCTCGCTCAGCCGGACATTGGCCCCCATGACAATCGTGCCTGAGCGCGCATCTATCACCACTCGGGCCGGCTGGTCCGGCGAGATCGTGAGGTTCTCGATCTGGGCCATGGCTCCGACCATGTCCGACTTGCCGTAGGGCCGCACCTCAATCGTGGTCGGATCGAGCGCCCGCGCCGTGTTCGAGCCAAGCGCGTTGTTGATCGCCTCGGCCACGCGCATGGCCGTGGTGAAATCGGGATCGCGCAAGGAAATGCGCACGCTGTTGAGAGAGGCGAACTCGAAGTCGATCTCGTTCTCGACGGTCGCACCGTTCTCCACCCGGGCCACCGTTGGCACCCCTTGCGTGATCGAGGCGTTGGCCCCCTGCGCCGCGAACCCCGCCACCGCGATGGGCCCCTGCGCCACGGCATAGACTTCGCCATTCGCGCCCGACAGCGGCGTGACGATCAAGGTGCCGCCCCTCAACGAGGTCGCATCGCCCAGAGAGGAGACCACGACATCGATGGTGGAGCCACTGCGCGCGAAAGGCGGCAGCATGGCCGTGACCATCACGGCGGCGGTGTTGGTGGTGCGGATCGCATCTTCGGACAGGTTCCCGACCCCCAGCCGCTCGAGCATCCCCTCGATACTTTTCTGAGTGAATGGCGAATTGCGCAGCCCGTCGCCGGTGCCGTTGAGGCCGACCACGAGCCCGTAGCCCACAAGCTGGTTCTCGCGCACACCCTCGAAGGTGGCGATGTCCTTGATCCGAACCTCTGCCCATGCCCCCTGCGCCGCAACGAGCAACACCGCGCAGGCCGCCGTTACGATCGAGATGATCCGAGATCTGACAAGCTGCATTATTCCACCCTCACCGTACCTCCCGGTAAGTTGCCAGAACCCACATGAATTAACAAGAATAAACAAAATCTATAATTGTTTATACTTGCTCTACACGCCCCAAGCGTACATGATGGAAACAATAAACATAAACTGACAGCCCCAGAGGCAAGAGCACTTATGCAGGTCTTTCTTTATTCGGCGGAACCTCTCCGGCACGCCCCGCTTCTGAAGGAGCTTGCATCCGGCGGGATCACGGCCACCGAGATAGGCCCGGACTTTTTCAACACAGACCCCGAAACGCTTCTGGCCCGCGCCCCGGGACGCACCCCTTTTCTGCTTTGCGCCTGCGACCGGACCCTAAAGCATATCCGGCTGATCAGACTGGCGAAGTCCACGGCTCCGGTGATCGTTATCCGCGCGGCCCGCGACCCGCTGGCATCCGCCCAGGCCCTTCAGGCGGGGGCGGATGACGATATCGTCGCGCCGGTCACGTCGCTGGAACTTCTTGCCCGGCTCAACGGCATCGCCCGGCGTGCGGCCGGCCATGCCTCCGAAAGCATCACGCTCGGCGAAGCGCGCATTTTCTTCGATGGCCGCCATCCCGAATTCTACGGAACAGCCCTGCCCCTGTCGCGCCGGGAATATGCGATCTTCCACGAGCTCGCGCTGAACGCCGGGCGCTGCGTATCCAAGCGCGCGCTTTATGACGCCGTTTACGGCATGTCCGAGGATCGTCCCTTCGACAAGGTGATCGACGTCTATATCTGCAAGCTGCGCAAGAAACTGGTGGGCGCTTCGATGATCGACCATCCCTACATCGAGACGGTGCACGGGCGCGGCTACCGGCTGACCGAGCCGAGCACCGGCAGCCAGACCGCCGCCGAATAGGATCAGATGAAGTTGAGGAACGTCAGGTTCTGCAGGCGCGCGGTGACCGTGTAGGTCGCCTCCAGCCGTGCCTCGAGATCCGAAAGACGCAGCGCCGCGTCATATGGATCGACGCCCTCGATCTCGCCCCGCTCGGAGTTGAGGATGTCCCGGCGCAACGACAGATTGTCGATCTCATCCTCGAGCCGCGCTTGATCCGTGCCAACCTCGACCTCGAGGGCGAGAACCCCGCCGACGCCTTGGCCGAGCTTTGACATCGCCTCGTCCACCCAGGCGGCATATCCCGCGGTATCCGCGATCTGCGAGACGTCGATCGTGGTGAACATGGCAAGGCCTTGCATCAGATCGCGGAACCCCTGTTCATCCGCCTGCACACCGAACTCGAGCCGTACGTCCTGGCTGATCTGCGCGGTAAGCCGTGCGCCGTCGCGCGGCGCGCCTCCATAGAAGACGTCGCTGAAACCGGGTCCGGCCGCATCGGCGAAGACATCGTCAAGCGCCGCCGACTTTGCAGCCGCGTCCGCGGTGTCGGTGATCGTGCCGCCCACAATGCCTGCCACGACCGCCTCGGGGGTGGTGCCCCCCGCCGTTTCGGCCCAGCGCGTCAGCGCCGATTGATCGGCAGCCACGCCAGCGAGAAGACGCGATCCGGAATAGCTTGTATTCGACAGCTCCGCGATCCGGTCGAAGGCCCGCCGGGCGTTCTCCTGAAGCATCTCGGTCGTGCTGGATTTGCCGCCCGCGCTTTGCGCGGCAAGCGTCAGGAATTCCTCGGCGACTTTCCGGATTTCCGTCAGGGTCTGCTTGGTCGTATCAAGCCGTGCCTCGATCAGCCGGTTGGAGACGAGGAAGCCTTCGGTGCGCTGCAGATCACCGCGAAGATCGAACGCCCGTGACGTGTTTGCTCCCGCCGCCTCGAAGATCGCCGCATGGCGCCCCGTCGCCAGCTCCGTCGAGGCGCGGTCGATCTCGTTGTTGAGACGGCCAACGATATCGCGGCGCATGTCGTAGACCCAGTAGGTCGACGTCGTGGAGATGTTGCTCACCATGCTTCTTTATCCTTGTCAGACGACTTCCAGGAGGTCGTCCATCATGCGCGTCAGCGCGGAAATGACCTGCGAATTGGCCGCGAAGGCCTGTTCGATCGCGAGAAGGTTCTGGATTTCGGTGTCGATGTCCACACCCTCGCGCACGGAGCGTTCGTCCTGGATCGCCAGCACCGCTGTACGCGCGGCCTCAGCCTGCCGCTCAGCATCGACGGCGGCAAGGTTGGGGCTGGTCACGAAATTGGCCGCATAGGTTGCGATCGTGACATTTTCGCCCAGGCCCAGCGCGGGATCGAAGCTTTGAAGCCCGTTCAGAGCGTCTATGAAACCGTTGACCTGCGTGCCGTCCGAAAGCGCGCCCGGTGTTGCGGCCCCAATACCGTCGCGCAGCCGCGAGAGTTCGCCGCCCTGCGCCGGATCGACCGCGGCATTGATCGTGATGCGGCTCGCAATCCCGTCGATATTCGCCGCATCGAAGGCCACTCCTGCGTCAGTGAAGAGACCGGCCTGCCCCGGCGCAAGCGAGGCATCCGCCGTCTCGAAGCTGGTGATGAGCGCCGCGGCCAGTGCATCGAGCTGCCGGTCCGCTTCGGGCAGCACCGTGTTGTACAGCATGACATCGGCGGCCAGCGCACCGCCGGTCAGCCCGCGCGACGTTTCCCCGCCGGGGGTAATGTCCATGGGGCCCGCCATGAGCGTTCCGGTACTGCGATCAAAGGTGACCGGCAGGATCGATGAGCCCTCCACGAGGCTCGCACCGCTGGTGGTCAGGATATCAACACCCTCTGCCCCGCGCCGCACGACCTTGACGTCGACGAGCTGAGCCAACTTGTCGATGGCCGCATCCTGTTCGTCCTGCAGCGCCGCACGTTCCGCGGTGTTGGTCGTGCTGACGGCAATGCGGACGTTGAGGTCGGCGATCTGCGAGCTCAGATCGTTCACGTCGCTCACAATCGTTTCGATCGCACCGAAAGCCCGATCGCTGCCCGCCACGATCGCGTCCGCGGCATCTCCGATCCCTTGCACGATCCCCTCGGCGCGGCGCAAAACCGAGGCCTGCACGATGGGATTACCCGGATCGACCGACAAAAGATCGAGCTCGGTCTGGAAATCCGCGATCAGCGAAGGCAGCGACAGAGCACTGTCGGGCTCCCCGAGCTGATCGGAAAAGAAGGAAATGCCCTTGGCCATTTCAGCGTGGTACCCCGCGCCGGCGGCTTCGGACCATTGGCGCGCCTGCAGGGCCCGGTCCACGTCGCGCGTGACCCCGTTCGCGGAGACGCCCGAATTGCCGACGCCACTGATCAGATCCGCATCGCGCCGCACATAGCCCGGGCTGTCGGCATTGGCGATGTTTGCGGAAGTGACCTCCGCGCGCTTGCCGAGCGCCGTAAGCCCGGACTGGCCGATCCAAAGTGCCGAAGAAATGGACATCCGTCACCTCCTTGCGCTCATGCGCCCTAGCGCTTGATTTGCAGCGTTTCCTCGAGCATCTGGTCGGATGTCGTGATGATTTTCGCATTCGAGGAGTAGGCGCGCTGCACCTGAATGAGGTCGGTCAGTTCCTGCGCGATGTTCACGTTCGACGACTCGAGCGCGAAGGCGCTGATCGTGCCGACCGTTCCCGAGCCCGGGAACAGAAGGGTCACATCGCCACTGCTCACCGAGACCCGGAAGGTGTTGCCGTCTGTCGGGTTCAGGCCATCGGGATTGGGAACGTCCGCCAGCGGGATGATATAGAGCGGCTTTCGCTGACCATTGTCGAACAAGCCGTAGACGGTGCCGTCGCCGCTGATCTCCGTTGATACGAGCTGGCCGGTGCTGGCCCCGTCCACATCAACCGACAAACCGGAATAATCGCCCGCGAATTGCGTCACCCCGTCAAAGGTGTTCGGCGCGCCAAGCGTCATCTCGACGACCTGCGGCGTCGTGCCGGTATCAAGGGTCAGGGTTGCCGCGCCGGTCGCCGGATCGAAGGCAAAGGCCGCGGGCGCCGTGGCCAGGTTCGTCACGTTGCTGTAAGACAAGGGCGCACCGGCATCGGGGCCGCTGTCATGGAAAGTCACATCGACCGAGCCCAGAGGCGCCCCACTGGCGTCGGAAAAGGTCAGGTTCCAGACATTGTCGGTCGCTGAGGGTTGCCAGGAGACGGCAAGGCGTTCGGCCGCGCCGAGCGGGGTATAATATTCGACGGTCGAAACGAAGGGATCGCCGGGCGTTGCAAGGCCGGTCGCCTGGGCCGGCACATTGGCGCTGACTGCGATATTCTCGGTCGGCGAGCCCTGAATGGTCTGGTTTGAGATGTTGACCGTCTGCAGGCTGGCATATGAACTGGTGTCCACCGCCCCGGTGGATCCGTTCTCGTCAACCGGGAAGCCCGCAAGGTAATACCCGGCGGCATTGACCAGGTTACCGTCCTCGTCCGGGATGAAGGAGCCGGCCCGCGTCAGGGCATAGTTGGCCTGGTTCGTCTCGTCGACGCCGGTCGAGACCACGAAGAAGCCGTCCCCTTCGATCGCCAGATCCGTCGCACTGTTGGTGGCGCGGACCGAACCGGTGGAAGAGATATCGTTACGCCCCTCGGTGCGCACGCCCGACCCTTCGGAGGCATAGGCCGTGCCGACGGTTTCGGTCACCATCGAAGTGAAACTGCGCTTGTAGCCATCGGTGTTGGCATTCGCGATATTGTTCGAAATATCCTGAACACGGTCGGCATTGGCGGTCAGCCCGCTGACACCGATCTGCATTGCCTGGGAGACGCTCATATTTCATTCCTTCCCAATTCGCGCCTCTTATCCCCCCGGATAAAAAGCATCGCATATAGCCCCAAGTAACGAGGCAAGTTTAAGCCTGAGTTAAATCTTCCAGGAATTTCTAGATCGGAAGTTTTATTCATCCATTTCCCGCAAAGAGAGGTCATCAAGCAGCGCCTCCTCGAGAATGTCTTTGCGCAAGGGAAAGAGATCCGGGCGCTCTTTGGCCAAGATTGCGGCGATCGGTTTCCAGTTGGGGGCTTCGCGCAGCATCTTCAGGTCGCTTACGACGTTGCGCAGGCGGGCCCCCTCTCCGGCACGGTGCGCGGCCAGAACCATCCTGGCAGCGGCGCTGGGTGGCAGCTCGTCGAGCATGATTTCCCACAGAGCCTCGTAAGAGTTCAGCGCATTCCGCCAATCGCCAATCGTGAAATAGGCCTCGGCCCGCTGCAGCAGGAACTCCGCTTCGGACAAGTCCTCCTCGTAGTTCAGCAACTGCTGGTGATCCCCCCGTTCGTCCAGAAGACTCACCCGCAGCGCCTCGCGGAATGCGGTGTTCGGAGCGATCGGATCCAGCATCGGAGCCTCGATCAGCGGCTCCGCCTGGTCGAGCCGCCCCCCCGCAATCAGCGCCTCGGCCTGTTTGAGCCGCAGCCTGTCGCGATCCGATCCGGTCGGCTCAGACAGGCCCAGATCCTCGCTCGCGGCAAGATAGACCTCGATCTCGGAATATTCGCGCACCGCCAGCGTGGTGATCCGCTGAGCCAGAACGAAATCAGCGAAGGCCTCAGCGCGCGTGGCAAATCCCGGCTCCATTCTCCGATCCGCCGCGATGCGGGCATGACCGGCGATGAACTCGGTCAGCGGCATGGCGCCACTCAGGCCATCCATGTAGAAATCGTCGAGCACCACTTCCGACAACGAGTTGCTTTTCTGGGCGAAAAGGCTCTGCGGGTGGCGGTTCTGCAGATCGTGCATCACCGCCAGCGCGTTCAAAAGGTGGCTTTGCGCCAGCTCCGCCTCCGCAAGCCGAAACAGCGTATCGGCGGCGGCCTCGTCTCCTTCCCAAAGCCAGCGCGCCGCGCGCAAAAGCTGCAAACGATCCTCAGGGCCCAGGGCATCCGTGCGCTCGGCAAGCTCGATCAGCGCCAGCCGAGCCCGATGCGCCCAAACATCCCGGCCCTGTGCCGCTCGGCGATAGCTGTCGAAGGCGGCCACGAATTCCTCGCCCATTTCGGCAGCCCGTCCAAGAAGGTAGTGCAGCGAAGGCGTATCCTCGAGTTGCGGACGGGACAGCATCAGCCCGGCCAGATCGCGGCTTGCCTGCCAATAGGCGCCCTTCACCGCCGCATCGAGCAGCTCTGGAAGCCCCTGCGCCAGCAACTCCTCGGGCAGATGGCCCGCGGCCTTGGCAGCGGCCAGGAAGTCCGCTTCGGTCAGCGCGGCGCTAAGGTGCACATCATTCAGAAGGCGGAAATAGTCCGCAGGGGGCCAGTCGGGATCCGACATGTCGGCATGATCCGGCGCGACCTGCTCTCCGCCCAGAACGTCAAGGATCAGGGTCAGCCGCCGTGTCCGTTCGGTCGCGACGTCGGCACCGCCCAACTCGTCCGCCTTGGCAAGATAGGAGCGCGCCTCGATCAACAATCCATGTGCGACATGCAGCTCGGCGAGATCGACAAAGATCCTCGGCTGCTCCTCGCGCGGACCCGTCGCAAGTTGCGCGAAGAGCGCACCGCGTTCCACGAGGTAATCGCGACCGGCCAGCGCCAGCAAATCCATGCCGGTGTCCGCCCGGACGTGGCCGGGGACCTGCGGGGCCACAGGGTCGGCTGCCCCTCGCGGCACCTCCGATGCATTTTCCGACAGAACGGGAAAAGCCGCCGCTCCGGCCAGGAGGGCGGCAAGCAGGACCGTTACTGCTCTGCTTTGTGCCACGTCGAAATCTCTTCTTGAACTGTTGGCAATATTTCATGTAGGCAAAGGATAGAGCAAGGATAAATTCGGGCGGACAAGAAAATGGATAGCGCATCGCATCTCTCCGTGTCTCTTGTGACCTCGCTCAGGCGCGATCTCGACGTGACGGCGAACAACATAGCCAACGCCGACACGGTCGGCTTCAAGCGCGAACGCGTGACCTTCGAAAGCTACGTTCACCGCAACGCCGATGGCGGCGAAGACGTGCATTTCGCGGTCGATGGCGGCTCCTACGTGGACGAGAGTTCGGGGCGGCTGCAGACGACGGGGAACCCCCTGGACCTTGCGCTGCAAGGGTCAGGCTGGTTCTCCTACGAAACCGCGGATGCGCAGCGTGTCTTCTCGCGCGATGGTCGCCTCACGGTCGACGCGCAGGGCGCCCTGGTCAATTCCGAGGGGGCGCAGATCCTCGATGCGGGCGGCGCGGCCGTGGTGATCCCGCCGGAATTGGCGAGCACGCTGACCATCGCGGAAGACGGCACCATGACCGGACCCGACGGTGCCGTGCTTGGCCGGATCGGCGTTTTCCAGATCGAGAACCTGCAAGCCTTCGAGCGAATCGGCGCCGGTATGTTCCGTGCGCCCGAAGGCGTTGAGCCCGATATCGAGGCGGATCTTTCGTCGACGATGGTTCAGGGAGCTGTCGAGGGCAGCAATGTGCAGGCCATCACCGAAGTGACGCGTCTGATGGAAATCCAGAAGGCCTATGACCGCGCCATGAACATAAGCAACGGCGTGGATGATCTGCGCAAGGACATGTTGAGCCGCCTTGCGCGCGGTGTTTGAGGAGTCTGAAAAATGAAAGCTCTTGGCATTGCAGCGACGGGCATGCTGGCCCAGCAGACCAATGTGGACGTGATCTCGAACAATATCGCGAACGCCAACACGACCGGCTACAAGACCCGCCGGGCCGCCTTCCAGGATCTCATTTACGAGAGCCGCCAGCGCGAGGGCACGCAGACCTCCGAGCAGGGCACGGTTCGCCCGATCGGCGTCGATGTGGGCCTTGGCGTGCGGACCGCAGGCGTGGCTCGGCTGTCGACGCAAGGCGGCCTCCAGCAGACCGAGAACCAGACCGACATAGCCATCGACGGGCGCGGCTTCTTCACCATCCTGCAACCCAACGGTGAGACCGCCTATACCCGCGACGGATCCTTCCAGATCTCGCCGGAAGGACAGATCGTGACGATCCAGGGGTTTGAGGTCGATCCCGGCATCGTGCTGCCCGAGAACACGGTTCAACTCGACATCTCCGAGGATGGCAACGTGCAGGCCTTCGTCGAAAATGATCCGATCCCCGTGGAATTGGGGCAGCTGACGCTGACCACCTTCGCCAATGAAAGCGGACTACGCGCAGTCGGCAACAACCTTCTGGTGGCAACCGAGGCCTCGGGCGATCCGATCCAGGCCAATCCCGGCGATCCCGGTGTCGGGGTAGTCCGGCAGGGCTATCTGGAGAATTCGAACGTCAATATCATCAAGGAGATCACCGATCTGATCTCGGCCCAGCGTGCCTACGAGATGAATTCCAAGACCATCGAGACCGCTGACCAGATGATGTCCACGGCGAACCAGATCAAATGATCCGGAGCGGCCTCTTCCTGATGGCGCTTCTGAGTGCCGGCGCCGCACAGGCGGCGGTCTCGGTGACCGCGCTTGTCGAGGAACAGGCACGCGACCGTTACGGCCCCGCGGTCCCTCCCCAGGGGGAGATCTCGGTCATGCTGACAAACGGCACGATCGAAGAGGCGATCGGCATCTCGGCCTTCTGGATCGACCCCAAATCGGGGAAATTCCTGGCCAATGCGGTTTCGAGCAGCGGGATCGAGCACCGGATCGGCGGCTACGCCGTCGTGACGGTCTCCGTCGCCGTTCCGACCCGGAAACTGTTTCCCGGCGAGATCCTGACCGAAGCCGATCTGCGCGAGGTCGATGTGCCGCATATGCGTATCGGCGCGTTCGCGGTGACCGAAAAAGAGAAACTGGTCGGCAAGGAAGTGAAAAGCCTGCTGAGCCCGGGCCGCCAGATCATGGTCCAGGCCATCGGCGAGCCGCTCGCGATCAAGAGGGGAGACACCGTGTCGATCCATTTCGTCCGCGACCGGCTCAAGCTGACTGCCCCCGGACGGGCCCTGACCGACGCCCATGACGGCGAAGAGATCAAGGTCGTCAACATCATGAGCAACAAGACCGTCCTTGGCATCGCGCGGCCGGACGGACGGGTGGAGATCCTTCAATGAACCGCGTACGTCTTCTCGCCCCCGGCCTCATCCTCGCGGTCGGGCTTGGCGGATGCAGCTCCAATCCACTGAACCCGGAGATTGAGCCGTCGAAAATGGGCTCCGGCGTCAGCGGTGTCGAGACCGTCCAGATCCCCATGCCCCCACCCGAAGTACCGCGCCCTGCCCTTCGCGCCGAACGGGCCTCGCTCTGGGAGCAGACATCGGGCGGCTTCTTTGCAGATCAACGCGCCGAAAGGGTGGGCGATCTTCTGACCATCGTGATCGAGATCGACGACAATGCGCGACTGCGCAACGAAACGAGCCGCTCGCGCGATGGCTCGACCAATCTTGGCACGCCGTCCCTCTTCGGTCTGGGGCAGGTCGTCAGCGAAATCCTGCCCGACGGGATCGGCGACTCGCTGGCCGAAGGCGACCTTGTCACCGTCAGCGGCGGCCAGGATGTGTCGGGCTCGGGCGAGATCGACCGGAATGAGCGCATCAACCTGCGTGTCGCAGCCCTCGTCGTGCAGGAATTGCCCAATGGCAACCTGGTCGTTGCCGGGCGTCAGGAGGTCAAGGTGAACCAGGAACTGCGCGATCTCCGCGTATCCGGGATCATCCGGCCTGCCGACATCCAGCGGGACAACGCCATCTCCTATGACAAGATCGCGGAAGCCCGGATCAGCTATGGCGGCGAAGGACAATTGTCGCGCCAGCAGCAAATCGGGTACGGCGAAGGCCTTATGGACGTTATTCTGCCGTACTAATTCTGCAAACCTTCCTTCAAACCGCCATGGTTCCCCGCGATCAAAGCGTTCAACCGTCGAAACGCGTGCCTCGGGATTTTCATGGCGAAAGCTTTCATAACCGCTTTAACGGCGGCATCCATCATTGCCGGCTTCGGTGGCGGATATGCCATCGCCGAGCTGTCGGATGCATCCGCAGGCCGTGAAGGCAGCGTTGGCGCGGACGCGGGCCAACGCAAAAGCGCGGCCGAAAGCGCCTTGGCATCCGGCCCGGACGCTGGGGGCGAGCGCCCGAAGGGCACCGAGACAATCGACATCGCCGCTTCACAAGACACGACCGTCCTGCAACCCGATGGGTCTCAAGACGATGCGCAGCTTGCCTGGGACGACGAGCGCGTGGTCTTCCTCGGACGGCTCACCGTTCCCGTCGAAAGGCCCTTCGGCATCAGCTATGTCGTCGCCGACATCGCACTTGCCATGTCCACCCCCGAAGAGGCGCTGGCGCTCAGGGAGTTGGACAAATCGCTACGCCTGCGTGATGCCGCAATCACCGAAATGAAAGATGCAGCGACCAGCCGAATGATGCGCGAAGAGCCGCACAACGTCGAGATCCTGTCCAAGCGCCTGAAAACCGCGCTTGAGGGGCATGCGGGTCCGATCGAGCAAATGCTCATGCTGACGTATCACGTTGCGGAAGTGCCCCGCACCTAATTACCGCGTCGCCGCTGCTCCCAGCCTCTCAGCGTACCGCGCTGATGGATGTCGCGGGGATCACGTCGCCATTGGCCAGTTCGAGCATGCTTTCGCCCCCGACGAACAGCACGCTTTCGACTTCGGATTGCGCGAAGGTCTCGTAGGCGATGGGCTCACCGGCACTGTTCACCGCCTCGATCTTCACGGTGTAACTTCCCGCAGGAAGAGGCAGGCCGTGGAAATCGTTTCCGTCCCAATGCAGATCATGCGTGGTGCCGGCGGTCGTCGGAAGTCCCTCGAAACTCCTCAGTGCAACCCCCTGCTCCGACAGGATCGTCGCCGTCACTGACGAGGCATTTGCCGCGAGCTTGTAGGACATGTCCGCTCCGCCCGATGGGCCAAGCCCCACCTTCGACGTCGAGGTCAGCACATCACGGCCGATCAGAGCGGCATCGGACAGCGCAGTGCTGGCGAGGAGTTGGGACGAGATCCCTTCCAGATGGGCATTGGTCATGATGCTCTGCTCGACCTGCGAAAGCTGCGCAAGCTGGGTCACGAAGGTCGACGAATCCATCGGCTCGAGCGGGTCCTGGTTGGCCACCTGCGCGGTGAGCAGCTGAAGGAACGCCTCGTAATCCGCGGTGAGCGTTGCCTGCGAGACCCCCGATTGCGATTGCTGGGTCGGCGTGGCGGCTGCAGCGCCGGTTGCATCGATCATGGTCCGGATCTCCTCAGGTCAGAATATCAAGCCGTCCTGCCGCAACGGACAGGGACTGCGGGGGCCCGGCCTCGCGCGCGACCGGCAGATCCGGCTCACCGGCCTCGACCTCCAGTGCGGCGAGCGCTGCGGACGGTTGGGACGGGGCACCATCCTTGTCCCGCTCGAAGCCCTCGAAATCGAGGTTGTTTTCTTCGAAATCGAAGCCGCTTTCGGTCAGCATGTCCGCAAGCTCCTGCCGGTCGCTGCGCAGCGCGGCAAGCGTTGCGGCACTTTCGGCGCGGATCACCACGCGCAGCTGACCCGCCTCGTCCGAGGTGATCTCGATCTCGAGTGCGCCCAGGCTCGCGGGGGACAATTCGATGCGCGTGCGGCCTTCGCTGACCTTGACGCTGCGGATCTGGTTAAGGACCGACGGCGCAGTATCCGCCCGAGGCACCTGCGCCGTGTCGGGCGGCGTGATTTGCACGGCCTGGGGATCGGGCGCCATGACCACCTGGCTCGGCGCAACGGTCGGCGCCATCGGCTGTATCGGCTGTGGTGTCTCGATCCGGACCGTTTGCTGCCCAGTGGCGCCTTGGATCGGCGCGGCGGAGGCCGTCTCTGCAAGGCCCGGGGCGATGGTTCGAGCGGCGCCATCGGCCGACAAAGCCCCTTCTGCGCGAGGATTGGCCGTAACGAACAGCGCCTCCAGAGGGCGGCGCGCGGCGTCGTCCCTTCCCAAGGCGCCTGCCTTTGGGGGCTCCACCGGAGTTGAGGCCACAGGTGTCATCGCCGCTCCGCCGGTGCCCTGCCCCGCCCAGGCTTGCAGACGCGCAGGCTCGCCCGATGCGGTTTTCGGCAATGCCGTAAATCTACCGGCGATCAGGGCGCGCACATCTTCCTGAAGCGCCGCAAAAGGAGCCGGTCCTGCCTCGAAACGCGCCTCGATGGAGCGGATCAGCCCTTCCGGCACCGCGATCCCGGCTTCAGCAAAGCCATCCTTCACAGCAGAGACCAGCGCCTGCTCGACACGACTCCAGCCAGCCTGGCTCAGATCGCCGTCTTGCGGGACGCGGCCTGCAATCTCGGTCAGGGAACGGCCGACGGCTTCGAGAAGAAGATCGGTCGCTTCCCCGATCTCGCCGCTTCCCATGTCGGCATCGCCCCCCTCGCTCTGCAAGGGCGCGCCATCAAGCTGTGCCGGATCGCGGTGCTGAAGCAGTGCGGCAAAGCCGCCCTCTCCGCCGGTCAGGTCCAGTTCGGCCTTATTCTTGCTCAGCGATCCGCCCGCACCGACAAGGCCAAGCACCTGCAACACCCCGATCAATGCAGCACCGACAACGAAAAGCCATGCGCCAGAAGCCCCTGGCGCAGCCGCGACAGCGCGCGGGTTTCGATCTGCCGCACCCGCGCGGGCGTTGCCTCGAGGTCGCGCGCGATGGCGTCGAAGGGTTCCGGCTCTGCCGACAGGCGCCGACGACGGATCACTTCGGTTTCCATGCTCGACAGGCCCGTCATTGCATCCGCCAGCTTGGTGGCGATGTCAGCCTCGTCCGAGCGGCGCAACGCATCCTCTTCCGGCGAAGCCGCGTCCGAGGGCACATCCTCAAGATTTACAGGATCCTGAACGTGCACCAGTGGTCCCGGCTCGAATGCGATCTCTCCGCTTGGTCCCGTCTCGGAACTGGCCCAGCCATAGCCGTTGGACGAGCGTTCGCGCCTCAGCGCCGTCGAGACCTCGTTGCGGATCCACCAGATCGCGTATGTCGAGAAACGCACGCCGCGCTGCGTGTCGAACTTGTCCGCAGCGCGCATCAGCCCCACCACACCTTCGGCGAACAGATCCTCCAGCATTACCGGGCCGTTGGCCATCTTGCGCACATGCCCCCAGACCTGCCGTGCATGTGACCTCACGATAAGCTCGATCGCATCCGGGTCCCGATGGGACTGCCATCTCTGGATCGCATCGCGCTCCTCCTCGACGCCGAGAAGGGGCTCCTGCAATGCCTGCTCGAACGAGCCAATCATGTCTGCCTCAAGGTTAGCCTCAAGGACAGTTAAACATATTACAGAAAACAGAGAAAGTTTAAGATGGTTTAGGGAGGGTTAACACTCGCTTGCCACCGCGGATCTGCGGGACAGCGTCGGCGCCTTCAAAGGCGACGGGCATGGCCGAGACCACACCCAGCACGGAGAGTGGCACATGCATTCCCGACATGATCAGGCAGCATAGCAGACCTCCGCCCTGGATCGCCCGCGCACTGGGCAGCATGGAGCCGTTCATCAACGCATCTGCGCGGGCGGCCAGCATATCGACCCTGCGCGCTTCCTCCAGAAAGCCTGCCATGACCAGCGCGAGGTCGATGCCAAGGCGTTCCGAAAAGCCGGCATTTATCATCGTGTCGTAGCAATGCCAGAACGAGAGGAAGGATGCGCCCGTGCAGGCTGTCGCCGGGCCTTCGGCCTCGATGACGGTACTGGCTGCGGCGACGAGCCGACCGACAAGCTCTGCCTCTCGCCCCCGGTCCAAAGCCGCGCCTATCAAAGCCACGGGGACGATCGCCACGAGATACGCGCCGGCAAAGGTGACATCGCATTCCTCGGCAAGCACGTCGCCAAGTGGCAGCTCGAACCCGACGCTGTCGGTGTCGCGGAGCACGGTTATGTCGCGGTGCTCGGGATGATCCGAGGACAGAAGCACGACACGCGTGGGCAGTAGACGGTGAAGGACGTGGGCGATCTTGCCAAGTTCGGCCATGCCGACGGGGCGGACACACTCATCCCAAATCAACTCGAGTAAATCTGATTTATACATCGCCCTGCCAAGTTCCTTTTGAGACCCGTCGCACCGTCCAGTGCTACTGAAGCGGGCATCAAAATCAACTTCGAAGCGGCGAAAACATCAATATCGAGTAAAAAACCTGTGGATATGTAATATATCTAGTGGGGCAACACTATTGGCATGGATGCAGGCAAAAAGACGCCGAAGCGTGAAAACTGCCTAAAGAGCAATACGTTATCGTGAATTTCAGGCGCGCTGGGGGCAATCGGTCCGTCAGAGGGCAAACCGCCCTCCAACAGGATATTGCGAGCATCCGGACGAATCGGGCGGTCCGCCCTCACTCCTCGGGGTAGCGCACGGAGATGCTGATGCGTCGGTTCTCTGGGGCCTCCGGCTGCGCCGGCACGAGCGGATCGGTGTGCGCCAGCCCCGAGACCCCCTTGATGCGATCCGGATCAAGTCCCGCCGCGACCAGCACCCGGCGCGTGGCATTGGCCCGTTCGCTCGAGAGGTCCCAGTTGTCATAGCCTTCCGAAGCGAACCGCAGCGCATCGGTATGGCCCAGGATCATCACGTCATTCGGCAGGTTCGCCAAGGCCGTGGCCACGCTCTGGATGATGAGCCGGGTATCCCGGTTGATACGGGCGCTGCCGGATTCGAACATCGCCTCGCCGGTCTGATCGACTATGTTCACCTCAAGACCGACCGGTGTCGTGACGAATTGCAGGTTGTCGAGAAGCTGGTCCGGGAGTCCATTGTCGAGAAGCTGCCGTGTGACATCGGCTTCGATTGCGGCGAAGGCGCGGTCGCGCTCGCTCAGGCTCTGCTCGGCTTCTTCACCGGACGCGGTCACAGCCTCCTGCTCCGCCGGGGACGCGATTGCCTCCTCGGGGGTTTCACCCGCGCGCGCATCCCGCAAGCGACTGTCGAAGACCAGAAGCGGATCGTCCTGCCCGAAGGATGGCCGCACGTCCTCGACCTCGTTCTTTTCCTCGCTGCCTCCGCCCCGCGTCTCAGAGGTGAACATGGTCCGACCGTCCAGCACCTCGGGACCGCCGCCTTTCGATTGCGACATCACCGGGGTGAAATGTTCGGCGAGTCCTTTCAGCTTGTCCGAATCCGCCGCGCTGACAATCCACAGCAGCAGGAAAAAGGCCATCATCGCTGTCATGAAGTCAGCGTAGGCCACCTTCCAACCACCGCCATGATGGTCACCGTGATCGTCATCTTCAACGCGCTTGATGATGACAGGCTGCTTATCCACGCATACGCCCCTTCAGCTCCGCCCGGCTCACGAGATGTTTTCGCTCTGCGATGCGGAGCGGCCGCCCGAGGCGTCCCGATTGTATTTTCCAAGGCCGCTCTTCTTGGCGTAATCGGCCTTACGCTCGGAATAGCTCGGCGCGACGAGCGGGAAATCGTCCGGCAGGCCGAACATATGGCGATAGCGTTCCTCGGTGAGGCCGTGCTCCGAACCGATATGCCGCTTGAGCATCTTGAAGCCCTTGCCGCAGCAGAGGCAGTAGACCTTTTCGCGCTCCACAGCTTCGCTGATCGGTCGCGCAGGCGTCGCGTTTCCCGCAGGCTCAAGATCGGTGCCGGAACCGGCGCCGTCCATTTCACGGCGAAGCTTGGAAACCAACTCGACGATATCGTCGGGGCCCACCCCGGGACGTCCGGCGTAAGATGCGACAATAGACGCGATCAGGGCCTCGTTGTTCTTCTGATGTTCCATTCGTTTGTCTCTTCTGAACACAAGTGCAATGCAATTTCTCGCACACGTCAAACGGCTATACCGATCAAATATGGCCGCTACCGCCTTCTGCAGGACACGACCAGCCGCTTTGTAACAACATTCGCCCGCTTTTGGCTTATTGCCGGGGCCTCCAAGAGGGTCACTTATGACCTGGGCAAGATGAACCCAGGCTGCGCACCCTCCAATTCATGCTAAACCATCACTGTGTACTTAAATGTATAGGTAGGGCGCCAAAGTTAAAGACATGCTAAAATACCTGAGCAAAATTTTGCTTGTGTCACGAAATTTTCGCCAAGATACCTTATCGGTTAATCCATGGCTGACTTTACCATCCCGTCAGCGATACTGCGTACAACATTGAAGGCGGAATTCCCCTCCGCGGGCTCGTAGAACAGCGCCCCGCGTTCAGGCGACACCGCTGTCTGCAACGCCGTCACGCCACCCGAAATCACGCCTGCGGCAACGAAGGTCAGAACCCCAAGCTTCACCGCAAAGCTCGGTCCGCGCGCGCGCGCCTTTGCCGCGCGCACCGGCGCGACGAGACGCGGCTCTTGCGGCGCGGACGGCGTCACGAAAATGCCTTCGGGCGTGATCGACACCTCGGCGCGGCAGCCCTCTTCGCGGAACCGTGCCACCAGCCCGCGGGGAAAAGCGTCCATGCTGGCATCGACGATCATGCCGCGCCCAGGCTCCCAATTCTGGAGACAGCGCGGACCGAAAACGAAACAGCGCATGTCGTCGCGATGCCCGACCACCTGCGCCCGCACCGGCAGATCGCGCGATCCGACCGCATCGGGCTGGATCACGACGCGCACGCGCGCGCCGGTGGTGCGGATCTCGGCGGGAAGCACCGCGATCGGCCCGTCGGCGAATTCGTTCGCCGCCCGAAAGCCCGAAGGCATATCACCTTCGCGACTATCGACCGAGATACCCGACGCCCAGGGCACAGGGCGCGGCAGGGCCGACTTGGCCGTTTTGAAAGGCTGTGCAGGCGCCCGAGAGCTTGGAACCTCGCGATGGCGGACGAAAGCGGCCTCCTGCGGCACGGGGTCAGGTGCGCGTTTGGGCTGCGGGGCGGCATCGACCGGAGCACCGGCGACCGCATTCCGAACCGCCTTCCGGCGCAGAAAATCGCGGGCGAGGTCCGTAAGCCCGTCCACGCCCTCGACCATTCGGAGGAACTCCTGCGCCTCCGAGAAGGTGACGCGCATCGTCCGCACGCCCGGCAGCTTCGGCGAAACGGCATAGCTTCCCGGCAGCCAACCCGACACCGCCTCGATCCGCTTCAGCGCGTCGCTGTCGCTGCGCATGTCGTAAAGCGCAATCCGCGTCAGGCCCGAACTCGACATGCACAGCGCCGCTGCGACACCCGAGGGCCAGCCTTGCAATGCCTGCGAAAGCTCCTCGTCTTCGAAACGATACGCGAACCGCTCCATGCCGCCCCCTACTAAAACGCTTTACCGGATTGCTTTTATCCTTGCTTATCCTTGAATACATGTCAAACTGTATTGCAAGCACAATTCTTTGCGGCGTAAGCACAGGCGACCCCTTCAACTTGGTGCAATCATGAATCTTATCCTTGGTATCGCGGCCGTGTTCGGCATGGTCTTCGGTGGCTTCATGCTGTCGGGCGGCAAGATGGACGTCGTGCTCTATGCACTGCCCTACGAAGGCATGATGATCGGCGGAGGTGCGATTGGCGCCTTTGTCATCGCCAATTCCTTCTCGGTCCTGAAACAGGCCGGTATCGGCATCGTGAAGGTCATCAAGGGCGCGAAGTGGAAGAAGCAGGATTACACCGACCTTCTGAAGCTGATGTTCGAGCTGTCGCGCAAGTACAAGGCCAACGGCATCCTTGCCCTCGACGAGCACATCGAGAACCCCGCCGCAAGCGACATCTTCAGCAAATACCCCCGCATCCTGAAAGACCATTTCGCCATCGACCTCATCACCGACAGCTTCCGCATGCTGGCGATGAATTTCGATGACAGCTTCCAGACCGAGGAGGTCATCAACAGGAAGCTGAAGAAGCACCACAAGGAAGCCCACGGAGCCGCCGCTGCGATCCAGGGCATGGCGGACGGGCTGCCCGCGATCGGGATCGTTGCGGCCGTTCTGGGCGTGATCAAGACCATGTCTTCGATCGACCAGCCGCCCGAAGTGCTGGGCCGTATGATCGGCGGCGCGCTTGTGGGCACGTTCCTCGGGGTGTTCCTCGCTTATTGCCTCGTGCAGCCCATCGCCGGGCGGCTGAAGCAGATCGAGGACGAGGACGCCAATTTCTATTACATCATCCGCGACGTCTTCGTGGCCATGATCTCGGATCATCC
>CAZTEV010000005.1:0-42079 GCA_964612785.1 uncultured Roseivivax sp. | reverse complement strand
TAAAGCGCCTTTCCCCGGTATTCGAGGCCCAACGCCAAGGCCCGTTCGCGATCCCGGAAGACGGGCGTCGCGGCATCGCTCAGCGCCTTGGCGGCGGCAGGGAAATCCCAGCGATACCAGGGCACCTGGCGCAGGAAGATCGCGTAGTCCCGCGCCTGTTCCGCCGAGAGGGTATCGAGCGGCGCAGGCTTAGACCCCCGTATCCAGGTGGCCGCCCGGCCAAGCGTCTCCTCGTAGGCGGCCTTGGCCAGCAGTTCGAGCGTGAAGCTGACCCCCACGACATAGACCATGGTTTTCGTCTCGCCCGGGAAGCCGCCATGCGCGCCCGCTGCGCGCGACAGATCGCAAAGCGATGTCCAGAAGCCCGTGATGCCGCGCAGGAAATCGTACTCATGCGGGTCGCCATCGCGCAGCACGCGCGCGTAATCCTCGTAGGCATGCACGATGTGCCATTCCGGATAGGTCAGAAGGGTGCGGCTTTCGGGACGGTGATGCGCCTCGGGCAAGATGGGGTCGTAAGGGGCGGGCGTCCCTGCGGGGCGGCAGGACGTTTCGATCAGAAGGACGGGCAGTGCCAGCAGGAACGCGAGGCCCAACAGGGCGCCGATCGCGGCCGCGATGATCCGGGCGAGTCTGACGATCACGGCCGCTCAAACCTCAGCCCTGCCCAGAGCGCGAGGCCCCCCAGGGCAAGGTGCGGCGCGTTCGCGGCGAGCCTGAAAAAGGTCAAGGACAGGCCTTCGGAGGGGTTCGTGAAAATGCCGAGATCCAGATAGCCGTAGCCGGTGAAGACCCCGAAGATGCCGTCGCCCAAGTACAGCGCGCCGAACAGGATCAGGAAGATCCGCGCGGCCCTTTGCGAGATGAGCGCGGCCGCCAGCGCCCAAAGCGCGGAGGCCACATGCAGTGCATCATCATATGGATCGAGCGCGAAGATGCCGAAGGCGCGCCCCTCCGCATCGGTCAGGCCGGGGATGTAGTTCAGCGAGGCCGCAGCCATGAGGACGGCGAAATAGCCAAGACAGAGGATGCGCAAGCGGGTCATGAAGGCTCCAGATACCGGTCCCACAGGGCGTTGCGGAACAGAAGCTGCGGGTCGAGCGAACGTTTCGCAGCCGCGAAGTCCGCGGCTCGCGGGTAGGCCGCGTGGAATTGCGCGACACTCGCATGGGGGCGGTAAGGCAGGTAGTAGCTGCCGCCGATCTCCAGCATGCCATCGATCAGCGCGCGGGTCATGCGGGCCATGTCTGCTTCGGCGCGGGCGGTCTTTTCCTGACTGAAGGACATCACGGCGGCGATGCGAGGCTCGGAAGCGTAGGCCAGCCAGCTTTCGGGATCGGTGTCGACGAAGCGTAGCGTGACGTTCAGGAATTGCTGGTAGGAGGTCGGAATGATGGCGCGGCAGAGCTGCAGGAATTCGGTGAAGCGGTCGGGCGGCACGAAATATTCGTGCAGGATGTCCGTGCGGTCAGGGTCCCGATCGTCCAGCGTCGCGACCGGTTCGTTGATGAGCGAATTGCGGGTCACCGCCCCGCCGCCCACGAGCGGACCGAGATCGGTTTCGAACCACCAGCGCAGCTTGCGGCCCCATTCACGGCCCAACTGGGCGCGATAGACGCGGCTCGCCGCATGGGCGGTCCAGCCGGACCCCGAAGCCGGGGGCAGATCTGCCTGGTTGGCATCTGGACGATAGGTGACGAGGAAGGCCTCCTCGAAGAACGCCCCGTGATCGACGTTCAACCGACCATAGGCCATGTTTACCCCGGGGGCGCGCACTGCGGAGAGGAAGGCGTCGGGGAAGGCCTCGGCCGGCATTGCATCAAATTGCGGGACGAGCCGCAGGTTGTCGGCGGCGCTGAGCTCAAGCGCGGTGATCGCGCCGGTCAGTCCGTATCCGCCCATTGTCATGGCGAAGAGATCGGGCTCTTCGGTCCGGCTGCAGCGCACCAGATCGCCGTTCGGCGCGATCATCTCGATCGTGTGGACAGTCGCGCCCATGGGGCCGAAGGGTACGGCCCATCCATGGGCATTCACGCAGAAAGTCGCGGCCAGTCCGAAATCGTTGTTGGATTGCATGACCCGGGGCGACAGGCTCACGGGATCGAGCGCGCGGATCACATCTGCCCAACGTGCGCCGCCCGCGACGCGAAAGCGCTTTGCCGTGCTGTCGATCTCGATGGCGGACTGGTCGAGCGTGATGGCGTGGCCGTCGCGCGGAATGGCCTGCCCGCCCATCGAATGCCGCGCGGCGCCGATATTGACCGGACGTCCGGCCTGGGCCGCCTCGCGCATTTCCGCGCGGATGCGGTCGATCATGACCTGCTCGCGGGGCTCGGACAGGGTAACGTGGCGGTGTATGGGGGTCGCGCTTAGCTCACTGGCGTCGTTCAGGGTAGCTGTCACGGGCGGACCGGATTGCGCGGATCCGAGGGGGACCTTTGGCAAATCCGTCCTGATCAGCGAAACGGCGCCTGCCCCGATCGCGGCACCGGTCCCAAGAAGCATCGCCCGACGGGTCAATCCGCGCATGAACAGGCCCACCCGTGTCTGGATCGCGGAATGAGCAATCGTGTCTCCTCGTCCATCGCCTGGCCGCCCAGGAGGTCTTTGCACACAGTAATGCGCAAAGCGCGGGCGCGAGCAATGGCGGCAATCCTGACCTCGGGGCGATGCTGTCCGCACGAGGTCTGTCTGATGCGACAGGCTTTGCGCTCGGTTCCAGTCCTTTTCGTAGCGCTGAGAGGTCTTGCGATAGCCGCGATGCCCGCGGCCCTGTCATCAGGCGGGAATCTCGCACAGATCCCAGAATTGCGAGGCCTTATCGAGGATTGTCACCATTTCTTCGGCCGTTTCCGGTTTGACGAAATATCCGGCGATACCACGGGCATAGGCGTTTTCGATATCGGAATGGAAATCCGACGTGGTGACCACGAAAATCTGCTGGCAGCCTAACATGTTGGCGTCATGCATATGGTCCAGCAATTCAATTCCGCCCATGCGCGGCATGTTGAGATCCAGCAAGATGACGAAGGGGGGCTGGGGTGCGACGACCTCGCCTTCTCCGCGCAGGATCTGCATCGCTTCGACGCCGTCATGCGCCCGCACGATCTGACGCGGGTCGGACAATTTTTTGAAACCGCGCTCGACGCGTTTGACGTCGTATTCGTTGTCTTCCACCAACAAGACGTTCTTGATCTGCATCGTCATCGATTACTCCGCTGCTATGTCGCTGGCGCGGAGAACGACCGCGTTGGGAAGATGGATCACGAAGCGTGCGCCTGTTCCCGGCCGGGACTCGACACGCACGGTCCCATGCACGCTTTCGACCGCCTTGCGGACAATGGCGAGGCCGATCCCCGTGGATTTCGCGGGCCCGCGCTTTTCCAGGGACTGGAACATCTCGAATATCTTTGCGTGGAACCTGGGCTCGATCCCTGGACCCTTGTCGGTCACCGTGAATTCCGCACCATCGGCGGTCATGTGCGCTGATACGGTGATGCGCAAGGCCTCGCCCGCGCCATGGGCCACGGCGTTGCAAAGAAGATTGCCGAAGATCTGCGACAGACTTGTCTTGCTCATCAGGAGATCGGGGAAAATGCCTTCGAGGCGCAGCTCTTCCGGCCGGAGCCTGAGATCCCTTGCATGGGCCAAGATGATATCGCGCGGATTGTGCGGATCGGTTGGTGGCGCGTGGTGCGGGATCTGCGCGCATTCGAGGACGCCCTTGACCAGCGCTTCCATCCGATCGTTCAGTGACTTCAGCTCGTTGAACTGATCCAAGATGTCACGATCTTTCAACGTGTCGGGGTGGCGATCGCCCAGATCCTCCATCAGGTAACCGGTGGCGTCCCGCATGCCGCGTATCGGCGTTTTCAGATCATGCGAGGCAATATAGGAAAATTGCTCGAGCGCGGCGTTCGTGGCGAGCAATTCGCGTTTTTCCTGTTGCAGGGCGTGCGTCACCTCGTCGGCATAGGCGATTGCGCGATGATTGCTGCGGGCCATGGAGGCAAAAAGCAGCAAGAGCAGTGCGTCGATCGTCAATCCGCAAACCAGGATGATCGTCGGTTGTGCACTGATATTGGCTGCGCGAAAGGCGGGGTTGCTGCGCAGATCGATTGTCCAGGTTCGCCCATACATCTCCATTTCGAGCGTGCGCGCGAACAGGGGGTCGGGATCCTGACCGGCCTCTTCCGCGCGGTGTTCGTCATAGAGCGTCGTCTCGCCATCCGATATCGCCACCCAGACTTGGCGTTTGTCCCGGTCAAGAACGCCCTGCATAAGCTTTTTCATGACGAATGGCGCGTAGACTGCGCCCGCGAAGCTGCGGCGCCGGTCGGCCACGGATTTTGGCCCCGGCATGGAATAGAAGGGGGCGAAGAACAAAAAGCCCGGCGTGGCCCCGGCATCCTGTACCAGAATGATGGGACCGGTAATCCGCGCATCGCCCGTGTCCCGCGCGGCGAGGAGGCCGGAATGGCGGTTCTCCTCGAAGGCCATGTCCAGGCCGACCGCCTGCGCATTGGGGGCTTCGGGTTCGATATAGGTGATCGGCAGGTTGACGCCCTTTTCATGGGCGGGATGCAGCGCGAAATCGGGCCGTAAGATACGTTGCTCTGACAGAAATTCCTGCATCTCGGCCTGAGGCACATTGAAGATCACGCCGATGCCGTTGATGCCGGAATATCGCCGATCGATCTGCAGCGTCCGGGCAAAGGTGCGCCAGGCCTTCAACCCGATGTCTCCGCCATTGGCGTTGATCGCGCCGACACCAGCGCGCAGCCCGTCCTCGTAGCTTTTCATGCGTTCGCCGATCAGTTCGAGGACCTGGTCCGCCGCGTAGTCGAAATTGATCCGGGCCTGCCGTTCCGATGCGGTATTGGCATAGTTCCAGATGGCAATGGTCAGCGCGAGCGAGCCAAAAAGGACGAGATAATGGAAATTCCGCAAATCGCGCAATGCACGCGCAGGCGACGGGTCAAAGGCGGGGCGCCCGGCCCTTTGGTCGTGAATGGCGGTTTCCATCTTGTCTCTCATCATCGGACCGGGCGGAGCAGCACAGCCCGAGTCCGGCTGATGCATCGTTTTCGTGCAGCCGAGACCTTGGTCCCGCCATCTCGGTCTTTGCGGACGGGCGGATGTATAAGCCCCGACATCGAAACTCCTGTTGCGGATGTATTCGGGGGGTGCCGTTGTACGCCCCCGCTCTGTCGCGACCATGGCGCGCAAGTCTTTCGAATTCTTAAACGGCGCTTCGCAAAACAAGGCGGCCCGCCATATCTTTTCAAAGTGCCCGGGATGCGCAGGGCTTCGTGTTTGTCCTTGCCGACAAAACGCGGCACTGTCCCGCCATAGCGTTTTCCTGGAGCCGTCGCCCCGTGTTGTCCTTTCTGCGTCCTTTCGGTCTGTGCCTTGCGTTTCTGATGCCGGTTCCGGCCCTGTCCGAAAGTCATGACGCGCCGGTCTTCGGCGATGCCCCTGCGCTGGCCATCGGGCTGAACGGCGTCACCGACTGGACGACGCAGCATCCCTTCATCGACCTGTTCAAGACGTCGCGGCCCTGGATCGGGCATCTGCCGGGCCGGTGGGGCGGCATTTCCGCGGATGAGCTGCGTGCGGGCGGACATGTCGATGCCGATGGTTGGCCGGTCTCGATCCCCGAGGAGGCTGAGCGGATCGAGGCGCTGTTGCTGACCGATCAGCAGGAAGACGCCACGCATCTTCGTGGCTATTACGTCCTGACCTATGACGGACAGGGCAACCTGTCGCTTGCGGGGAATGCGCGGCGGGTCGCGACCGAGCCGGGACGGCTGCGCTTCTTCTACTCGCCGGGGCCGGGCGCGGTGGGTGTCTCCATCGACCGGATCGATCCCGAGGATCCGATCCGCAACATTCGGGTCATGCGCGAGGATCACGAGGCGCTTCACGCGGCGGGTGCGATCTTCAATCCCGACTGGCTCCGCCGCATCGCCGATGTGCGGCTGGTGCGGTTCATGGATTGGATGCAGACCAACAATTCCACCCTGTCCTCATGGGAGGATCGCCCGAGGCTCAGCGATGCCACCTATTCGGAATGGGGCGTGCCGCTTCCGGTGATGATCCGGCTCGCGAACGAGATCGGCGCCGATCCCTGGTTTACCCTACCGCATCAAGCCGACGACACCTTCGTTCGTGAATTCGCGACGGCTGTGCGCGACGGGCTCGATCCCCGGCTGAAGGCCTATATCGAATATTCCAACGAGGTCTGGAACGGCATCTTCCAGCAGGGCTTGTGGGCGCATGAGCAGGCCACGGCCCTCTGGGGGGAAACCGTTGACGGGCGGTATCAATATTACGGCTACCGCGCGGCGCAGATCATGGACATGTTCACCGACATCTTCGGGGCCGACGCCGGGGACAGGCTGGTGCGGGTCTTTGCGACCCATACCGGATGGCTGGGGCTCGAGGCGCAATCGTTGAACGCGCCGCTGGCCTATCTCGGACTTGGCCGGATGCCTGCAGAGAGCTTCGATGCCTATGCGGTGACGGGCTACTTCTTCAACGAGTTCAAGGAGGAAGCCGCCGAGCGGCTGCAGAGCCTCCTGGACGAGGCCGAAGCGGCAGCGGAAGAGGCGGGCTCTGCATCGGGGTTGCAGCGAGTCGCCTTGCGCGAATACGTGCGGGAGCACCGCTTCGACACCGCATTCGCGCCGCTGGCCGAAGATATCGCGGAGACGTCGATCGAACGGCTGACAACCGAGATCTTTCCCTATCACGCCGAGGCTGCCGCGTCCTACGGGCTCGATCTCATCATGTATGAAGGCGGCGCGCACCTGACTGCGGTGGCCTCGGATATGGACGAAGAGCGGCTGACGGAATTCCTGACGGCCTTCGGCAATTCCGCCGAGATGGGCGCGCTTTATGACAGGCTGCTATCGGCGTGGACCGCGTCGGGGGGCGTCCTGTTCAACGCCTTCGTAGATGTGGCGGTGCCGTCGAAATTCGGCATCTGGGGCGCGCTTCCGCATCTGAGCGCGGAGACACCGCGCTGGGATGCGCTGTTGCGCCACAACGCAGCGGGGCCGCTGCCCGATGCGCGTCCCGTCACCGTTTTTGCCAATGGCGCGCTTGCGGCCGGAACGCAGGGCGACGACGAGATCGCGGGCTCGCCCGAAGAAGACGTGATCCTGGCGGGGCCCGGCGACGATCTGATCCGTTCGGGCGGAGGCGCCGACATGATCCATGGCGGTCCCGGTGACGATACGGTGATCCTGCCCGGCGCATGGGAGGATTATGTTCTCTCCGATGCCGAGCCGGGCCGTATCGTGGCGCGGGCGGGTTGGCGCCGCGTCCTTCTGACCGATGTCGAATCCCTGGGCTTTGAGGCAACACCGGGCGAGATCCGCCCGGTCCCCTGAGCCGCTTTCACGCTTATGCCATCATTGCCTGCCAGCCGCGCGTGACCGGTATAAGATTCGCGCGGCGACAGACAGGCGCGACACATAAAGGCGCTATGACAGACAACCGACCCGATCTCAGCGTGATTATCCCGGCCTCGAACGAGGCCGGACAGATCGGCGCGTGCCTCGAGGCGCTGTTGGCCTCCGACGGGCCCGGGATGCTGGTGCCGCAGGTGATCGTGGTCGATAACGGATCGCAGGACGACACGGCGGATATCGCGCGCGGCTACGACGCAGCCTTCGCGGCGCGGGGTTGGCCCTTTCGGGTGATCACCGCCCTGAAGACGGGCAAGCCCTACGCGCTCAATGCGGGCGACGCGGTCGCGGAGGCGCGCGCGCGCATCTATCTCGATGCCGATGTCGTCGTCTCACCGCCGCTTCTGGCAGAGATCGCCGCTGCGCTGACGGCGCCCGAGCCACGCTTCGTCACCGGGACGCTGCGGATCACCGCGCCCGACAACGCGGCCAGCCGCGGCTATGCCCGGATCTGGGCGCAGGTGCCGTTCATGGCGGATTGCGTGCCGGGCTGCGGGCTGTTCGCGGTCAATGCGGCGGGCCGGGCGCGCTGGGGTGCGTTCCCGCAGGTCATTTCTGACGATACCTTCGTGCGGCTGAATTTCGCGCCGGACGAACGCTACAAGGTATCGGCCAGCTACGATTGGCCCGTGGTCGAAGGGTTCGGGCGGCTCGTCCGCGTGCGCGCGCGGCAGGATCGTGGTGTGCATGAAATCGCGGCGCGCCATCCCGAACTTGTCTCCAATGACGACGACCGGCCCTTTCCCTTGTCGCGGAAGCTTGGCCTCGCGGTGCGGGATCCCTTTGGCTTCGCGGTCTATTCGAGTGTGGCGCTGGCGGCGCGCCTGCGTCCGGCGCGCGATGGCTGGAGCCGGGGCCGATGAGCGTCTTCAGCCTCTCCCGTTTCCGCGGCACCTCGCTGGGGGCGCGCGCGGTCCGGTCCTCGCTCTGGTCCACGGGGGCGTTCGGGGCGAGCCAGGTGATCCGTCTCGGCTCTAACCTGATCCTGACGCGACTGCTGTTTCCCGAAGCCTTCGGCCTGATGGCCCTTGTCGCCGTCATCATCCAGGGCCTGACCAACTTCTCCGATACCGGGGTCATGCAGGCGGTGATGAGCCACAAGCGCGGCGAGGATCCGCGTTTTCTGAACACGGCCTTCACGATCCAGGCGATCCGCGGCGTTCTGCTGTGGCTCTTTGCCTGTCTGATCGCCTGGCCGCTTTCGCTGTTCTACAATGCCCCGCAGCTGACGCAGATCCTGCCCGCCGCAGCGCTGAGCCTCGTGATCCTCGGCATCAATCCGATGCGGGTGGCCACGGCGCATCGCCATCTGCTGCTGGGCCGGGTGTCGATGCTCGATATCCTGTCGCAGGCGCTGGGCGTGCTGATCGCCATCGCTCTGGCCTGGTGGATGCAATCGGTCTGGGCGCTGGTGATCTCGGGCGTGGTGGCTGCAGCGATCAACGTGGCCTTCAACTGGAGCTTCCTGCCCGGAGAGCGCGACCGACTGCACTGGGACCGCGAGGCGGCACAGGAACTGACGTCCTTCGGCAAGTGGATCTTCCTGTCCACCATCGCGGGCTTCTTCGTCAGCCAGGGCGACCGCATCCTGATCGGACGGTTCCTGAGCCTCGGGGCCTTCGGCGTCTACAATATCGGGTATTTCCTCGCCTCCTTCCCGAACATGCTGGGCCGGATCATCGCGGGCAAGGTGCTGATCCCGATTTACCGCGAGGCGCCACCGGGCGAGAGCCGCGCCAATTTCCTGAAGCTGCGCCGCATGCGCATGGTCGTGACGGGCGCGCTGATGGCACTCATAGCGGTGCTCGGGCTGGTCGGCCTGTGGCTCGTGGAGCTGATGTATGACGACCGTTATGCCGATGCGGGTCCGGTGATCGTGCTGCTTGCGGTCATGTGGATCCCGCAGATCATCGCGTTGACCTACGATCAGGCGGCGCTTGCCATGGGCGACAGCCGCAACTTCTTCGTGCTCGCGCTGTTTCGGGCGGTGACGCTTCTGGGATGCGTCTGGCTGGGCCTTCAATCCGCAGGTCTTCTCGGCGCAATTGTCGGGCAGGGCGTGGCGGGGCTTCTGGCCTATCCGGTGGTCGTCTGGCTGTCGCGCAAGTCCGGTGCCTGGGATCCCCTGCACGACGCGCTGTTCGCGGGCCTGGGCGTCGCGGTCACGGCGATTTTGTTCACCGTGCACCGCGCCGAAATACTGGTCCTCGCCGCTGCCGTGCTGTGACACCACGACACTGAAAAACGGCACGAATTCGCATATCTTACCGCATATCTGACAAATTTCACCCGCATTTGCCGTATATTCGAAAGACGTACGAGCAGCAGGACATCGCATATGACTCGACCTGAAAAAGGGCCGGACATATCCTATTCCGACATTGCCATCGTCGGAATGGCCGCGCATCTGCCAGGTGCGGAGACGATTGCCCAGTACTGGGACAATCTTCGGCAGGGCGTGTCCTCTATCGGCAAGCTGAGCGATGCGGATCTGCGCGATGCGGGCGTGCCTCCGGGCCTGATCCGGCGCAAGGATTACGTGCCCTACGCCGCGCGTCTCGACGGCTACGAGATGTTCGATGCGGAGTTCTTCGGCTTCTCCCCGAAGGAGGCCGCGATCCTCGATCCGCAGCACCGGCGCTTTCTCGAAGTTGCCTGGGAGGCGATGGAAAATGCAGGCCACGTACCGCAGACCTTCCCCGGTCCCGTCGGCGTCTTCGCAGGCTGCGGCATGGGCAGCTATTTCTATTTCAACCTGTGCTCGAACCCCGATCTGGTGGACAGCACGGGCATGTTTCTTTTGCGCCATACCGGCAACGACAAGGACTTCCTGACCACCCGCGCGAGCCATATCTTCGATCTGAAAGGGCCGTCGCTGTCGCTGCAAACCGCGTGCTCCACCTCGCTCGTCGCGGTGCATTACGCGGCGCAATCCCTGCTGAACGGCGAATGCGACATGGCGCTTGCGGGCGGCGTGACGATCGAGCTGCCACAGGGGCAGGGCTATGTCTTCAAGGAAAACGAGATCCTGTCGCCCGACGGCGCCTGCCACGCCTTCGATCATCGCGCGCAGGGCACGGTTTTCGGCTCGGGCGCGGGCGTCGTGGTGTTGCGGCGTCTGGCGGATGCCATCGCGGACGGGGACCACATCTGGGCGGTGATCAAGGGTTCGGCGGTCAACAACGACGGGGCGGACAAGGCGGGCTATCTCGCGCCTTCCGTGGGCGGACAGGCCGCCGCCGTGGCCGAGGCACAGGCCATCGCCAACACGCCAGGCGACACCATCGATTATGTCGAATGCCACGGCACGGGTACCTATCTGGGCGATCCGATCGAGGTCTCGGCCCTGACCGCCGCCTTCCGGGAGACGACGGAGGCCACCGGCTTTTGCCGCATCGGGTCGGTGAAGACCAATATCGGCCATCTCGACACCGCGGCGGGTGCCGCCAGCCTGATCAAGACAGCGCTTGCGCTGAAGCATGCGCAGATGCCGCCGAGCCTCGGCTACGAGGCGCCCAACCCGGCCATCGATTTCGAGGCCTCGCCCTTTCGGGTGAACGAGAGCCTGCGTGACTGGCCGCGCGGGGATCATCCGCGGCGGGCCGGGGTCAACTCGCTGGGCGTCGGCGGCACCAACGCGCATGTGGTCCTTGAGGAGGCGCCCGAGCGCGCGGCCTCCGAGACGCCGGAATTCCCGTTCCAGATCCTGACGCTTTCGGCGCGCAGCAAATCCGCGCTCGACGGCAACGCCGCCCGTCTGGCCACGCATCTGCGCAGCCATCCCGAACAGCCGCTCGCCGATGTGGCCTATACGCTGCACGAAGGAAGGGCCGCATTTGCCGAACGCCGCGTCGTCGTGGCGGAGACCCATGTCGAAGCCGCGCAGCTTCTCGAAGCGGGCGATCGCTACCGCGTGCACAATCACAAGGCCCTGTCCGCCCCGGATGTGGCCTTCCTGTTCCCCGGCGGCGGCGCGCAATATCCGCAGATGGCGCGCGGCCTCTACGAGACCGAGCCGGTCTTTGCCGACTGGATGGACCGTGGGCTTGAGCAGCTTGCCACGCTCACCTCCGAGGATCCGCGCGCGGCGTGGCTCGCGTCCGGGCCCGAGGCCGAGCAACACCTGCGGCGGCCGTCTGTTCAGCTGCCGCTTATCCTGATCACCGAGGTTGCGCTCGCGCGGCTGTGGGAAAGCTGGGGCGTGACGCCTGCTGCGCTCATCGGTCATTCCATGGGCGAGAATACCGCGGCCTGCATCGCGGGCGTTCTGTCCTTCGAGGCGGCCATCGGCCTCGTGCATCTGCGCGGGACGCTTTTCGATTCCGTTCCGCGCGGCGGCATGCTGTCCGTCGCCATGTCCGAGGCGGCGCTGCGCCCCCATCTGGGCGAGGATCTGGACCTTGCGGCGGTCAATGCCGGGCAATTGGCGGTGGCGACCGGGCCCGATGCGGCGCTCGACGCGCTGGAGCAGCGGCTCAGGGCGCAGGGCGTGGAATGCCAACGCATCGGCATCGACGTGGCCGCGCATTCGCGGATGCTCGACCCGATCCTGCCTGCCTTCCGCGACTATCTGGCGGGGCTCGACCTGCAGCCGCCGCAGATCCCCATCGTGTCGAACCGCACGGGTGACTGGCTGACGGATGCGGAGGCCACAAGCCCCGATTACTGGGTCGATCACCTGCGCAACACGGTGCGTTTCGCCGATGGTATCGCCACGCTCGGGACGGTGGAAAACCGCGTGCTGTTGGAGGTGGGGCCGGGCCATGCGCTCTCCACGCTGGCGCGCCAGCAGCCGCAGATCGGCACGAACCGGGTTCTGCCTTCGCTGCGCCATCCGAACGACGCCATTGCCGACGACCGCTACTTCCACGAGGTGCTGGGCCGCCTCTGGGCGCTCGGCGTTCCGGTCGATTGGGGCCAGGTCTGGGGCGAGGCGCGCCGCAACCGCGTGCCGCTGCCGACCTACGCGTTCCAGCACGCGCCGTATTTCATCGAACCGGGCACGGCTGTCAGCGATACCTCCGCGCGCTACCCCGCCCGCCGCGACGATCTGCGCGACTGGGGGACGGTGCCCGTGTGGCGCCCGCGCGCGGCTGAGCCTGCGGTGGATATCGATCGCGACCTCGACGCGCTGCCGACCGAGACCTGGCTCGTTTTCACGGATGATGCGGGGCTGGCCGAAGCTGCGCTCGCACCGCTCGAAGCGGCCGGGCACCGGGTCATCGAAGTGCGGCCGGGCGACATCTTCGCGCGCGTGTCGGACCGCGCCTATCGCATCGCGCCGGAGCGCGGCCGCGAGGGGTATGACCTGTTGCTCGCCGATCTGGCCGCGCGCGGATTGCAGCCCAGCCGGATCGCGCATTTCTGGGGCGTCACGGCGGATGAAAGCCACCGGCCGGGGTCAAGCTTCTTCCACCGCCTGCAGGAACAGGGATTCTACTCGCTTCTGTTCCTCGGGCAGAGCCTGGTCGATGAGGGTCTCGCCCATCTGCATGTGGATGTCATCACCAACGGCGCCGCGAGCGTGCATGACGAGCCGCTGCCGCATCCGGTCAAGGCCACCATTGCGGGCCCCGTCCGTGTCATCCCGCGCGAGGCGGAGGGCCTGAGTTTCGCCACGCTCGACATCGTGCTGCCCGAGGCCGCGGATGCGCCCTTCTGGCGGGCCTCCCGCGCCCACGATGCCCATGCGCACGCGATGGCGGATCTGGCGCGGCAGGTGACCGACGAACTGATCTCGCCGCCTGCAAGCCGTGAAGCGGCGATCCGCGGCGGGCGGCGCTATGCCCGCGCGCTGGTCGAGGCGCCGTTGCCACAGCCGCAGCCGGGCGCGATGCCCCTGCGCGGCACGATCCTGATGACCGGGGGCTTCGGCGGCATTTGCCGGACGCTAGGGCTGGAGGCGGCGAAGCACGGTGCCAACCTGATCCTCGTGTCGCGCACCGAACTGCCCCCGCGCGGCGATTGGGCGGAATATGTCCGCCGCCACGCGCCGCAGGACCCGGTCCGGCGCGCCATCACCCATGTGGAGGCGCTGGAAGAAGCGGGCGCGCAGGTGATGGTCGCCACCGCCGATGTCTGCAACGAAGACGCCATGGCGCGGGTGCGGGACGCTGCAGAAGACCGCTTCGGCGCGATCACGGGCGTGATCCATGCCGCGGGCCGTCTGTCCGATCAGCCCTTCCTCGCCCTCAGCCCCGCGGATGTGGAGGATATCTTCACCCCGAAGCTGCACGGCACGGATGTCATCGACCGACTGTTCTCGGGCGGACGGGCGGAGTGGATCGCCTATTTCTCGTCGGTCTCGACGATGGCGGCGGCGGCCGGGCAGCTCGATTACGTGGCTGCGAACGAATATCTGAACGCGCTGGCGCAGGCGCGCGCGAGCGATACCACGCGCAGCGTCGCGATCAACTGGGGCATCTGGGCCGAGGCCGGGATGGCCGCCGACGCGCTGGCCCGCCGCACAGGCGACGTGGAGACCGCGCCGGAGCAGGCCGTGGACCGCGCGCTTCTCGACACGATGTCCTTCGATGCGGAGGGGCGGCGCGTGTTCGAGACGCAGCTGTCGACCCGCGACTGGATCATCGACGAACACCGCACGCGCGACGGGCTCGCGCTGCTGCCCGGCACCGCGTCGGTGACTCTGGCCGCGCACGCGCTGGCCGAGGCGCATGAAGGCCATGCGTTCGAGATCCGCGATCTGGCGTTCCTGCGTCCCATGACCGTGCCCGAGGAGGGCGCGCGACGCATAACGACCCGGCTCGAGCGGACGGAGGCGGGCTACAAACTCGATCTTCTCTGCGACGCGCGGGCAGAAGGACGCACGGGGCTGGCCCGCTTTGCCGAAGCGCAGATCGCGCTGCGCGCGATGGGGCCCGCGCCGCGCATCGACCTTGCTGCGATCCGCGCGCGTCTGGGCGCGCCCGAGACGTCCGCGGCGGGTGACAGCCTGCGCACCGCGCAGGAGGCGCATCTGGCCTTTGGTGCGCGCTGGCGGGTGCTGACCTCGCGTGCGCTCTCGGCCGATGAGGCGTTGGGCGAACTGACCTTGCCGGACATCGCGTCCGAAGATGGCTGCCTTGTGCACCCGGCGCTGCTGGACATCGCGACCGGCTGGGCGATGGAGCTGATCCCGGGCTATGCGCCGGATCATCTTTGGGTGCCCCTCTCTTACGGGCGCGTGACCGTCCGGGGGCCGCTGCCCGAGCGGATCGTCAGTTGGGTCCGGCCCGCGCAGGACGGGCATGCCACCTCGGAAAGCGCGAGTTTCGATGTGACGCTGGCGGCACCGGACGGGACCGTTGTGATGGAGATTGCGGGCTTCGCGATCCGCCGTCTCGCCGATCCCGCCCAGCTGCGCCGCGCGCCGCGCCTGAGCGCCGCCGAGATCGAGGTGCAGGGACACGGCGCGGGCACGCCCCTGTCGCCGGGCGAGGAGATGCTGCAGCACAACCTGTCGCAAGGCATTCGCGCGGAGGAGGGCGCGGAGGCATTCGCGCGGGCCATGGCGCAGCCGCGCCCGGTCGTGGCGGTCAGCCCGGTCCCTGTCGACGCGCTGCGCGCGCAGGCCGATCTGGCGGCCCAGCCCGCGACGCAGATGCAGGCCTTCGACCGACCTGCCATGAATGAGGATTTCGCCGCCCCCGAGACCGACATCGAAAAGCGTCTGGCGGGATTCTGGGAGGATCTGCTGGGCGTGCGCAATGTCGGCGTCGACGACAGTTTCTTCGATCTGGGCGGACATTCCCTGATCGCGGTCCGGCTCTTTTCGCTGGTGAAAAAGACCTACCGCGTCGACTTCCCGATCTCGGTCCTGTTCGAGGCGCCGACGATCCGCGCCTGTGCTGCGCTGATCGCCGAGAAGGCGGGGATCACCGACAGCCCCTCGGAGACAGGGGAGGCGCCGGTCAAGGCGCGCCCCGAGCGGCGGTTTTCGCATATCGTGCCGATGCATGAGGGCGAGCCCGGGCCAAAGCCGCCGTTCTTCCTCGTGGCCGGCATGTTCGGCAACGTGCTGAACCTGCGCCACCTGGCGCTTCTGATGGGGCGCGACCGGCCCTTCTACGGGCTGCAGGCCAAGGGGCTTTATGGCGACGAGGCCCCGCACCGCACCATCGAGGAGGCGGCGCGCGACTATATCGCGGAGCTCAAGCAGGTGCAGCCCGACGGCCCCTACCAGCTGGGCGGTTTCTCGGGCGGGGGGATCATCGCCTTCGAGATGGCGCAGCAATTGCGCGCCTTGGGCGATGAGGTCGCGCTGGTGGCCCTGCTCGATACGCCTCTGCCGCAGAAACGTCCGCTTCTGCCCATCGACCGCGCGGTGATCCAGCTGCAGGAACTGCGCCGCAAGGGCGTGGGCTATCCGCTGATCTGGGCGCGCAACCGCATCCGCTGGGAGATCGAGAAGCGGCGCAGCAAAGCCGCGACGGACACGCCCGAGGCCTTCCACAACACCGAGATCGAGGTCGCGTTCCTGGGTGCCATCGCCGCCTATGAGGTCGCGCCCTATTCCGGTCCGGTGGCGCTGTTCCGTCCGCCCCTGCGGGAGAAATGGCGCGTGGCCGGGGGGCGGCTCGTCAATGACGAACGCGCCTATCTGAGCGATGACAACGACTGGGGCCCCTACCTGTCGCGGCTGCAGGTCGTGGAGGTGCCCGGGGATCACGATTCGATGGTGCTGGAGCCCAATGTGCGGGTCCTGGCCGCCGCGCTGGGTCAAAGCCTGCGTGATGCCGCCCGGTCCGCTGACGGCACGGCCAGTCAGGTCCTGCCCTTCACCCGAACGGAGGCCGCCGAATGAGCGCCCGCCCGGTCAAACTGCTGGCGGTTCTTCTGAACTGGCGCACGCCCGAGATGACGATGCGGGCGTGCGATGCACTGGCGCGCGCGCTGGAGGGGCTCGATGCCGAGATCGTTCTGGTCGACAATGACAGCGGCGATGGCTCCGAGGCCGCGCTTGTCGCGCATCTTAAGGCCTCCGACTGGCCGGTGCCCGCGCGCGTGGTGCAATCGGGCCGGAACGGCGGCTTCGCCTTCGGCAACAATGCGGGCATCCGCGCGGGCCGGTTGGACGGCGCACGCCCGGACTACGTCTACATCCTGAATTCCGACGCCTTCCCCGACCCGGACGCCGTGCGCGCGCTGATCGCGCATATGGAGGATCATCCCCAGGACGGGTTCGTCGGCTCGCAGCTCTGGTCCGAGGATCAGGGCGTGCATGTCTCGGCCTTCCGCTTCCCCACGATCGCGTCGGAATTCGAAGGGACGGCCCGCACCGGCGTGATCTCGCGCCTTCTGCACCGGTCTCAGGTCCCGATCATGGACCGCACCACGTCGCGGCGCGTCGATTGGTTGGCGGGCGCGTCGATGCTGATGCGGCAGGATATGCTGGATGATGTCGGGCTACTCGATGACGGGTTCTTCCTCTATTTCGAGGAGACCGAGCATTTCTTCCGCGCCCGAAAGGCCGGCTGGACCGCGACCTATCTGGTAGAGAGCCGTGTCGAGCATCTGGGCTCCGTCTCGACCGGCATGCGGGCGTGGGCCGCGGTGCCCGAATACTGGTTCGACAGCCGGTGGCGTTACTTCGTGCTTTGCCACGGCCGGGCCTATGCCGCGGCGGCGACACTGGCGCGGGTCGCGGGCCTGTCGGTCTGGGGCTTTCGGCGTCTCATCGGCGCCCCCCGCCTCGACCCGCCCGGCACGTTGCGAAGGCTCCTGCGGCACGATGCGCGGGCGCTGTTTCAGACCGTCCAATACGATGGCGCGGCGCGGACCCACCGGTCCGACCCGTCCCCAGCGGAGTGAAGAGTGATGTTTTCTGCGATCCTCATCGGCAATGACAGGCTGACCCGCGAAGCGGGCGGCAAGCTTCTGCGCGCGGGCCATCGGATCACGGCCTGCGTCAGCCGCGACGCGGATGTGCGCGCTTGGGCGGAAGCTGCGGGTCTGACGGTGATCGCACCGGGGTCCGGGCTGGCCGACCGACTGACCCCGCATGCCGCCGACTGGGTTCTGAGCGTCGCGAACCTGGACGTGCTGCCGCCCGAGGTTCTGGCGCTCGGCGCCAAAGGCGGGGTGAATTTCCACGATGGTCCGCTGCCGCGCTATGCCGGGCTGAACGCGCCGGTCTGGGCGCTTCTGGCGGGCGAGACGCGGCACGGCATCACCTGGCACATGATGGAAGCAGGCGTCGATCGTGGCGATATCCTGGTGGCCCGCAGCGTCGATATCGCACCTGACGACACCGCGCTGACGCTCAACATGAAGTGCTTCGCCACAGCGCTCGAGTCTTTCGATGCGGTGATCGAGGCGCTGGCGGCGGGCGCGCCCGACCGTTTCGCGCAGGCGCCCGAGGGCCGCAGCTATTTCGGTCTGACCGCGCGGCCCGCGCATCACGGCGTGCTCGACTTCGCGCAGGATGCAACGGCGCTGGCGCGCATTGTCCGCGCGCTCGATCACGGCGGCTACTGGAACCCGGTCGCCTTTCCGAAGATCCTGACCGACGCAGGGCTTTTCGCTGTCGGCAGGGCCGAGCCGGTCGCGGGCGAGGGTATTCCCGGATGCGTGCTGCAGTCCGCGCCCGATGCGCTGGTGGTGGCCTGCGGGCAAGGGGCGATCCGACTGTCGGGCCTTGTGCCGCTCGGTCCCGATGCGGCTGCGCTGCCCGAGGTGGGGACTATCCTTCCACCGCCTCCCGAGGACGACCTGTCGGATCTTGCGAAGGCCGAGCGCGGCTGGCGCGCACGGCTTGCAGATTTTCGCGCCGCACTCCTGCCGGGCTTCGGCACGGCGGTTGGTGAGACCGAGTCGCTGGCCCTTGACGGTCTGTCCGATCCGGCGGGCGCGCTGGCGCTTCTGGCGGCGCGGCTGGCGCCCGAGGGAACCGCTCATATCGCTTATACCACGTCCGAAATCCGCGACCGCGCCGCGAACGGTCTGGCCTTGCCGTGGGTGCCTGTCGCAGCCGCGTCCGAAGCTCAGGCGGAACAAGCGCTGGCAGCCTTTGCCGCAGCCTGCGAGACGGCCCGCGCGGCGGGTCCCTTCGCCCGGGATCTGGCGGCGCGCATCCCGGATCATCCCGGCCTCGGATTGCCCGCGCTTGCGGTCTCGGACGGCGCCGGGCCGGTTTCCGGCGCGCTGTTGACGCTGGAGACAGGGCCTGCGCCGCGCCTGCATTACGACACGGGCGCGATGGCGCCCGACATGGCGGCCCTTCTTGCGGACAGGCTGCGCGCGCTTGACGGGTTCAACGGCCCTGCGGCAGCGGCCCCGGTGATGACTGAGTCCGAACGCCGCCTGACGCTTGAGACCTGGAACGCGACCGAGGCACCGCTGGTCGATCAAACCATGATCGACCGCTTCGAGGCGCAGGTCGATGCGACGCCCGATGCCACCGCGCTGGTCTTCGAGGATCACACGCTGAGCTTCCGTGCGCTCGACGAATATGCCAACCGCATCGCCCATCTTCTGCGTGATCTCGGGGCGGGCCCAAACCAGCCCGTGGCGTTGCATCTGGCGCGCGGTCCCCGGCTTGTGGCGGCGGCGTTCGGCGCGCTGAAGGCGGGCGCGGCCTATCTGCCGCTTGATCCGGCCTATCCCGCCGACCGGCAGGCGCATTACCTCTCGGACAGCGGTGCCGCGATCATCGTCACCGAAAGCGCCATCGCCCGGTCGCTGCCGCGCCACAAGGCCGTGGAACTGTGGATCGACACCGATACGCGGCTATTCTCGGCCGCGCCCGAGCGGCCTAAGGGCGGGCCCTCTGCAGGTGATCTGGCCTATCTGATCTATACCTCGGGCTCGACCGGCACGCCCAAGGGCGTGATGATCGAACATGCGCAGGTCGCGAATTTCTTCACCGCGATGGATGCGGTCGTGCCCGATCCGGGCGGCACCTGGCTTGCGGTCACGTCGCTCAATTTCGACATTTCGGTGCTGGAGCTGTTCTACGCGCTCTCGCGGGGCTTCAAGGTTGTTATGGCCTCGGAGAATGTGGCCTCCGCCGTCTCGCACGGGCCGCGCCGGACCTCGGGGATGAACCTGTCGCTTTATTACTGGGGCAATGATGACGGCACGGGCCGGGACAAGTACCGCACGTTGCTGGACGGCGCGAAATTCGCGGATGACTACGGGTTCTGCGCGGTCTGGACGCCCGAGCGGCATTTCCATGCCTTTGGCGGACCCTATCCGAATCCCTCGGTGACCGGGGCTGCCGTGGCGGGCGTGACCCGTCGCATCGGCGTGCGGGCAGGCTCCTGCGTGGCGCCCCTGCACCATCCCGCCCGCGTGGCCGAGGAATGGGCCGTGATCGACAATCTGACCGAAGGGCGCGCGGGCCTCGCCATCGCCTCTGGCTGGCAGCCCGACGATTTCATCCTGCGCCCCGAGAACGCGCCGCCCGACAACAAGGCCGCGATGCTGACCGCCATCGACCAGATCCGCCGTCTCTGGCGGGGCGAAGCGGTGGCCTTCCCGCGCGCCGACGGCAGCCTGCACGAGGTGGTGACGCAGCCGCGCCCCGTCTCGGAAGAGCTGCCCCTCTGGATCACGACCGCCGGCAATCCCGAAACCTGGAAGGAGGCCGGTCGGCTGGGCGCGAACGTGCTGACGCACCTGCTGGGCCAGAGCATCCCGGAGGTGGGCGAGAAGATCGCGATCTACCGCGAGGCCCGGGCCGAGGCGGGGTTCGATCCCGATACCGGCGAGGTCTGCATGATGCTGCACACCTACCTTGCCGGGACCCGCGACCAGGCGCGCGAGGTCGCGCGGGAGCCGATGAAGGATTACCTGCGGTCGGCGGCAGGGCTCATCAAGCAATATGCCTGGGCCTTCCCGGCCTTCAAGAAACCCAAGGGCGTCGACAATCCGCACCAGATCGATCTGGGCTCGCTGGATGAAGACGAGCTGGAAGGCATCCTCGATTTCGCGTTCGAGCGGTATTTCAACGACTCGGGCCTCTTCGGCACGGTGGAGGATGCCGAGACCCGGATCGCCGAGTTGCAGGCCATCGGCGTGAAGGAAGTCGCGTGCCTGATCGATTACGGCATCGCGCCGGATGTGGTGCTGGATGGGCTGCGCCCTCTGGCCGAGGTGGTCGCGCGCGTCTCGGGCGAGGATGTGCCCGACGCGCAGGACTTCACACTGGCCGCGCAGATCCGCCGCCACGGCGTGACGCATCTGCAATGCACGCCCTCGCTCATGCGGCTGATGCTGGCCGATGAGGGCGCACGCGCGGCGTTGCGCGGGATCGATCACATCTTTCTTGGCGGCGAGGCGTTGCCCGGCCCGCTGGTCGAGGCGCTGGGCCGTGTCACGCGCGCACGCGTGCAAAACATGTACGGTCCGACCGAGACGACGATCTGGTCGGCGGTTGGCCCGGCCGTACCGGGTGTTGGCGTCTCGCCCATCGGCGCGCCCATCGCCAATACCGCGCTTTATGTGCTCGACGAGGCCGGCGCGCCCTGCGCCATCGGGCAGGCGGGTGAGCTGTGGATCGGCGGTCAGGGGGTGGCGCGCGGCTATTGGCAGCGTGACGCGCTGACCGATGAGCGGTTCCGCCCCGACCCCTTCGCAGGCACAGGCCGCATGTACCGCACCGGCGATCTGGTGATGCGGCGTGCGGACGGCGCGCTTGATTTCCTGGGCCGCGCGGACGGGCAGGTGAAGTTGCGCGGCATGCGCGTGGAATTGGGCGAGGTCGAGGCCCGGATCGAGGCGCTGCCGGGGATCACCCAGGCGGCGGCCGTGGTGCGGGACGACCGGCTTCTGGCCTTCGTCACCGGCATGCCCGGCGATGAGGGGGGCATGAAGACCGCGCTCGCCGCGGATCTGCCCGCGCATATGGTGCCCGCGCGCATTGTGACGCTGGAGGCGCTGCCGCTCACCCCCAACAAGAAGGTGGATCGCAACGCGCTGCCCGATATCCGCGAGACGGCGACGCGTCCGGCTCCGCCTGTTGCCACGCCTCCGGTGACTGCTGCGGCGCAGGCGACGGCGCCTGCCGCCAATCCCGCTTCCTCGGCTTCGCGCGCGACGCAGGCGGAACTGGCCGAACTCTGGGCAACGACGCTCGGCACCGGGCACGTCTCTGCGGCGGATAATTTCTTCGCGTTGGGCGGGCATTCCCTTCTGGCGGTCGAGCTGAACCGCGCCGTGCGGGACGGCATGCGCGTGCCGGGCTTCTCGATCACCGATGTCTTCCGGTTCCCGACCCTGGGCGCGATGGCCGACCGGGTGGCGGAGCTTCGGGGCGACGCGCCCGCCCGGGCGATCACGGCGCGTGCGCGGACGGTATCGCCCACAGACCCGGCCGCACCGCCGCAGGCTGCGGCCGATCCCGCCCCGGGTATCCCCAATGCGCGGGCCGATGCGCGGCGCGCGGCCATGGCCAAGCGGCGCGAGATGCGCGCGCGGGCGGACGGGTAGCGCGATGCCGGCGGTGCTTCTCCAACAGATGATCCGCGGCCTCGGCGCCGCTTGGCCCGAAGGCGTCGCGGTGGCCGTTGTCGATCCCGAAGCGGCGTCCGAGCCGCTTTTCGCCATCGAGGAAGCCGCGGTCAGCCGTGCGGTGGCCGGACGGCGCGCGGAATTCATGGCGGGCCGTCAGGCGGCGCGCGCGGCGCTGAAGGCGTTGGGCCATCCGCCCGTGGCGATCCCGATGGCAGAAGATCGCGCGCCGGTCTGGCCGGATGGGGTCGTGGGCTCCCTGTCGCATTGCCGCGCGGCCTGCATCGCCGTTGTCGCGAAGGCGGACCGGATCGCCAGCCTCGGCGTCGATATCGAGCCCTTCGATCCTCTGCCCGAGGACATCGTGCACGAGATTGGCCGCGAGGACGAAATCGCCGGGATCGGTCCCGACCGGCGGCTGGCCGCGCGGCAACTCTTCTCCGCCAAGGAAGCCGCTTACAAGGCGCAATATCCGCTGACCCGCACGCTGTTCGGCTTCGAGGGTCTTCGCTATGACCGCGTTCAGCGCACGCTGCGCTTCGCGCGCCCGGTGCCGCCTTTCGCACAAGGGGATGCCATTCCGGTCACGCAATGGACAGGCGATGGTCTGTGCCTGTCGCTGTCGGTCCTTGCCGCGCATGGAGAGTCTGCCTGATGATGACACCGGCACGCCTGTTCCAACGGACGCATAGCAGCGGGTCCGCGCATCGTTCAAACGTCACTGGCGGCTTCAAACGGGCCGCCGCTCAGCCGAGACTGGCCGGGAGATAGATCATGGTTCAATTCCAAAGCCGGGACGAATTGCTGGCCGCCTTGCGGCGGCGTCTGCCGATCATGGTGCTGATCTTCGTGATCGGGTGCCTGGCGGCGGTGCTGGTCGCGGTCAACAAGACCAAGCTCTACCGCGCGACCGCCGCGATCCAGATCGAAAGCCCCCGCATTCCCGACCCTGAAAGCGGACGCCGGATGGACGACGAGGAAGTGCGCCGGATCGAGCTGATCCGCCAGCGCATGACCTCGACCGTATCGTTGCTGCAGGTGGCCGACGCGGTGGAGCTGTTCCAGCCGCGCGAACCGGGCGGCCCGGTGCCCAGCCGCGACGAGAAGCTAACCGTGCTGCGCAACGCGGTGTCGGTGCGCGCGGAGACCGGCAATTTTGCGTTCTCGCCGTCGGTCGCGCCGTTCGCGATCATCATCGAGGTCGTCTGGGAGGAACCGGAAGCCGCCGCGCGTCTGGCCAATGGCATCATGACCGCCGCCCTCGAGGATTCCCGCGCGCGCAATCTGCAAAGAGCGCGGGATGCGCTGGCCTTTTTTGACGAGGAAGCCTCCGAGATCGAAGAGCGGATCGTCGCCGTCGAAGCCGAAATCGCGGAATTCCGGCGCGCCAATGACGAAGCGCTGCCGGGCGCCATTCCGGCGCTGCGGTCGCAACTGGCCTCGCTCGAGGTGTCGGCCTTCGAAATCGACCGCCAGATCGCCGAGTTGCAATCCAATTCCGAACGCCTGCGCGACGCCGACCGCGCGCGCCGGACGGAGCTTCTGCAGGACCAGAAGCGATTGATCCTGGAACGCGAAGCGGCGATCGAGGCCGCCATTGCCCGCTCGCCCGACGTGGCGCGTGATCTGGGCGTTTTGGAACGCAGGCTCGATGCCTTGCAGGAGCAATACAGCTCCATCGTGCAGCAGCGCGCTGATGCGGAGTTCGAGCAGGTGATGGAGGTGCAGGACCAGTCCGAACGGCTCGAGGTTCTGGAACAGGCGGTGCCGCCGGAATATTCCTTCTCGCGCAGCCGCAAATCCGTGGCGACGCTGGGGGCGCTCTTCAGCGCGATCGTGGCGCTCGGGATCGGCTACCTGCTGGAGATGTTCAATCCCGCGATCCGCAGCGCCGCCCAGCTTGAGCGGCAATTGGGCATCAAGCCCGTGATCGCCGTGCCGGTCATTCAGTCTCGGCGCTCGGGCATCGGGCGCTGGGGTCGGCGCGGCGCGTTGTTCGCGGTGGTCGTGGCTGTGATCGGTGTGCTGGCCGCTGGACTGGCCCGCATGGTGGATCCGGGGCTCTGGGCGCGCCTGTTGCCGGGGCGCGCGAATTCCTGAACCTGTGCGGGGCCTGCGTCAGTAGCCGTATTCCCGGGTGCGCGTGCCTTCCGCCCGGTTCAGGACAACGCCCAGAAGCGGCGTCTCCGCCCCCAGACGGTTTTCCACCTCGCGGATTTCGTTCGCGGTGGTCAGCCCCCCGCCCACGACAAGGATCACCGCGTCGATCAGCGGCCGCATGGCCAGCACATCGTCCCCGTAGAGGGCGGGCGGCATATCGAACAGCATGAGTTTCGGCGCGAAATCCGCCGCGATGGCCGACAATGTCTCGGCGGTGCGGGCATCTTGCAGAAGCTCCGACGCGTAGGGCTCGGGCGCCTCGTTGAAGGCGAAGGCCAGGTTCGGCCCGGCATGGAAGGCGTTGGGGCCGAGGCGACGCAGATGATCCTCGGGCGTGATCCGGCCACGCAGCATGTCACCGATGCTACCGGGGGACTCCACGCCGAAGGTCTTCGCCAGCATCGGGTCGCGCAGATCCGTGTCGAACAGGATGGTCGGGCAGTTTTCCTGCCGGGCGAGGCTGATGGCGAGGTTGGCCGCCGTGAAGGTCTTGCCGCAGCCCTTCGTCGGAGAGGTGATGGCGATCCGGGACCATCCCCGGTCTGTGATCGCCTGCAACAGGCGGGTGCGCAGCACGTCGAAGGCCGAATGCGCCGGATCGTAGCGCGTGGCGGTGATGATCCGGTTGCGGTCCAGCACCTGCGCATCGACGAGAACCGGGGCCAGCCGGGACCAGCGCGAGCTGCGCGCGGCGGACATGACAAGGGAGCTATCGGTCTCGGGGGCTTCGGTCCCGGCGTCGGGAGCTTCAGCCTGCGGCTCGGAGTCTGTCGTCGCAACTTCCCCTTCCAGTGTCCGATCGTCCTCCGGCGCATCGGTGTGCGGTCCATGGGCCGCTGACGCGGAAATGGTGTGCGCTTCGGGTAGCGCGTCCGGGCGTTCGCGTTCGGGCGTGTCATCGTCCGCGACGGGCGCCGCGTCCATGGCCTCGGCCAGGGTATCTTCATGCGCCTCTGCGGCAGGCGCGTCGGTGGTCGCGGCCGGTTCCTCAGGAGCATCATCCGGTGCGGAGATCATGGGGTCCGGGTCGGTGGTGGCTGCGTGTGAATCTGCGCTGCCCTGCAGGTTGTCGGGCCAGCGCGGGTCCAGCAGCGGGTCGGGGGCGCGGCCATCATCGGCGGGGAGGGAGGGGGAGGCCTCGATCTCCGCGATCTCCTCGCTTTCCGAAGTATCGCGGGCCTCCGGCATGTCGCCGGTTGCGTCGGGCGCGGCTTCGGTCTCGGTCCTCGCGCCGGATAGTTCGGGCGTCGCCTCCAGATCGTCAGCGAAGGCTTTCAACGCCGCGCTCAGGTCTTGCTGGTGTGGATCTGCGGCGCTGCGTTCGTGCGCTGCATCCCGGGACGCGGTTTCGCGCTCCCCGGCGCCCGAGGCGACATGGCCGCGATCCGGCTGCACGGCCTTCTGCCTGCGGAAGACCTTCGGGCGCTCGACGGTATCAGCCTCGCCTGACGCCCGCGCGGACGCGACGCTATCCGCCTCGGGCTGTGCGCCCGGGCGGTTCTTGCGGCGAAAGGTCCGCTCAGCCGTCATGAGGTCCGCCCCGCTGTCGCGAGCGATCCGCCCCTGATGGTTCCTGTGTCCCGGCCGTCCATGTCCGTGCTTTCTGCCCGATGGGAATGCATGATTTCTTAACGTCGCTTACAGCAGCAAATTCTGTTCAAAATTGGGTCAAATCGCGGGGATTGTTGACGCAACGCGCGCAATCTACCCCGAGCCCTGTTTGGGGCGATATTCGATCAGTGCCAGCTTGCGCCCCGTCAGCCGTCGCAGATGATAGCGCATTATTCCCAAGAATGTGGGGATCTTTGCCAGCGTGAAAAGCCCCGCGAAGCCCGCCGCGTCCTTTGTGGCGATGCCGTCCCTCCGCATCGCCCGATAGCCGCGCAGAGCGCTGAGCGGATAGGCAAGAAGCAAACCGGCCCCGAGCCAGGGCGCCAGCGGCAGACAGATCAGCACCGCGAGCGGCAGACATCCCCCCAGCACCCAAGCGCGGCCAAGTTCCCGCGCGCGGGCGCCGCGATGCTTCGCCGCCAGCTGGGCCAGCCCGTGCCCGGCGCGTTCGGTCCGCCGCCACCATTGCGACAGACGTGTCATTTGGGCGTCATGGTGGACCATCACCTGTGGCAGCCGCTCCAGATGCCAGCCCGCCGCGATGAGCCGCAGGCAGAGATCTTCCTCCTCGGAGGCGATAAAGCCCGGATCGAAACCGCCGACGGGGTCGAAGGCTGCGCGGCGGATCAGCATGTTGCCCGTCGATGACGCGATCCGGCCCGCGGTTGCGTGCCATTCCCAGTCGATCAGCCGATTGTAGAGGCTGTCTTCGGGCCGTTCCTCTGCCGCCCAGCCGGTGAGCATGGCATGATCCGGATGGGCGTCCAGAAAGGCGCGTGCGGTCTCGGTCCAGCCCGGGGCGAGCACGCAATCGCCATCCACGAAATGCAGGTAGGGCGCGGGGTCCTCCAGCGCCTCCGCGCCTGCGTTCCGCGCGCGGGCCGCGGTGAAGGGCACTGACAGGTCCAGCGGCACGACAATCAGCCCCGCGGCTTCGGCCAGTGCGCAGCTGTCATCGGTGGAACCCGAATCGACATAGACCGCCCGGGCGCCCGTGGCCTTGACCGCCGCCAGGACCGCAGGCAGCCGGGCGGCCTCGTTCCGCCCGATCAGGACGATGTCCATGGCGTTGGGCGATCCAGGCTGCGTCATCCCGCCTCCTCGATCAGACGGGAGAGTTTCGCGGCCTCCTTGCGCGCGTCGAACTCCGCCATGACCTTGGCGCGGGCGGCCTCTCCCATGGCGCGGGCGGCCTCGGGGTCCGACAGGCAATCGGACAGGGCCTGCGTCAGCGACTCCAGATCGCCCGGGGGGACAAGCCGCCCGGTCACACCGTCCTCGATCAGCTCGGGGATGCCCGCGATGCGGCTCGTGACCACGGCGCGCCGGGCGGCCATGGCCTCCATCAGAACGACCGGCACGCCTTCGGCGAAGCTCGGCAGGCAGAAGACATCCGTCTGCGTGAGTGCCTCCGCCACCGCGTCCGGGGCCTGAAAGCCCAGAAAACGGACGCGGTCTTTCAGCCCGGCCTTTTCGGTCAGGGTCTCCAACGCCGTCCGGTCGGGGCCGTCGCCGATATAGGTCAGGCGCGCCTCGGGGTGATCCTCCTTCAGCCGCACCAGCGCCTCCAGCAGAAGGCGTGGCCCCTTCACGCCCACAAGGCGACCGACAAAGAGGATGCGCGTGCCCTCGAACGCCCCGCCGCGATACGCCTCGGGCGTGACACCGCAATGCACGATGCGCAGCTTCTCCCAATCGGCGGGATCGGCGAAACACATCAATTGCGAGCGCGCGAAATGCGAGATGCAGGCGACGAAGGCCCCATGCCGCGCCTTGGTGCCCAGATGCCAGCGCGGCGCCTCGAAGAAGGTGTCGGGGCCGTGGATCGTGAAGGAGAACGGAATGCCGGAGAGTTCGGAGGCCAGAAGTGCGACGTTGCAGGATTGCGAGGCGAGGTGGTTGTGCAGATGCGCGACCTGCCGCTCCTGCAGGTGTCGCGCCAGCACGGCCGCTTCCAGAAAGTAGAAGATCTGCCATAGCATCGCGCGCGGCCCGTCCGCGGACGTGGCGATGGCCAGACGCAGCGCGCGAACCCAACGGCCCGGTGCGCGGCGGAGATAGTGCAGATGCGCGGATAACAGCCGGGCCGGGGACCGCGCGGCTTCGATCACATGCCAGGTGCGCGCCTGTTCGGCGATCTGATCGGGGCCGGACAGATCCGACGTCGGGGTGCGCCGGATCGAACAGGTCTCGACCGCGTGACCCATGGCGCGCAGCGCCGCGACCTCCCGCTCGATGAAGGTATGCGAGGCGCGGGGGTAATGCCCGGTCAGATAGGCGATGCGTTTCATCTCTGTCCTTTCGCCCGGGCGGTCTTGCGGGCGCAGATGCAGGCCGGTCCGTGCCGCAGGATGGCGCGCCTGCGCCCCGGTTTGGCAAGGCTGCCCGCGCATCGCGGCGCGGTCTGACGCAAGAGAGTCGCACTTGCCGCGCTCTGCATCGCGAGGCCTCCCCGGGCCGCATTCCGCCTGCTACGAGCGAAGACATGACCAGAACACGGGCCATGACATTCGACGCAAGCGGCACGGAGATTGCCGTGACGGTGCGGGACCGCGCCGCGCTCGACGCGCAATTGCGCGAACGGATGCGGCGGGGGGATGGCTATGCGCTGGCAACGATCAACCTCGACCACCTGGTCAAGCTGCGGCGCGATCCGGCGTTCCGCGCGGCCTACGCTGCCCATGATCTGGTGACCGCGGACGGCAATCCCATCGTTTGGCTGGGACGGCTTGCCGGGCACGATCTGTCGCTCGTCACCGGATCTGACGCGATCGTGCCAATGTGCCGGCTGGCTGCACAACTGGGCGTGAAGGTGGGTTTCATGGGCAGCACCGAGGCGGTGCTGAAGCAGGCCCGGGCCTATCTGCGCGGCGAGGTGCCGACGCTCGACATCGCCTTTTCCGAGGCGCCGCCCATGGGCTTCGATCCCGAAGGCGCGGAGGCCGAAGCGATCCTCGCCCGTGCGGCAGAGGCCGAGGTGGGGCTGCTCTTCGTGGCGCTTGGGGCGCCGAAACAGGAACGGTTCGCGGCGTTCGGGCGACGGCGCAACCCGGCGATGGGCTTTGCCTCCATCGGGGCTGGCCTCGATTTCTTCGCAGGCACGCAGCGGCGGGCGCCCAACTGGATGCGGCGCCTCGCACTCGAATGGGTGTGGCGCATGCTGAGCGATCCGCGCAGGCTGGCGCTGCGCTATGCCGCCTGTGCGGCGATCCTCCCGCGTGAGGTCCTGTCCGCGCTCAGACAACGCCGTCATCCGTGATCCGGCGGGGGCGCGGGCTTTGCCGCGTCAGCCTGTTGAAGATCCGGCGTTTCAGGCTCAGGGGGGGCAGCACTTCGCGGTCCCGCTCGAAGGTGACGCCCATCAGATCGCGATCCGCCGTCAGCGTCAGCGCCGCACCCCAGCGGGCGGCGTCTTCCGGGGCGATCCCATCGGGCAGGCCCATTTCGGTGCGCAGCGCACCCGGGATCCAGTCCGATATCACGATACCCGGCAGGCGGTCGCCGGTATCCGCGATCAGCGCCCTTGTGAAGATCCGCTGCGCCCCTTTCGAGACCGAATAGGCCGATGAGCCGGGCAGCGGCGCCAGATCCGCGAAGGTCGCCACGTTGACGATCCGTCCGCGTCCGCGCGTGGCCATGTCCTGCAGGACCGCATGGCTGCAGGCGATTGTCCCGCCAAGATTGACCGCGACGGCATCGAGCAGCGTTTCGGGGCGTCCGGTCAGGAAATCCTCCACCGGATAGATGGCGGCATTGTTGACCAGCGCGGCGATCGGCCCCTCCGCCGCGATCCCGTCGATCGCGGCGCGCAGGGCGGGCCCGTCCGCGATATCGAGGGGGACGGGCGTGATCGTCGGGTGCCCCTGCGCCGTCTCATCCAGCGCCTTGCGCCTGCGTCCGATCACCGTCACCGCAAAGCCCAGCGTGGCAAAACGCTGCGCCAGCGCCCGGCCCAGGCCCGAGCCGCCGCCCGTGACCAATATGCGTCCCTCGTCGGGGGTGATCCGGCTCATCGCGCGTCCTCCGTGATCTTGTCCGCCACGCGCAGGGCGTTGGCCGCGATTGTCAGGCTCGGGTTCACGCCCATGGAAGAGGGCATGAAGGACGCATCCGCGACCCAGAGATTGGCCATGCCATGCACCCGGCACGAAGGGTCGAGCGCGGAGGTTGCGGGATCGGTTCCGAAACGCAGCGTGCCGCAGGGATGGCCGAAATTCAGATCCGGCCAATGGTTCAGCAACAGCTTCCGCGTGCCCTTCAGCCGTGCCTTGAGCGCGCGCCGGAAGACCCGGCGCCGCGCATGAAGCGCCTCCGTGATGGTGTAATCCACAACGAGCGCGCCTGGGCGCGCGGGGTCGAAGCGCACGCGATTGTCGGGCAGGCCTGGATCTTCCAGAAGCCCCACGAAGATGTAGCCGCGCCCGAGCATCCACGCCCCCAAGGCCGCGACGGGTCGACTGAGGCGGCTGAACCGGCCAAGCCCCTGCCGCTGCAGAGCCTGATCGAGATAATGCGCGATCTGGCCGTAATCGGCGCGCAGTCCCATGGATTGCACCAGACCGAAGCGGTTGTCGGGGTCGTGATAGAGATCGCGGAAGGCCAGCGACCGCGCGGGGCCCTCGCCCGGATCCTGGCTTCGCGGCCAGAGCGCCACAAGCTCGTTGAGGTGAAACATCAGGTGCCGCCCGACTTGATCGCGGGCATTGCCGATGCCATCGGGTGCGGCCTCTCCGCGCGACGACAGCAGAAGCCGGGGCGATCCGAGCGCACCTGCCGCGAGAAGCACGCGCTTTGGGCGCAGTTGGTGCAAGGCGCCGTCATGGCGCAGCGTGATCCCGGTGATCCGGGTCCCGTCCGTTTCGAGCCGCAGCACCTCGGCGCCGGTCACGCAGACGGCGCGGCCCGTGGCAAGCGCGGGCTCCACCCCGGCGGAGCGGCCATCCATCTTGCACGTTCGCGGGCATTTGTGCCCAAGGCAGAAGCGGCAATCGGGCCCGCCTGCGACCGCCGTGTTCAGCCGGTAGGGATGCAGCCCCGCGCGTTCCAGTCCGCTCAGAAGCGCGGCTTCGCCCCGGCTCATCTCGGGCGGGTGACGCAGCGGCAGGGGGGCGGTCTGCGACAGCGGATCGTCGGTGCCCGACAGGCGATAACGCGTCGCCGCGCGGTCGAAATAGGGCGCGAAATCCGCATAGCCCACGGGCCAGCCTCCGGTCGGATGCGGGCGCGCGTCGCTATGGTCCAGATCGTGCGGCGCGGGTCGTTCCAGAGCCGCGGCATAATAGACGGATGCGCCGCCAATACAGCTGCCTGCATAGGGAAAGCGCGTCTCGGCCCGCCCGTCTAGCGTCAGGTGCATCGGGTCGGGATAGGCGCCGCGCGAAAGCCGGGCCGCGCGGTGCGGCGTCGTCATGTCGAGCGGCGTCTCTTCGCGCCGAAAGCCCGCGGCCCCTTGTTCGAGGAACAGAACGCGCAGCCCGGCCTCGGCCAGCGCCCGGCCCGCCGTGCCGCCGCCGATGCCGGTGCCGATCACCACGACATCCCAATCGTCGCTCAGGGCGGGATGGCTCATGCGGTTCGGGCTCCGAGCACGGGATCACCGCCGAAGAGGTCGGGCGCCGCGCCGTCCCGTTCGGTCAGGACCCAGTCGTATACGCGGGCGATCTGCCGGGCCTTCGCGGACCAGGTGAAAAACTGCTCTACCCGTTGGGCGGCAGCGGCCCCTTTCTGCGGCAAGCTGCCCGGTGCCGCGACGATATCTTCCAGCGCCTTGCGCAGCACCGGAACCAGCGCGGCGGGCGGCAGGCACGGGACGGTAAAGCCCACGCGGTCGTCCACCATCTCTCCGGGGCCTGCGTAATTCACGACGAGCGGCGGCAGGCCAAGGGCCATAGCTTCCAGCACGGCTCCGCCGCCGAATTCGCGGATCGACGGGAAGCCGAACAGATCGGCCCCCGCCAGGACGTCCTGCACCCGTTCGTGCGGCTGCCAGCCATGGAATGTAATCGCGTCGCCCAAGGGCGCGGCCTGCGCGCGCAGGCGGGTCATCTCCGGCCCGTCGCCCACGATGTCGAGCGCGACCTTCCCGGCCTCGATCAGCGGGCGGGCGGCGTCGATCAGCATGTCGCATCCCTTGTAGGGCACGAGCCGTCCGACGAAGGCCACCCGCAAGGGTGTGCCGCGTCCGGGCCGCGCGCGGCGGGAAAACCGCGCGGGGTCGATGCCGTTCTCGGGCAGCCAGATGCGTTTGTGCGCGAAGGTCGCCGGGATCTCGGAGGCGGTGTGCCGCGAGCCCGCGAGGATCGCATCCGCATGGGCCAGCGTCGCCCGGCGTCCTGGCAAAAGCTTGTAGGCGGCGCGCAGGGGCGCCAGCCATTCCCGCTCGGCCCGGCGTGCGTCCGCGTATCCCGCAGGCCAGGGCACGCCGCCATTGAGCGGGCCCAGAACGAAGGGTACGTCGATCTTCGCCAGACGCGGCGCAAGCGCGGATTGCGCGGTCGGGGACAGAGGCGTGATCCGGTGCACGATGTCGTAGCGGCCCGAGATAAGATCCTCGCGGAAGTGGCGCCAGACGAGACGTTCGAAATAAGGATAGCTCAGCGCGTTGGCGGCCTGCAGGATGGTCCAGCCCTTGCCCGCGCCCCCGCGCAATCGCTCGGCCAGCTTGTATGCGGGACGCGCAAGCGCCTCGGAATCGATCGCGGTGAAATCGCGCCCCTCCTCGTAGCCCGCCGCCAGGATCGCGGTGCGATTGCGGACCTGCGTCACCAGGTGGACATCCGCCACCTCGCGCAGCGCATGGGCCAGCGACCAGCCCACGAGCGGGACCGACACCCAGTCGGGATTGGCGGCCTCGGCGATGGCGAGGACGCGCGGACGGCGGCCGACGTGCCCCGTCATATCACGGGCTTCCAGGCCAGCGGGCGATGCCGCCAGTTGACCTCACGCGTACGAACGCCCTCCGCATAGCCCAGAAGCGCGCCGACGATCATCCATGTGATCGGCGTCAGCGTCGCATTGGGGATCAGATCGAAGATATTCACCGCCAGCAGAAGGGCGAGGGTCATCGCCAGCGGGTCGAAGGCCTGCGGCTTGCGGGCAATGCCCGCGCGCACGAGCAGGAAGATCGGCAGCATCAACAGGCCGAATTCCGCGAAGAAACCGACGAGGCCGTAGACGCCCACGGCGATCACCCAGCGTCCGTCTGTGACGGTCAGAAGGTTGCCGCTGATCGGATCGATGATGTGGTTGCGCGCCCAGCTGCCCCACCCGAAGACGGGCTTTTCGAAGGCGCGGTCGAGCAGCATCGTTTCATTGTCGAGGCGGAACTCCAGCGAATAGGCCCGCTCCGGGCTGAGCCGCGCGATCTGGGCGAGGATTTGCTCCTGCGGTATGTAGCCTGCGCTTTTCAGCATCGGATAGAGGATGCAGAACAGCGCGATCAGAAGGGCGGTGTAGACCTGCAGGCGCGGGCTGCGGATCAGAAGCACGGGCAGCAGCACAATGAGCATCAGAAGTGCGCCGAAGGACTTGATCAGCACCAGCATGACGGTCAGCGCGGTTGCCGCCAGAAGAAGCGGGGTGCGTCCGCTGTCCCGTGCACGCCACAGGCCCCAGGCCGCGCAGGTCGCCGTGAGCAGGAAGAACGCGACCCAGAGCCCGTGATCCAGGAAGACAACGGGCCGGAAGGTATCGCCGCGGACGGCCTGGAAGGCCAGCGATTGCTGGAAGCCGTAGATGGCCTGATGCAGGACCGGGCCGAAGGGAACCTCGATCAGCATGAGCGGCGTATAGGCCAGGGCAGCGATCACCAGCGCCTTCATCAGATCGCGGATCGCCCCGCCCGTAGACAGGTGCAAACGCGCCATCAGCATCGGCAGGATGGTGAAGAATTGCTGCATCGAGAGCCCGAGCGCATCCTTGTAGCTGACGGGCGGCAACTCGATCTGGCCCCAGAAGACAGGTTCGGGATTGGTGGTCGCGGTGGCGAAGGGCACGAGCACGTAGATCAGCACGAGCGTTTTGGCGATCCAGCCATCGGGCAGCAGGCGGCGATTGTCCTCGGGATTGATGTAAAGCAGGCAGACCAGGCTGATCAGCGCGGGCAGGTTGGTCTTGTTGATCGGCGGGACCAGCGGCAGATCGAAGGTCGCCGCCGGTCCGGGCAGCAACAGAAACCCTGCGATTATCGACGCCAGAAGCGCCCGTCTCTGGGACATCTCCCGGAACAGGATTACCGTCACGACCGGCCAGGCCGCGAGCATCAACAAGGCGAACGCGTTGGGCATCTTGTCCCTTGCCCTCACTCTCCGTTCGGTGCGCGCGCGGCCCGGATCTGCCCGGCCTCTTGCTGCGACGCGCGCGGTTCATGTCCCAAGGCCCGCTCGGTCCGGGCCCAGCTCCGTTATAGCCTGTCCGCGCCGGTCCCGCACAGGGGACCGGGCGTCGCCCTGGCCTCGCTTTGCGGCATGACGTCGAAATTTCCGGCATCCATTTCGCCGGGCGCGACCTCGGCCAGGCAACAGACGGCATGCAGCCCGTCCGGCGCATCGAGCGTCACATGCGTCTCGTCCCGCGCCTCGTCATAGTCGAAGATCAGATCGAAGATATCCGCCGTTTCCATCGCATCGGGAAAGACGCCGACGACCTGATCGTGTTCGGGGTCGAACGTGTCGAACCGGGCGCCGGTCTGGGAGATCTCGGGCAGGACGAAAGATGCGGGCGCCGTGTCCGGGATATCGGACAAGGCGGACTCGGGCGCATCGCCGTCCGTGGTTTCCGTGTCGTCCGGTGCGTGATCGCTGGCCAGCACCCCGGCAAGGGCACCTCCGGTCAACGTCACTCCGAGCGCTGCCAATGTCTCCAGCATGTCTCCTGCCTCACACCAGGGGATCCCGTCTTTTGCGGGCTGTTCGGTGGAAAGGCGTACGGGCAGATACCGGCGGTATTATGGCGAAAATCGCAACAATCTGGGCGCGTGGTGGTCGTCTTCACGACCGTCGGAACCAGTCCGAGATGCTCTTGCGGCGCGCACGCAGGCTGTCGGAGGCGTCGTCGAAGCTTTCTTCCACCTGGTCCAGCACGGGATCGATGCGGGCCGCGCGGAAGCGCCGCCAGCGGACCCAGATCGCCCAGCAGATGGCCACGAGCACGATCAGCGTGAAGATCGCGCGCCACGGAATGATGGTCACGTCAGGCCCCGCGACAGGCTTGATCGAGACAGCATTGGGGAAAATCGACAGGAATTCCGCGCGCCAGCCGTAATGGCGGATCGCGACCCAGCGCGGCGCATCCGCGGTCGAGCGCATGTCCGCGGCCTCGGCCTGCAGGTTGGAGCTGTCGAACTTGAAATAGGGCGGCCATCCCCAGCCCGTATCCTCGTTGCGATAGACCATGATGTCATCGCCCGCGCGTCGGGTCTGGATGAAGAAGACGTCGCGGCTGTCCGCCTGGGCCGATCCCGCATCGCCGCGCGTCCAGAACAGCGCGTTGGCGCCGATATCCTCGCGCTTCTCGTAGGTGTCGGTGATCCGCGCGATATCGTTCTGGGGAAGTGTGTAATGCAGGAAGGCCACCACCACGATCCACCAAAGCGCGATCAGCGTCCATTTCACATAGGCCATGGGCAGGCGGTCCTTTCAGGCGGGCATGTCCGTTCAATCTGGGCTATCGCACGGCGCGATCCAAGAGGCTAGGCGCCGTCCGTCCCTCGTGCCGTGGCGTTCAGGGCTGCGGATAATTGGCGCAGACGGGTCTGCAGCTTGGCGAGCTTCCGTTCCGACAGGCCGGTCGCGGCGCCGACGCAGCGCGGGATGTCCCGGGCCTCCGCCTCGAGCGCACGGCCTGCTTCGGTCAGCGTGACGATCACGCGGCGTTCGTCCTGTGGATCGCGCTGCCGGGTGACACGTCCGCCCGCCTCGAGGCGCTTCAGTAGCGGGGTGAGCGTGCTCGATTCCAGCCCGAGCCGCTGCCCCAGCGCGCCGACCGACAGGGGCGCGTCGGACCAGAGCACGACCATCGCGAGATATTGCGCATAGGTCAGGCCGAGAGGATCCAGCAGCGGCTTGTAGACGCGCCCGAACGCCTGGTTCGCGGCATATACGTCGAAGCAGAGAAAGGCGTCGAGGCCGGTTTGCGGATCATCGGAGGTCATGACCGAGAGTTAGGTCGTGCGCGATACTATCGCAAGTTGACTTTCCTCTCGCAGCTCTATTCTATCTCGAGCGATTAAATCGTACGCGATATTAATGGAGGGACCATGCCCGAGAAGATCGTCTATACCATCTCCGCAACCGCGACCGGCGGCGGCCGCGACGGCACATCGAAGACCGAGGACGGCGCGCTCGACGTGACGCTTGCACCGCCGAAGGCCATGGGCGGCTCGGGCGAGGGGGTGAACCCCGAACAGCTCTTCGCGACGGGCTATGCCGCCTGTTTCCTTGGCGCGATGCGCTTTTATGGCCAGCAGAAGAAGATCGACGTGCCCGCGGATGCCAGCGTGACCGCGACCGTGGGGATCGGCCCGCGCAGCGATCTAGGCTTCGGCCTCGACATCAAGATCAAGGTCTCGCTGCCGGGTGTCGATCCGGCAGTCGCACAGGACCTGGTCGAAGGCGGCCACGGCGTCTGCCCCTATTCCAACGCGCTGGTGAACGGTGTGACGATCACCCCCGAACTGGCCTGAGGCTCCGTGGCGCGCCTGTTTTGCGCCTGACGGATGGTATTGGTAACCAGTGACAGGCCGCGCTCCGGGATCCCGGGGCGCGGCTTTTCCTTGGGCGCTAGCCCACGATGTTGAAATCCGGGCCGTAGGGGTAGCCGGTGATGTTCTCGTTGCCGTCTTCGGTGATGATCAGGATGTCATGCTCGCGATACCCGCCCGCGCCGGGCAGGCCCTCGGGCAGGGTCAGCATCGGCTCCATCGAGATGACCATGCCGGGCTCCAGCACGGTGTCGATATCCTCGCGCAGTTCGAGCCCCGCCTCGCGCCCGTAGAAATGCGACAGCACGCCGAAGGAATGCCCGTAGCCGAAGGTGCGGTATTGCAGAAGATCGCGTTCGGCGAAGAAGGCGTTCACGTCATGCGTCACCTCTGCACAGGACATGCCGGGCTTCAGCAGCGACATGCCCAGCTCATGCGCGCCCACATTGGCCTCCCAGATCGCGCGGGAGGCGTCATCGACCTCGCCCACGAAAAGCGTCCGCTCGAGCGCGGTGTAATAGCCCGAGATCATGGGGAAGGTGTTGAGGCTCAGGATATCGCCGCGCTCGAGCTTGCGCGCGGTCACGGGGTTATGCGCGCCGTCGGTGTTGAGCCCCGATTGGAACCACACCCAGGTGTCGCGGAATTCGGCGTCCGGGAAGCGCTGGGCGATCTCGCGCTCCATCGCGTCGCGGCCCGCCATGGCCACGTCGATTTCCCGCGCGCCCTCATGGATCGCGTCGCGGATGGCGTAGCCCCCCACATCGGCGACCGCGGCTCCCTGCCGGATCAGCGCGATCTCCGCAGGTGATTTGACCATGCGCTGCCGCATGGTGGCGGGCGCGATGTCCCGTACGGCCTTGGGCTGCAGGAAGGCGTCGAGCTTGCCGCGCGCATCGAGGGTCATGTGATCGCCTTCGATCCCGACCCGCAGGCCGGTCCCAGCCACATGCGCCGCGGCGCGCCAGAAATTGTCGCGTGTCCAGTCGGTATAGGTCAGCTGATCGCCATGCGACCGCCGCCAGGGCTGGCCCGCGTCGATCCCCGCCGACAGCGTCACGCAGGTCTCGCGCGTCACCACAAGACCGTAGGGACGTCCGAAGCTGCAATAAAGAAACCCCGAATAATAGGCGATGTTGTGCATCGAGGTCAGCAGACAGGCATCGAGACCGTCGGCCTCGAGAATGGCGCGCAGCCCCGCAAGGCGCGCCTCGTATTCCTCGGACGCAAACGGCAGGGGTGCCTTCTCGCCGTTGTGACAGGGATAGAAATGCGGTCGGTCCATGGGAAATCCCTCCTGATCGCGCACCGCTTCGGCCCTTCCCGAGCCACATGCGGCGCAAAGAAAGGTCCCGGCGTTCAGGACGGATGAAAAAGGCCTGAGGGGCGACGCCATCGCCCGGCCATGGCGCCATATTCCTCGAAATCATGGCTCAGGCAAGCGCCCTTTGCGTGTCCGGCATCTTCGATGCGCCGATCCCGGTGGCCTGCCATGCGACCCACCTGCGGCCTTTTGCACCACGCCCTGTCACGACCGGACCAGAAATACCTCCGGGGAGCGCGAGGGGCTGGCCCCTCGCTCCGCCGCCACAACAGGCGCGTCCCTCAGAGGCCAAGCAAAGCCCGCATCATCGGGCTTTCGGGATCTTCCAACCCGTCGATCACGTCGAAATGGTGCCGACCGGCATCCTCAACGACCTCGGCCCCCCAGGCCTCGCCCAGCCAGCGCGCCTGATCGAGGAAGGCCGGGCGCTCCTCCGCGCCCACCCAGATCGTCACCGGCACGCCGGGCTTCGGCTGATGCAGCGGGCTTTCGGCCTGCGCGGTTTCCGGATCGAGGCCCAGATCCTTGTTCATGGAGGTCTTCAGCAAGGGCTCCAGATCGGCCAAGGGCGAGATCGGCATGACCTTTTCGATTCGCGCCGCGATATCGTCGGGCAGCAGGCCCGGGGCCAGCATTCGCGCCACCAGATGCCCGCCCGCGGAATGCCCCGCCAGCCGGATCGGCACGTCCGGCACCTCGCGGGCGGCCACCGATATGGCGTCGGCGATCTGCCGGGTGATGTCGGGGATTCGCACCCGCGGGCACAGGTCGTAGGACGGCATCGCCACCGCCCAGCGGTTCTGCAGACCGCCTTCGGCCAGATGTGACCAGTCGCCTCGTCCGAAACGCAGCCAGTAGCCGCCATGCACGAAGACCAGAAGCCCCTCCGGACGGCGCAGCGGCAGAAACAGATCTATGGCATTTCGCGTTCCATGCCCGTACATCAATCCCAGCCGGGCGCGATTTGCAGCGCCTAACCTGCTGCGCATGGCCTGGGCTTTTTCGGCCCAGCGTGGCGGGTAGGCCCCGGCATCTGGTATGTGAGGTGCATTCGCGTATGCGTCATCGAGTTCCATGAAGCCCTCCGGTCGATATCAGGCGACCATACCGCGCAGAATTTTGGGGTCCATCCCCGCATGAAACCTAAAAAGGAGAGCGTGATGCTCGACGAAACCACCAACCTGCCGGGCCTTTTGAAGGACCCGAGCCTGCTGGAGACCCGTGCCTATGTGGGCGGCCAGTGGATCGACGGCGAGGACGGCACCTTCGAGGTGACCAACCCCGCCCGCGGCGATGTCATCGCCGATGTCGCGGATCTGTCGCGCGCCCAGGTCGGCAAGGCCATCGACGCGGCCTATGCCGCGCAGAAGGACTGGGCGCGCTGGACCGGCAAGGAACGCGCCAATGTCATGCGCAAATGGTTCGACCTGATGATGGAAAATCAGGAGGACCTCGGGAAGATCATGACCGCCGAACAGGGCAAGCCTCTGGCCGAAGCCAAGGGCGAGATCGCCTATGGCGCCTCCTTCGTGGAATTCTTCGCCGAAGAGGCCAAGCGCATTCTGGGCGAACAGATCCCCGGCCATGCCCGCGACAAGCGCATCCTGGTGATGAAGCAGCCCATCGGGGTCGCCGCCTCGATCACGCCGTGGAACTTCCCCAACGCGATGATCACCCGCAAGGCCGCGCCCGCACTCGCGGCGGGCTGCGCCTTCGTCGCGCGCCCTGCCGCCGAGACCCCGCTTTCGGCGATCGCCATGGCCGTGCTGGCCGAACGCGCGGGCATTCCCGCGGGCGTGTTCAACGTGGTCCCCTCGTCGTCCTCCTCCGAGGTGGGCAAGGAATTCTGCGAGAACGAGAAGGTGCGCAAGCTGACCTTCACGGGCTCCACCGAAGTGGGCCGTATCCTGCTGAAGCAGGCCGCCGATCAGGTCATGAAATGCTCGATGGAGCTTGGCGGCAACGCGCCCTTCATCGTCTTCGATGACGCCGATATCGACGCCGCCGTGGAAGGCGCCATCGCCTGCAAGTTCCGCAACAACGGCCAGACCTGCGTCTGCGCGAACCGGCTTTACGTGCAATCGGGCGTCTATGACGAGTTCGCCCAGAAGCTGAAGGCTGCGGTCGAGAAGCTGAGGGTCGGCGATGGCCTGTCCGAGGATGGCGTGGACCTCGGCCCGCTCATCACGCGCGACGCGATCGAGAAGGTGCAGGAGCATATCCGCGACGCAACCTCCAAGGGGGCGACGCTGATCCTTGGCTCGGACAAGGACGACGCCAACGGCAACTTCTTCCATCCGGCCATCGTCACCGGGGCCACGCAGGACATGGCCTTCGCGAAGGAAGAGACCTTCGGCCCGCTCGCGCCGATCTTCAAGTTCGACGATGTGGACGACGTGATTGCCATGGCGAACGACACGATCTTCGGGCTTGCCTCCTACTTCTACGCCAAGGATCTGAGCCGCGTCTGGAAGGTCGCGGAAGAGCTGGAATACGGCATCGTCGGCGTGAATACCGGCCTCATCTCCACCGAGGTCGCCCCCTTCGGCGGCGTGAAGCAATCCGGTCTCGGCCGCGAAGGCAGCCATCACGGGATCGAGGATTACATGGAGATGAAATACGTCTGCCTCACGGTCTGACGCCTGCGGATCTACTGCCTGAAAAACAAAACGCCCCGGCCATGGCCGGGGCGTTCGTGCTTCAACGGTTTGGGGAACCTGGTCCCCGATCAGTTCACCTTGTCGGCGTCGACCACATCCTTCTGGGTCTCGACCGTGTCGACCTTCTGGATGGCGATGCGGCGCGGCTTCAGCGCCTCGGGAATTTCCCGCTGCAGGTCGATATGCAGCATGCCGTCGGTATGCGACGCGCCGATCACGCGCACATGGTCGGCCAGCTGGAAGCGACGCTCGAACGCGCGGGTGGCGATGCCGCGATGCAGGTAGGTGCGGCCTTCATCCTCGTCGGCCTTGCGGGCGGACACGACAAGGGCGTGGTCCTTCACCTCGACCGACAGGTCGTTTTCCGAAAAGCCCGCCACGGCGATCGAGATGCGGTAGGCGTCATCGGCCGTCTTCTCGATGTTGTAGGGCGGATAGGTGGGCTGGGTCACATCGGATGCGAGCACCCGGTCCATGATGTCGGCGATCTGGTCGAAGCCGACGGTGGCACGGTAAAGCGGTGCGAAATCAAGACTGCGCATGGATTATCCTCCTTTGAGCGATACCATTTTCGTGTTGCGCCTTCCCGGGCGGGACAGGCGCCATATCGGTCGGAACCCTGGATCGGCATTCCGATGACGTTGAAATGGGAAGCGCCAGCCCGGGTTTCAAGTCCTTGGTCGTTACGGCGCAGTGGTCGCCAAGTCTTTGAAATGGCGGGATGAAGGCCTGATGTGTGCAGGCATGGCGTCTCGACTCAGTCGCGCGCTGTCGGTCGCAGGAACTTCGCCCCGGCCCCGTCCCGATCGGTGTCTGTGATGGTCTTCACCCCCGGCGGACGTGCGCCTGAGCGGTCTTCCTCCAGAAGCGCGAACACATAGTTCAGCGTCTCGTCCAGAGAGACGCCGAGCGAGACGGGATCTTCCCCCGCCTGCGCCTTGGCCGACACCACCGAGGCGATGCGGGGCGTGCCCCCCTCGAAGGAGAAGACAGGCGCGCCGGACGCGCCGAAATCGACGATGCAGGACATGACGATGATCTCGTCCTGACGCGACAGAACGCTGCAGCGGTCCTGCAGGCTGGGGGCATCTTCGGATCCGCGCGCGTAGGACACGATGCCCACATCGTCGCCGGTCTGAAGGTCGGGCGCGATCTGGAACGGGGTGATCGTGGTGTTGCGGATCGGGTGCTGCAGCTCCAGCAGCGCCAGATCATGGCGGACGCGGTTGGCGTTCGAGGCCGCGGAGAAGTCGAAATCGGGATGGGCCACGGCGCGCCGCACCCTGCGATAGGCCGCGGCCCGTCCGGTTTGCCATCCGGCCAGGAATTCCATCTCCTCCACCGGCACGCGTGCGCCGGTGCTGCGGTCGTAAAGGCAATGCGCGGCGGTCAGCACGAGGTCGTCCGCAATCAGCGCGCCGGTGCAGAAGGCCTGGCCCTGGAATTCCAGCCGTCCGACCGCGCCCCAATCGGTCTCGTCCTGCGAGAACAGCCCGAGAATCCCCTGCGCCATGCCGGGCGCGGAGCTCAGACAAAAGCACAAGGAAACGGCGCAGAGGCCGATACGGAAGAACACTTTTTTATTCCTTTGGGACGCTTTTCCTCTTCCGCCCCAAGCGTGTCAGAATTGTGTCTCGGCTGTTAAGAACCAGAGATCAGTCTGTTTCCATGAGCTTTGGCGGCTTCGGCCCGCCCGTCG
>CAZTEV010000004.1:44408-46747 GCA_964612785.1 uncultured Roseivivax sp. | reverse complement strand
CAACGTCCATGCTGCGTATCGAGCGTCACGAGCGATGAGGTCTCGACCGCGCGGCCCGCCGCGTCCTGGATCTGCACCAGAACCGGCACGGCGGTGCCTGCGCTTGCGGGCGCTTCGTCGGGCGCGGTCAGGGCAAGGCGCGCAGGCGCGCCGGGGGCGATGACGACGGCCTCTGCGGTGGCGCGGGCGATGCCGAAGGGATCGGTGCCCGACAGCGTCAGCACATTGCGGCCCGGGCGCAGCGCGAGCGCCACGTATTCCATCGCCTGCACGTTGCCTGCCTGCCAGCTCGTCCGCTCGCCGATGCGGTTCGCGGGCACGGGCTCGCCATTGAGGGTGAGGGCCAGCGTCAGATCCGCCGGGCCCTTCACGCGCAGGGTCAGATCCGTGCGACGCGTGCGGGTTTCCGCGGGCAGATCGATGAAGGCGGCCTCCGCGCTCATGTCGCGGATCGCCTCTTCGAGCGACAGGCGCGCCGGTGCCTCATTGGCTGTGCTGTCCGCCAGTTCGGCGATGCTGCGGGCCACACCGGCAGGCGACATCTGCGTCTGCGTGGCGATACCGGCCTCCGTGCGCGCGGAAAGGGGGGCGGGACGGCCCGATTGCAGCGGCAGATCGCCCAGGCGCTCGGGGCCTGCCTCGGCCTGGCGGGCCTCGAACAGGGCCACACGCTCGGCGGTTTCGGCGCGGGCGGCGGGCGGGCAGCTCAGCGCGAAGGATTCGCTGCGCAGTTCACCGCGCTTGAGATCGACCAGACGCGATCCGCCACGGCGCAGATCCATGGTCCGCGTCGCCAGCGCCTCGGCGCCTGCGGGCAGGGTGCGGTGATCGAGCACGAAGGCATGGGTGACCGGGCGCAGGCCGATCAGCGAATAGCGACCCGCCTGATCGGTCACGACCGACAGGCCCGTCTGCGTCACGATGCGCACGCCGGGCACGCCGGGCTCGTCCTCCTGCGGGCCTTTCAGACCGTCTTCGTCGCAATCGAGGAAGACCGTGCCGACCACGACGCCCTCGGGCGAGAAGACGCCGCCGCGATTGTCGAGCGTGACCTCCGCGCGGGCCGCGTTCGAGGAGACGGGCGTGCCGAGACCCGCGCGCAGACCCGAAACCTGCGCCACGTTCACATGCGTACCGGCCTCAAGCGCGGCGCTCGCGCGCAGGACGTAGCTGATCGTCACGCTTTGCTTGGGCGACAGGGTGCCGAGCGGGATCTGCATCGCGCCATCGCTCAGCTGCACCGGATCGGCGGCCTTGTCGCCATCCACGCGCAGCGAGCCTGCGACGTAATCCATGCCCGCGGGCGCCTTGTCGGTGACAACCGCATCGACCAGCGCCTCGTCCATCTGGTTCGCGGCGACAAGCGTGTAACGCAGGCTCTCGCCGGTTTCGATCCGCGTCTTTTCGGCGGTCTTCTCCAGCGTGACGGGTAGGGCATAGGCCGGGTCGAGGGGGATGTCGCTCGGGGCGAGGGCCGCGCCGTCATGACCGAAGGCCGCGCCATAGCCCGCATCCGCGCGCACGCTGCGCCCGAAATCGGGGAAGCTTTGACGGCCCGAGGGGAAGCTCAGACCGGAGGGCGGCTCCACGTCATAGGTGTAGCGGCCCGCATCCATGGTCCCGAAGGAGAAGAAGCCGCGCGCATCGCTTGTGCGGCGCGCCACTTCGCGGCCCGTGGCGTCGCGCAGGATCACCTCGGCGCCCGCGACGGGGGCGTTGCTGACCGCGTTGAACACGACGTTGCCGGGCACGACGGGCAGCGTCGCGGACAGCCGCAGATCGCCGCAGACGGCCGTGCCTGTCAGCATGTCGCCCGCCTCGGTCGCCATGACGCCGTCATGGTGCACGGGCGCCGCCATATGCATCAGGGGCAGGGGGCCCGTGACGAAGGTGCCGGTATTGGCGCCGGTCTCGGTCGCGGTGACGGTTTCCAGATCGCCGGTGATCTGGCTGCGCACGGTGATCTCGACCTGGTCGATGGCGTCGCTGATGTTGCAGGCGCCGCCAATCAGGGTCAGGCGCTGGTCCTCGTTCAGGTTGGCGATGGCGCGGTCGAATTGCAGCGCCGCCGTGCCGCCGGAAATGTCGAGGCCCACGGGGTTCGAGGGCACGATGTCGAAATCCGGCCCGCCCGGGTGATAGGCGCCCGCGATGTTCTCGACCGTGACCGCGCCCAGCGTGGCGGGCACGGTGACCGTGAAGTGCAGATCGGAGGATTGGCCGACCGCGTAGGTGCCGTCCCAATACCAGGCAAGCGCATCGATATCCGCAAGATCGGCAGGCGGGGTTGTGACGTAGCTTTGCATGGGTGCGCCTGCGACGTGATAGACCGGCACGAA
>CAZTEV010000004.1:0-44308 GCA_964612785.1 uncultured Roseivivax sp. | reverse complement strand
GGGGGGCTGAAAAGGCGGGGCGGCTGGTGAGGCCTTCGGAAATCTGAGAAAATCTCGGGCAGAGGGGGCTCCCCCGCGCGCCTGGGCGGCGGGAGAGCTTTCTTTCGTGTCAGCGATCAGGGATCGACGCGGACCGTGAACTCGAGCGAGGCATCGGCACCGGGGACGAGCGCGCCATGGGTGCTCTCGATCAGCGGGTTGCCGGTCACGTTCAGCGTGCCGGTCGCCGGGGTGACAGCCGCGTCGCAAAGCGCGCCGCAGGTCTCGTAAGCGGTGTAGGCCGGCACGATGTCCTTGATGACGACATTGTCGACAGAGGCGGTGCCGGTGTTGGCCGCAACGATCCGGTAGCGGATGCACTGGTTGGGCTCGACGGCCTGACGCTCCTTGGTGAAGACGCCGGGGTTGCCGTCGCAATCGGGGTCGATGGCCTGGTACTTGGTCAGGGTCACGTCACCCGAGACGACCACGACCTGGTCTTCCACCGCGTTGTCGAGCGTGTCGCCATCGGTTGCGGCACCGCTGTTGAGCGCCGTGTCGATTGCGATCGTGCCGGTTTCCGCGACGCCGGGCACGGAGCCCACCTGGACGCGGTAGATCAGCTGCACCGTGTCACCCGGGGCGATGCCGCCTGCGATGTCGTCGATGTTGTCGATCACCGGATCGGTCGGATCGAGCACGCCGTCACCGTTCTGGTCGAGGTAGATCACGCCCGAGAACTGCGACAGGCCGGTCTGGGTCAGCGCACCTTCGGTGATCGTGATGTTGCCTTCGTTCGTCACGGTGTGGAGGATGTCCACGACGCCGCCCGGGGCCGCCTGGGTCGTCTGATCCGCGGAGATCGCGAGGTCGACGATGGTGTTGACGGTCAGCGCGTCGACGATGCTGTCGCTCTGGCCCGAGATGGGCGAGGTGGCGACGATCTCGAAGGACGTGGTGCCCGGAACTTCATCTTCCGCCGGCGTGATGACGAGGTTGATCGTCGCGCTCTGTCCTGCGGGGATGGTGCCGGTGTTGGTCACGACCGTGCCGTCGGCAAGCTGGAACTCATAGGTCCAACCGGCAGGCAGCGGAGCGGCCAGCGTCAGGTTGTAGTTGTCCGACGTGGTGCCCTGGTTCGCAAGCTCGAGCGGGTAGATCACGGTCTCGCCCGGATCGGCGGTCGTGGTGACCCACGGGGTGCCCGCGTTGTCGGGGTTGTCGCCCGTGCCTTCGGAGCCTGCGACCGCATTGGTCAGGTCGACCGTCGCCGCCAGGACCGCGCCGGTGAACTCGGCCGTCGAGGTGTTGACGTTGCCGCTCTGGGTCGAGGTGGCCTCGATCGTCGCGGTGTAGTTGGTCGTGCCTGCTGCCGCGGGTGCGGTGTTGGCGGGCAGGGTCGCGATCAGGTTGACCTTGGTGCCTGTGCCGGCCGCGAGCGGGATTTCACCGACGATGGGCGTTGCGCCATCGGCGCCGACGATGCGGAAGGTGGTCCCTGCCGGGAAGTCGAGGTTGCTCACGTCGAGGGTGTAGGCATCGTTCTGGTTCGAGTCGTTGCCGAGCACGAATTCGAAGACGACCGTGCCGCCCTGCGCGGTATCGGTGGTCTCGAGCACGCTGTCATTCGCCGCGTCGTCATCGGTCGAGGAGCGCAGAACCGACAGGTCGGATTGCGTGAAGCTGTCGTCGATGACGTGAACGTATTGCGCATCGACTTCCACCGATGCGGTGTTCGAGTTCGGATAGGCGCCGGACGCGTCGAGCTGCGTCGCGGTGTTCTCGATCAGGCCCGCTTCGGCCAGCGCGCCGATGGTGGCCTCGAACGTCACGCTGCCGGTCCGGCCGGGGGCGACGCTGGAGATTTCGAACTGCACGGTGTTGGAGGCCGCATCGGCCTGCCAGGCGATGGTCTCGCCCACGCCGTTGGTGGCATCGACCAGCGCGCCGTTCGATTCATCGAGCCCGCCTGCCACGGTCGCGTCCGACCACTGGGCCGAGCTGAGCGTGTAGGGCAGACGCGCGTCGATCACGTCGCTGACGGTGTAGCCGGTCGAGGCCGACAGGCCGGTGTTGGAGTAGGTCAGCGTCACGGTGACCGTGTCGCCCGCATCGACGATGGTCGGGTCGCCCGCGCTCTTGTCGACGCTCATCGACTTGACGAGTTCCATGATCGCGCCGGTGGCGACGGTCAGGGTGTCGAGGTTGGTGACGGTCTCGGTGCCGTCGAGCTGGCTGGTGGCGGTCAGGGTGACCGTCTCGGTCTGGCCTGCCGTTGCGGTGGCGGGCGTGGTGGTCACGATGACGATGCCGAAGCGCTCGCCCGCGGCCAGGACCGGGGTCTCGGTGATGGGCGTTGCGTTGTCGGCCACACCGTCCATGTCGGCATCGGCGTAGATGACGACCGAGGCGAAGTCGAAATCGCCCGAGCCTTCGACAGCGGTCAGGTCGAACGCGTCCGCGCCGTTACCGGTGTTGGTCACGATGTGCGGCAGGAAGGCCTTGCCGCCCGGCGCGATCTCTTCGCTGTTGTCGGCGGTCAGCAAGAGACCCGCGATCTGCTGGACCACGGTCTCGACCTTGTTCGAGGTCACGGTGATCGTGTCGCCCGCGCCGTTCACATAGGTCGCGGTGGCCTGGTTGCCGATGACGGAGCCCGCCTCGGGCGTCGCGGCATGTGCGGCGACCCCCAGGACGGAGGCCAGCGCAAGCGCGCTGGTCGTGCGGAAGAAGGTGCGATGTTTCACAGGGTTATCCATTTCTAGGGCTTAAAGAGAGACAGGGAGAGAAGAGGCATCGAAGCAGGGGCGCTCGGCGCTCAGTTGACGACCACCCGATAGGCGTTGAGGGCGGTCTCACCGCTCGCCAGAGCGGATTCGAAGTTCCAGCGAACGGCGGTCACCGCCTCGGCCGGAAGGGGTTCGGTGCGCGCCGTTCCATCGGCGTCGATCACGGTGCGGGAGGCGGGCAGCGCCGACCATTCGAGACCCGGGGTCTCGGGATCCATCTCGGCCTGCACCTCGAATGCGGCTGGCACGGAAGACGTCTGCGCGCCAAGCACCACCGTCACGCCTGCGGGCACGGGCAGCGCGACGCTCAGACCTTCGATGTCGGCTTCGGTGCCGTTGGCATGGGTGATTTCAAACTGCAGCATCTCGCCCGGACGCACGCTGTCGCGGTCGATCAGGGCCTCGGTGCCGTCTTCGGCAGCCGCGACGATGCGGTAGGTCAGATCGCTGGTCAGCGTCTCGGCCTGGGCTTGCGCGCCCACCAGCGAGAGACAGACTGCCGAGGCCAGCGAAAGCAGGGTCGGAAGCTTGGGTGTCGTCATGTCGGTTCCTTTCAAGGCTGCCTCGCGGCAGGGTTCGGGGGCTCTCAGAGGCGGCCTTGGGGCCCGCGTTCTGCGATGAAAGGAATGTGCCCGGCGGGCCCCGATCGGGGCAGTCGTGTAACCGGATAGGCGGCGGTGCGACGGTATTGCGCGAATGCAATCCTGACATTGCGAATATACTTTCGAGACCTGTCAGCATCGAACGGGCAGCGCCGAAAACGCCCTTTGAGAGGAATGACCCGAAAGGATCGGTCTTTTCGGGAATCGGCGGGCGCACCCGACTGTAGTCTTTTGAACCGGCGCCTCTGCGCGCAGATCATCTCATTTTCGACACCTTTATGCCCGAAAGGCTAGCGGGGCCTCTCGGGTTGAAACGGATCAGGTTCCATTTCCCCATGGATGATACTCCGCCTCACTCAGCCCCTGGCCAATCGGCATTCGATATATTCGAGAACACAATTCACAATAAGCGTCTGAATTGTAAACTCACCCCATCTGAATTTCGAACATGACAATTGATATAGGTGAATAGATTTTTGGAAATGAAACTGTCCGTTTCGTAATATTCAAAAATAGCACCAATCCCGGTCGAATTAGACATGCCTCGCAAACGTCGAGGAGCCTCAATTCACCAGGAGTGCAAAATGAAAACTGCCATTATCATTCGCGACGGATCTGCCGGTAAGACGCTGACCCTCTATTTCGCCCCAGCCGGTCATTCGGTCACCTCGCATATCTCCGAGGTGGCGTCATGGTAACTCTGACCGCACATGAGGCACTCGACGCCACATTTACCGAGGCGCATTTCGGCGGCAACATCCTGGCCTCCCGCGACGACCTGAGCGACGAGACGGCCTTCGCCGAGCTGGTCGAGGATCTGGGCGTCACCTCGCTGCGCTATCCCGGCGGCTCGCTGACCGAGAACTACTTCGACATCACCAACCCAGACGCCGAGATCAAGGTGGACGAGGAGGGCGAGGAATGCGCCTTCATCTCGCTGTCGGACTTCATGTCCTTCGCCGCAGAGGAGGGGCTGTCAGCGGTCATCGTGCTGCCTACGCGCAACTTCCTGTCCGAAGAGACGGATGAAAACGGCGACCGCTACGTTGACCTCGACGAGGACGCCCTGCGCGGCTTCGTCAACGACGTGGTCAGCGGCGTCTATGGCGATGCGACCATCGACGCCTTCGAGATCGGCAACGAATACTGGGGCTCGGGCGAGATGTCGTCGGTCGAATATGGCCGCCTCGCCGCCGAGATGACGCGCATCATCGACGACGAGCTGTCGTTTATGGCGGACGAGCATCCCGAAGCGGCGGAGATCGATCTGATCGTGCAATCGGGCTACAATTACAACTACGCCTCGCTGACCGACGACTACGCCGAATACGATAATGCCGACGACATCGTCGCTGCGCTGAACGCCGATTACGGCACCGATTTCGGCGACGAGATCGTGGGTTCCTCGGGCTCCATTAACTGGACGCTGGTGGCGAACGAGCTGATCCTGCACTCCTTCGAAACCGACGAAGCGAAGGACGCCGTCGATGGCGTCGTGACGCACCTCTACTCCAAGGGCAGCGTCAATCCCGGCAGCCGCACCTTCCAGCTCGACATGGTCGAACAGACCTGGGGCGAGGAGTTCGACGATATCGACGTCTATGTGACCGAGTGGAATCAGGCAGGAAATTCAGGCCATTACGACCGCGAAGACGATTACGGCCTGTACCAGTCCCACGAGATGCTGAACACTCTCGAGGAGATGGTCTATATGGGCGTCGATCAGGCGCAGGTCTGGCCGCTTCTGCAAAACACCGCCAACACGCTCTGCGAAGGCTTCACCTACGAAGAGCTGACCACGCCGGGCGAGATGTTCTCGATGATGTCGGACAGCCTGCCCGGAAAGGCCATCCTCGATTTCGACGCCGACAGTCGCGAGACCGAGGCTGTGGGTGAGACGGCGGATGTGCATGGCTTCTACGGCGAGGACGAGGTCGTGTTCTTCATCGCCTCGATCAGCGACACCCAGGCCGTCGAAGAGATCGACTTGACCCAGATGTTCACCTCCATCTCCTCGGCGACGATCAGGGTTCTGGGCGTCGAGGACGGGCAATCCCCGGGCGACAACAGCTCCGACGCAGTGCTGACCGAGATCCCTCTTGAGGACGCGATCCAGGATGGCGTGCTGATCGCCGATCTGAAGCCCGGAGAGATCATGCATGTGGTCATCGACGGCTTCACCGCGACGGACGACTTCGCAGAGGTGATGCGCGAGGCCGATGCCGATCCGCAAAACGTCGTGCCCGAGCCCGAGGCCGCGCCTGAACCCGAAGCGCAACCGGTAGCCGAGGAAGCGCCCGCCATCTCGGGGGACGATGTGGCGGCGCTGATGACCACGAGCGCGCCCGCGCCGCAGGCGCAGAACGCCGAGGAAGAGGACGAGGAGGAGGAAGAGGAAAAGAGCGGCGGTGGCGGCGGCGGAGATGGCGGCGGCATGGGCGATATGGGCTTCCTTCTGGTGCTGCCGCTCCTGGCGCTCTTTGGACTTGGCTGAGATGCGCGGCGGCGCGCTTCGGCAAACGGGTGGCGTCAGTCACCCGTTTTCTTTTGCAGTGCGGTCAGGACAAAAGAAAAAGGGCGCCATATGGCGCCCTTTTTTCAATCCGTTTTGATTTCTTACATGATCAAGTGAATGGCACGGCCCAGAAGAGATTGCAGCGCCAGGCTTCCGAAAATCAGAAAGACGATACTGGTCAGCGTGCTGCCCTGTGATCTGGCCGCGCTCGGCTTTTCCGACTTCGCCAGCTTCTCCAATTCCAGATCGCTCTCCAGATCGGGAAGTGTCCGGCCAAGATGCTCGGAGACGCTGTCGATGTCGTCAAACACGTTCTTCGCCGTGAAGGCGTAATATCCCGGGCGGCTCGGCAGGATGAATGCGTCATGCGAGAGATGGGTCATATCTTTGCCTTTCGCTGGATCATCCTTGCGGAGATCGAATTGTCAGGTTTTCGTCTGGACGCCAAAACGCCTTTCCTGAAATTGACAATATCCAAGCAGAATTGCGGCGCGAAGGGGTGCGAAGGGCATGAAGGCTTTTCGAAATGGGGCGGAATTGGCGCAATCGTATAGAGGGCGTTTCCGATCCGGCCGAAATGCGACCCGGCCGGGCGGAATTGCACCTGGTCGGTCATCAATGCCTGCGAGTGGGCCCCGTCAGCTCTGGTATCGGGTGGAGCCGCGGCGATGCGTGTCCACGGGCAGGCTGACATGCAGCGGCTCGTAGGCGCGCTGACCGCACTCCCGGCGGGGGCAGATATGGCAGTTGATGCCGATCTTCGCGACCATCCGTTCGGCCGTCGGGTCGAAGGGCGCGGCATAGCCGATGCGATCGGCATGCGCGCGTTCGCAGCCCAATGTCACCACCAGCGAGCGCGCGGGCTCATCATGGCTGACCACCGGGCGGGAGGTCGAGCGGCTGATCGTGAAGAACTGACCGGCATCGGGCATCTCGACGAATTGGGGCACGATCTCACCGGGCGTGGCGAAGGCGCGGTGGATCGTCCAGACCGGGCAGGAGCCGCCTTGCTCGGCCAGGGTGAACGGGGTGGCGTTGAACCTTTTGGTGACGTTGCCTGCCGCATCGATGCGCAGAAAGAAGAAGGGCACGCCCTTGGCGCCCGGACGGTGCAGGGTGGTCAGCCGCTGGGCCACCTGCTCGAAGGAGACGCCGAAGCGCGTGGCGATGCGGTCGATGTCGTAGGCGGTTTCCTCCGCGAAGGCGAGGAACGGCTCATAGGGCATCAGGATCGCGGCGGCGACGTAATTGGCAAGCTCCACATGGCAGCGGGCGCGGCCTGGCCCGCTCGGGATGTCCGCATCGGCCACCAATTCGGCCAGAAGCGAGTCGCAGCTGACCATCGCCAGCACATGCGCGAGCTGGAACTTGCGGTTGATATGGTCGAGCGTCTCGGACAGGTGCACCACACCGGCTTCGGTGTCGAAGAAGCGCAGGGCGCCTGCCATCTGCTCCATGTCGAGAACCTCGACGCGCAGCCCGTAGGCGTTGCGCAGATGCCGTTTGAGATTGCCATAGAGCTCGTCCGCGCTGCCACCGATGGCCGCGCGCGCGGCCTCTGCCGCGGCCTCCAGCCCGGGAAAGTGGTTCATCCGTTTGCGGAAGAAGTTGTGGATCGCCGTCTCGGGGCGGACCGCCTGCATCTCGCTTGCGGTATCCCCGGCGCTGAGCTGCCGCATCCGGTCCAGAAGCGCGTGATGATTCTCGTGCAGCTGCACGAACAGCCGCACCAGCCCCGGCGCGTGGTCGATTGCGGCGCGCAGTTCCGTCAGGTCGGGGGCGGATCCGGCGAAGATCGGATCGCGCACGCTGGCGCGCAATTCGGCCAGCTGACTGGCGCTCGTATCCTGCACGAGGGCGCGGGCATCGACCCCGTAGGCTTCGCTCAGCGCCATTAACACTTTAACGGAAACGCTGCGCTGGTTGTTCTCAAGCAGGTTCACATAGGCCGGGCTGACCCCCAGTTTTCGGGCCATTTCGGCCTGTGTGTGGTTGTTCTGGGTGCGTAGCGCCCGCAATTGCGGACCGATCAGGGTCTTGCTCATATTTACAAGTTTACACATCTGGAATTTGTGTTGGCAATAATTAACACATGCACACGAAAAAATTGGAATAATATTTCGCGACGATATTTAGATCCGTACCAGCCCACCGCGAAGGAGACGCGGTTCGGCAGCGGATTACCGGTCATTCAAAGGGAGATTTCAGGATGAAAACCACGTTCACACGGCGGATCGCGATGGCGATGGCCGCTTCGGCAGGTCTGATGATGGCGGCCCCGGTCGCGGCGCAGGAATTCGCGCCGCAGAAGCCCGTCGAAATGGTCATCATGGCAGGCCAGGGCGGCGGCGCGGATCGTCTCGCGCGGCTGTTCCAGTCGATCATCCAGAAGGAAGGCCTGTCGAAGATGCCGATCCTGCCGGTGAACAAGGGCGGCGGCTCGGGCGCGGAAGCGCTGCGCTACCTGAAGGACAAGGCAGGCGACAACCACGTCATCATGGCGACGCTCAACTCCTATTACACCACGCCGCTGCGCACCGATATCGGCGTCAACATCGAGGAATTCACCCCGATCGCGCGCATGGCGCTCGACACCTTCGTTCTGTGGGTGAACGCCGACAGCGACATCGAGACGCTGGATGATTACGTGACCGCGGTGAAGGCCTCGGGCGGGTCGTGGAAGATGGGCGGTACCGGCACCGGTCAGGAAGACAGCCTCGTGACCGCGATGCTGCAGAACGAGTTTGGCCTCGATATCACCTACGTTCCGTTCAAAGGGGGCGGGGACGTTGCCAAGAACCTCGTGGGCGGTCACATCGACAGCTCCGTGAACAACCCCTCCGAGGCGCTGGGCTTCTTCCAGGCGGGCAAGCTGCGCCCCATCGCGGCCTTTACCCCCGACCGGATCGAGGTCTTCCCGGACACCCCCACCATGACCGAGCTCGGCCATGAGCTGGTCTACTGGATGCAGCGCTCTTTCGTGGCGCCCGCGGGCATGGATCCGGAAGCGGTCGCTTATTATACCGAGATGTTCGAGAAGCTGAACGCGACCGAGGAATGGCAGACCTACACCAAGGAAAAGGCCCTGATGGCTGATTTCCTGACCGGTCAGGAGCTGCAGGACTACTTCCTCGAGGAGCGGGCCAAGCACGACGAATTGCTGGGCTCGATGGCCGAGGGCTGATCCAGCCGTCCTGCATCGTCTGACCCCGGGGCGCGCGCGCAGGAGGAGGTGCGCGCCCCCTTTTTCCGGAATGAGAGACTTTTCATGCTGACCGCGGATCGAGTGATCGCCGGCGCCATCATGGCGCTTTCCGTGTATTTCATGTGGCACGCCACCGTCCTGCCCATCGGCTGGAACGGTGAGACGGGCGGACCGGGCGGCGGGGCCTTCCCGTTCTGGCTGTCGGCCATCATGTTCGTCTGTGCGGGCGGGATCATCTTCCGGTCGCTGCGCGACAAGCCCTCGGACAACGACCCGTTCTTCGACAGCGACACGCTGCGCTCGGTGGTGATCGTGACCATCGCGCTTGTGGTGACGGTCGCGCTGATGCCCTGGACGGGCGCCTATATCGCGCTGCCCTTGTTCTTGCTTTGGTATCTCAAGATCTTCGGCGGACATGGCTGGGTGCTGACCGCGATCCTGACCATCGGCACGCCGGTCTTTCTGTTCTTCTTCTTCGAGGTGACGCTGAAGATCCTGCTGCCCAAGGGCTTCACTGAGCCGTATTTCATCCCGCTTTACGCGCGCTTCTTCTGAGGGACGCATCCAATGGAATTGCTGGGATATCTCGCTGACGGCTTCGGCACGTCGCTGTCGCCGCTCAATCTGTTCATTGTCCTCATTGGCGTGACCGCAGGACTGTTCATCGGGGCGATGCCGGGCCTCGGCTCGGTGAACGGGGTGGCCATCGTGCTGCCCATCACCTTCATCGTGCCGCCCGCCTCGGCGATCATTCTGCTGGCCGCGATCTATTACGGGGCGATGTATGGTGGGGCCATTTCGTCGGTCCTGCTGGGCATTCCCGGGGCCTCGACGGCGGTCGCCACCACATTCGACGGGCGGCCCATGGCGCAGCAGGGCAAGGCGGGGCTCGCCCTCATTGCGGCGGCCTGCGCGTCCTTCGTCGGTGGCACGATTTCCGTGATCCTGTTCACCATCTTCGCGGCCCCACTTGCCGATATCGCGCTGGCCTTCGGCCCGGCGGAGGAATTCGCGCTGGTGCTTCTGGCCTTCACGACCTTCGTGGGGCTGGGGGGCGATGACGTGTTGAAAACGATCATCATGATCTGCCTCGGCCTCGCGCTGTCGACGGTCGGTCTCGACCTGATCTCGGGCCAGCCGCGGCTCATCTTCTTCGACGAGCCCGGCTTCTATTCCGGTATTTCCTTCCTGGTGCTGGCCATCGGCGTCTACGGGATCGGCGAGATCCTCTATACGATCGAGACCCAGAAGACCGCGCCGCAGGTCACGCCCGCGAAACTGACGTTCCGCGAATTGTGGTACGGCATCAAGGAGATCAACAAGCTCTGGAAAACCATGAGCCTCGGCTCTTTCCTGGGCTTCTTCGTGGGCATGCTGCCCGCCGCAGGCGCGACGCCCGCCGCGCTGATGTCTTACGGGATCGCCAAGCTGACCTCCAAGACGCCCGAGAAATTCGGCAAGGGCGCCATCGAGGGCGTGGCCGCCCCCGAGACCGCAAACAACGCGGCCTCCACCGGATCGCTTCTGCCGATGCTGACGCTGGGCATCCCGGGCTCGCCCACCACGGCGCTGCTTCTGGGCGGCATGGTCATGTGGGGTCTTGTGCCGGGGCCGATGCTGTTCATCGAGCAGCCCGATTTCGTCTGGGGGCTGATCTCCTCGCTCTATACCGCGAACCTGGCCGCCGTACTGGTCAATCTCGCGCTCATTCCGCTGTTTGTCTGGGCGCTGCGGATGCCGTTCACCGTACTCTGCGCGCTCGTGTTCATCCTGTGCCTCGTGGGCGGCTATGCGCCCAGCCAGAAGCTGCACGATGTCTGGCTGATCGTGGGCTTCGGCGTCGGGGGCTACCTGCTGCGCAAGGCCGATTACCCGATGGCGCCCCTGGTGCTGGCGCTGGTGCTGGGCCCCCTGATGGAGAAAAGCTTCCGTCAGACGCTCATCTCGGAGCAGGGCAACGTTTTGGCCTTTGTGGAGCGGCCGATTTCGGGCACCTTCATCGCCATCAGCGTCCTCTTCTTCGTGCTGCCGCTTCTGAAGCACGTCAAGCGCTGGTTGCGCCGCGATCTGTCGCCTGCCGAATAACAAACTGAAATCTCAAGGAAACGAGGACTTATCCCATGGAAACGACCCTGAAGGCGCTGATTGCCCCGCATTCCGGTGAGCTGCCCGCCATCGGTGCGCCCGGGCGGGACTGGCTGAGCTATGAGGGCCTGCGGTCCCTCACGGACGAGGTTGCCGCGACGCTCAACGGCATGGGAATCGACGCGGCCGACCGCGTGGCCATCGTGCTGCCGAACGGCCCCGAAATGGCCGCGGCCTTCATCACGGTTGCGCAGGTGGCCACCACCGCGCCCCTGAACCCCGCCTACCGCGAGGATGAATACGCTTTCTACCTCGAAGATCTGAAGGCCAAGGCGCTGCTGGTCGAAGACGGGTATGACGGCCCCGCGCTTGCGGCGGCGAACAAGCTTGGCATGGGGGTGATCCGGCTTTCGGTGCCCGAAGGCGCGGCCTCGGGCTATTTCACCCTGTCCTCGGATCTGACGGGCAGCGCCGGGCGCGCCCCTGACGCGGAAGACGTCGCGCTGATCCTGCACACTTCGGGCACGACCTCTCGGCCCAAGATCGTGCCGCTTCTGCAATCGAATATCGCGGCCTCCGCGCAGCACATCGCCACTTCGCTCGACCTGACCGATGCGGATCGCTGCATGAATGTCATGCCGCTTTTCCACATTCACGGGCTCATTGCCGCCGTGGCCGCCACGCTGTCGGCGGGCGGCTCGGTCTGGTGCGCGCCGGGCTTCGACGCGATGAAGTTCTTCGGCTGGATGAAAGAGGCCGATCCGACCTGGTACACCGCCGTTCCGACCATGCATCAGGCGATCCTGACGCGGGCGGGCCGAAATGCCGACGTGATCGAGGGCGCGCGCCTGCGCTTCCTGCGCTCGTCTTCCGCGTCGCTGCCCGCGCAGGTCATGGTGCAGCTGCAGGAAACCTTCGGCGCCCCGGTGATCGAGGGTTACGGCATGACCGAGGCAGCGCACCAGATGGCCTCCAACCCGCTGCCGCCGCGCGCGCAGAAACCCGGTGCCGTGGGCGTCGAGGCCGGTCCCAAGGTGCGCATCGCCCATGAGATCGAGAATCGGCTCGTGGAGGGCACCGGCGAGGTGGTGATCTCCGGCCCGAACGTGACCCCGGGCTATGAGGGCAATCCCGAGGCCAACGCCAAGAACTTCTTCGAGGCCGATGGCGCGCGCTGGTTCCGCACCGGCGATCAGGGGGCCTTCGACGAAGACGGCTACCTGCACCTGACGGGCCGTCTGAAGGAAATCATCAACCGCGGCGGCGAAAAGATCAGCCCGCTCGAAGTGGATGGCGTGCTGCTCGATCATCCAGGCATCGCGCAGGTCGTCACCTTCGCCCTGCCGCATCCGAAACTCGGCGAAGAAGTCGCGGCGGCGGTTGTGCTGAAGGACGGGGCTGACGCCGATGAAAAGACCATCCGGGCCTTCGCGGCCGAACGCATGGCCGACTTCAAGGTGCCGCGCAAAGTGATCATCATGGACGAGATCCCGAAAGGCGCCACCGGCAAGATGCAGCGTATCGGTCTGGCCGAGAAGCTTGGTCTGGTCGAGAAGGCGTAATCCCCATGAAGATCTGTGTATTCGGTGCAGGCGCCATTGGCGGCTATATGGGCGTGAAACTGGCGCAGGCGGGCGCGGATGTGAGCCTTGTCGCCCGCGGTCCGCATCTGGCGGCCATGAAGGAGAAGGGGCTCACCCTGATCGAGGAAGGCGCCGATCCCGTCACGGTGCCTGTCACCGCCAGCGACAACCCCGAGGATCTGGGTCCGCAGGATTACGTCATCGTCACCCTGAAGGCGCATTCCGTGCCGCCCGTGGTGCCGAAGATGCAGCCGCTCATCGGCGAGAACACCACCATCGTGAGCGGCGTGAACGGCGTGCCGTGGTGGTATTTCCACAAGATCGGTGGCGATCTGGAAGGCACGCGGCTGGCCTCGGTGGATCCGGGCAATGCGCAATGGGACGGCTTCGGCCCGGACCGGGTTCTGGGCTGCGTGGTCTATCCGGCGGCGGAAGTCTCCGAGCCCGGCACCATCAAGCATATCGAGGGCAACCGCTTCAGCCTCGGAGAGCCTGACGGCTCGAAATCCGAACGCGCCATGGCGCTGTCGAAGGCGCTGGGCGCGGCGGGTCTCAAGGCGCCGGTGCGGCCGAGGCTCAGGGACGAGATCTGGGTGAAGCTCTGGGGGAACCTGTCCTTCAACCCGATCTCGGCGCTGACCCATGCGACGCTCGATGTGCTCTGCACCGACGAGGGCACGCGCCCCGTGGCGCGCGCGATGATGGTCGAGGCGCAGGAGATCGCCGAGAAGCTGGGCGTCAAGTTCCCCATCGACGTGGACCGCCGGATCGACGGGGGCGCTGCAGTGGGCGCGCATCGCACGTCCATGCTGCAGGATCTCGACCAGGGCCGCCCGATGGAGATCGACGCGCTTGTGGGCTCGGTGCAGGAGCTGGGCCGCGTGACCGACACGCCCACGCCCACCATCGACACGGTTCTGGCACTGGTGAAGCTGCGCGCAAAAAGCGCAGGGCTCTACGGTGCGTGAGGCGCAAGGGCAGGGGGACAGGCCATGAGCATCAAGAACATTCTCGTGGCCTATAACGGCCTGCCGGGATCGGAGGCCGCGCTTTCGGGCGCGGTCCTGATGCAGCAATATTTCGACGCGCATCTGAACGGGCTTTTCGCCCATGGCAATCCGTTCCTGTCGCGCAAGATGCAGCACAGCTGGATGCCCTCGAAGGTGCAGGCGGCGATCCTCGAAGTGGCCGAGGGCCCGACCGCCGATATCGAACGCCGCTTCTACGAGGTCTGCGCCGAGGTGCCCGACAAGATGTTGCACTGGATCGATTCCGGCGGATCGGTCCAGCGCACGGTCGCGCGATATGCGCGTCTCTTCGACATCACCATTCTGGGCATGCACGAGGAAAGTCTCGACGGCACCATGCGGCATGTGGAAATCCACCCCGACCGCGTCGCCTATGACAGCGGGCGCCCGGTCATGACCTTTCCGGCAGGCTACAAGGGGTCGGTCTTCGGGGGCCGTGCCGTGGTGGCCTGGGACGGGGGCCGAGCGGCGGCCCGCGCGCTGGCCGATGCGATGCAGATCCTCGAAACCGAGACCGAGGTCGAGATCGTCTCGGTCGGCCGCTCGCCGCTGGCCGACAGCCTGCCGGGGATCGACGTGGGCATGGTGCTCGACCGGCATAACGTGAAGGTCACGATCACCGAATTGCCGCGCGGGCGGCAATCCATCGCCGATACGCTGGTCGATCATTGCGAAAGCGTGGGCGCGGGCCTTCTGGTCATGGGCGCCTACGAGCATTCCCCGATCCGCGAAGGCCTGATCGGGGGCGTCACCCACGACATCGCGCTGCGCGCGCGCATTCCGGTTTTGATGAGCCACTGAACGGGCGGGATCCGAGGGTGCGGCAACCAGGATCGCGCGGGCGGGCGCATGGTCTCTGGTCGCGGTGAAATTCGCGCTACATTCTGCTCTGCAGCATGTCCCGCACAGCCCACCGCATAGCTCAAGGAACCCCTCCATGCGCGTCCTTTACCGCCCCGTTTTCGCCCTTCTGGCCTGTCTCGCCCTTTGGGTCCCCGGGATCGCCGCCGCGCAGGGCGGCCGGCCCGCCAGCGTCGCCACCGAGGCCGTGAGCCTGCGCACCATGGCCGAGACCGTGCAGGTCTTCGGCGAGGTCGTGTCGGGCCGCGAAAGCGCGGTCGCAGCACGGGTGGCGGGCATTGTCCTCGACGTGCCGCTTCAGGTGGGCGAGCGGGTGCAGGCGGGCGATGTTCTGGCGCGCCTCGATACCGAATTTCTGGAAATCGACCGCGATCTGGCCCAGGCCGAGATCGCCATCGCGGAGGCCGGCGTGACCGTTGCCACCGCCCAACGCGACCGCGCCGAAAAGGCCCTGCGCCGGGCCGAGGCGCTCGCGGCGAATTCCACCATCGCGCAGGCCCAGTTCGACGAACGCTCTGGCGATTACAACGCGGCGCTGGGCGCCGAACAGCAGGCGCGCGCGCGGATCCAGGCGGCAGAGACGGCGCTGGCCCAGGCCGAATACCGGCTGCGCAACGCCACGATCCGCGCGCCGTTCGAGGCGGTGATCCTGCAGGTCAGCGCCCAGACCGGGGAATATATCGGCGCGGGCACGCAGGTCGCGACGCTGCTCGATCTGGGCGCGACCGAGGTCGAGGCCAACGTGCCCGCCCGGTTCATCGCCGCGCTGCGCCCCGATCTGCAGGTTTCGGCGCGCACGGATGTGGGCGGCGCGCTCGATCTGCAATTGCGCGCGATCCTGCCCACGGAGTTCGCCGCGACCCGGACGCGGCCCGTGCGGTTTTCCATCGCGGGCGCGGATCGCGACGTGGCGGTGGGCCAGTCGGTCACGCTCGACGTGCCGATCAGCGCGCCCCGCGAGGTGACGGTCGTGCCGAAGGATGCGCTTGTGCAGGCGCCCGGCGGCTGGAGCGTCTTCGTCAACGCGGACGGCACCGCGCAGCCCCGCAGCGTGGAGATCGGCGCGGCGCTCGCGGGCGGGTTCGAGGTCCTGTCCGGTCTCAGCGCGGGCGACGAGGTCGTGGTGCGCGGCAATGAACGCCTGCGCCCGGGGCAGCAGATCGCGCCTGCGAATGGCGGCCCGCCGGGTGGCGGAGGCGAGGGCGAGGTCCCGGGCCGGGAGGCCGCCCCGGCCGAGGCCGCGAAGGCCGACAGCGCCACCGAAGCCCCAACCCCGCAATCCGCCGAACCCGCGGGCGAGGCGGGCGGCGAAGACGGGCAGGGCTGATCCATGGACCTGATCCGCGCCTCCATCGAACGGCCCGTCGCGGTCCTGGCCGTGGTCATCATGGCCGTGCTGTTCGGCGTGCTCGCCCTGTCGCGCATCCCCGTTCAGCTGGCCCCCGACGTGCGCAAACCCATCGTGGTGGTCGAGACGAACTGGCCCGGCGCCGCCCCGGTCGAGGTCGAGCGCGAGATCATCAACCCGCAGGAGGACGCCTTCCGCGGGCTCGAAGGGCTCGAGATCATGACCAGCCGCGCCCGCACGGGCCGGGCCGAGGTCACGCTCGAATTCGCCGTGGGCTCGGATATGGGCGATATCCTTCTGCTCGTGTCGAACAGGCTCGACCGGGTGGGCGGCTATCCCGCGGAAGCGGGCGAGCCCACGCTCAATACCTCGGGCTCGGATGACAGCCCCATCGCCTGGGTGATCGTGCGCGGCACCGAAGCCACCGCGCGCCCCTTGCCGCAATACGGCGATTTCGTCGAGGACGTGATCAAGGAACGGATCGAACGGATCGACGGCGTGTCGACCGTGAACGCCTTCGGGGGCGTGGCGCGCGAATTGCAGATCGTCATCCAACCCTCGGAACTGGCCCGCTTCGGGCTGACCATTCCCGCCGTGGTGAACCGCCTGCGCGCCGAAAACATCAGCCTGTCGGCTGGCGATGTGGACGAGGGCAAGCGCCGCTATGTGGTCCGCGCGGACGGCAATCTGAACAATGTCGAGGCGATCGAAAGCGTTGTCCTGCGCAGTGAAAGCCAGGGGCGGACCGGTGCGCTCGGGCGGGTCCGCGTCGCGGATGTGGCCCAGGTGGGCTTTGCCTACAAGGAAGGCACCGCGCGCCTGCGCTTCCGGGGAGAGCCCGCGCTTGCCTTCAACATCGTGCGTGAACAGGGCGCCAACGTCATCTCCACCATGGCAGAGGTGAAGACCGTCCTGGCCGAGCTGTCCGAGGGCCCGGTGGCCGAACAGAACCTCCAGCTCGAACAGGTCTATGACGAGACGGTCTATATCGAAGGCGCCATCGACCTCGTGACCCAGAACATCTGGATCGGTGGACTTCTGGCAGCCTCGATCCTGCTGATCTTCCTGCGTTCCCCGCGCGCGACGCTGGTGATTTCCATGGCGATCCCGGTGTCCATCGTCGCGACCTTCGTGGCGATGGCGGTGACGGGGCGGACGCTCAACGTCATCTCGCTGGCAGGCATCGCCTTCGCGGTGGGCATGATCGTCGATGCGGCCATCGTCGTTCTGGAAAACATCTACCGCCTGCGCGAGGCAGGCAAATCCCGGGCCGAGGCCGCCTATCTGGGCGCGAAGCAGGTCTGGGGGGCGATCCTCGTCTCGGCGCTGACGACCGTGATGGTCTTCATCCCGATCCTCGTCATGCAACTCGAGGCGGGGCAGCTCTTCCGCGACATCGCGGTCGCGATCTCGGTCTCGGTCCTGCTGTCGCTCGTGGTGGCGGTCACGGTGATCCCCGCGCTGTCGAGCCGATTGCTGAAAGACGGCCAGACCAAGACCCTTCCGCTGCCCGGCATCGACCATTTCGGACGCGCCTTTTCCTGGCTCATCATGGCCTATGTGCGCTTCACCGTGCGGTTCCGCGCGGCGGGGCTTGTCATGGTGGCGGCCATCGGCACGGGGGCGGCGATTGCCGCCTGGGCGTTCCTGCCGAAGCTCGAATACCTGCCCGAGGGCAACCGGAACCTTGTCTTCGGCCTGCTGATCCCGCCGCCGGGCTACAATCTCGATACGACCGAGACCATCGCCCAGCGGATCGAGGCGGTGGCCGAGCCCATGTGGCAAGCCCGCCCCGAGGCCGAGACCGAGGATGGACGCCCGGCGCTCAGTTCGTTCTTCTTCGTGGCGACGCCGGGCAATTCCTTCGTGGGCGCGGCCGCGGTCGATGGCAGTCGCGTGGCGGATGTGATCCCGATCCTGTCGCGGCCCATCTTCGCGGAACCCGGCACGTTCGGCTTCATGACGCAGCCGTCGCTCTTCGGGCGTGGCGTCGGCGGGGGCCGCACGATCGAGGTCAATATCTCGGGCGAGGAGCTGGAGGATATCCTCTCCGTCGCGGGGCAGGCGGCGGGCATCATCGGTCAGCAATTGCCGCGCTCCGAAGGGCATCAGTTCCGGCCCATTCCGGGGCTGGAGTTGGGCGCGCCCGAGGTGCGGCTGATCCCCGATCGCGTGCGGCTCGCCGATGCGGGGCTGTCGACGCAGGATCTGGCCGCGACGGTCGATGCTTACAATGACGGGCTGCGCGTGGCCGAGATCAATGTGGGCAACCGCCGTCTCGACCTGACGCTGAAGGGCGATGATACCGCGCTGGCGGGCCTGCGCACGCAGGATGTGGGCGCCTTTCCCGTGGTGACGCCTTCGGGCCGGATCGTGCCCGCCTCCGAGCTGGCCGAGGTCCGCGTGACCGCCGGTCCGACCGAGATCCGGCATCTCGAACGCCTGCGCACCGTGACGCTGGAGGTCCGGCCCTCGGATGCGCTGCCGCTCGAGGCGGCGGTGGAGCTGTTGCAACGCGACGTGATCGGCGCGCTCGAGGCGCAGGGATTGCCGCCGGGCGTGCGCCTGTCGGTCTCGGGCACGGCGGACCAGTTGTCCCAGACCTGGAACGCGATCCAGATCAACCTCGCGGTGGCCATGGTCATCGTCTTTCTGGTCATGGCGGTGCTGTTCGAATCCTTCGTGCTGCCGCTTGTCGTGATGATCTCCGTGCCGGTGGCGGCGGCGGGCGGGGTGGGCGGACTCGCGGTTCTGAACCTCGTGGGCACGCAACCGCTGGATATGCTGACGCTTCTGGGTTTCGTGATCCTTGTGGGGATCGTGGTGAACAACGCGATCCTGATCGTGCACCAGTCGCTTTACCATCTGCGCGAGGAGGGCATGGCGCCCGTCGATGCGATCGAGGAGGCGACGCGCAACCGGATCCGCCCGATCTTCATGTCCACCCTGACTTCGATCTGCGGGATGCTGCCGCTCGTGCTGTTTCCGGGCGCCGGATCAGAGCTTTATCGCGGGCTGGGCGCGGTCGTGGTCGGCGGTCTGTCGATGTCGGCCTTCCTGACGCTGCTGACCGTGCCGCCGCTTCTGCGGCTGGTGCTGTCGGCACGCCCCGCGGCGGCGGCGGCCGGGCCTGCGGCGGTCGCGGCGGAATAGGGGCCTCAGGACGCGGGCGGTTTCGGGGGCAGGCCGCCCAGCCGGTGCGTGATTTCGTCGGCTGCGCGTTTCACCGCCGCGCCGAAGGTCGCGATCCGGTCGTCGTCAAAGCGGATGCTGGGGCCCGAAATCGACACGCCCGCACAGGGATTGCCCATCTCGTCGAAGATGGCCGAGCCGATGCAGGACATGCTCTCGTAGCGTTCTTCGCGGTCGAAGGACCAGCCGCGCGCGCGGGTCCGCTCCAGATCCGCGAAGAGATCGGCGGGCGTGGTGCGCGTGTTGGGCGTGAATTGTTCAAGCCCCGCAGCCGAAAGCAGCCGCTTCACCTTGTCGTCGGGCAAATGGGCGAGGATGGCCTTGCCGGTCCCCGAGGCATGCATGGCCGTCCGCGTGCCAGGCGGGAAGAAGGCGCGGATCGGGTTCAGCGTCTCGATCTGTCCCACGAACACCACCTCGGCCTTCTGCGGCACGGCCAGGTTCGCGGTCTCGCCGGTCTCTTCCATCAGAAGCTGCATGACCGGGCGCCCAATCTCCACGAGGTTCGAGCGTTTGAGGAAGGCCGCGCCCGTACGGAACGCCTCGATCCCGACGAGCCAATCCTGCCGGTCCTCGTCGAAGGCCACGAAATCGTGCTTCTGCAGCGTCATGAGGATGCGGTGCGTGGTGGCCGTCGGCACGCCCACGGCCAGGGCCAGATCGGTCAGCGTCATCCGCCCGGCGCGTGACAGCGCCACCAGTACAGACAGCGCCCGATCGAGCGATTGCAGCGTGCCGGCAGAGCTTTCGGTGAATTGCGACTTGGGGCGGCCGCGCTGGCGTTTGGGGGCTTGCATGGGGCGCTCCTGCAGGTGTTCCCCTGTGTCCGGGTTTTGAAAAAGTTTTTCAAGAAATTTCCGCGTCGCAGAAATGGAAAGGCTTAGTCTTTGATTTTCAAGATATAAAATCGCTGCATGCGCCTGTATTCCAGGTTATCGAGAAAATTGAAAAAGGTTTCCGAAAGTCTAGGTTCTGGCCATCCATAGGGAGAATCGCACCGATGAGCACGCAGAACCCCGTTTTCATTCCTGGCCCCACCAACATCCCCGAGCGGCTTCTGTCGGCGATGCATGTGCAGACCCGCGACCACCGCGCGCCCGACTTCGTCGAGACCTTCGCGCCGGTGCTCGAGGACACCAAGAAGGTGTTCGGCACCAAGGACGGCACCGTCATCACCTTTCCGGCCTCGGGCACGGGCGGCTGGGAAGCGGCGGTCACCAACACGCTGTCGCCCGGAGACAAGGTTCTTGTCGCGCGCTACGGCATGTTCTCGCATCGCTGGATCGATCTGTGCCAGCGGCACGGGCTCGATGTCCAGATCATCGAATGCGCCTGGGGCGCGGGGGCGCCTGCCGACAAGTTCGAAGCCGCGCTCAGCGCCGACAAGGGCCACGAGATCAAGGCCGTCCTCGTCACCCATAACGAGACCGCGACGGGCGTGAAATCCGACGTGGCCGCCGTGCGCGCCGCGATGGATGCGGCCAGCCATCCGGCAATGCTGTTCGTCGATTGTGTGTCCTCGCTGGCCTCCATGCCCTTCGAGATGGATGCCTGGGGCGTCGACATCGCCGTCTCCGGCTCCCAGAAGGGTTTCATGCTGGCCACCGGCATGGCGATCCTGGGCGTCAGCCCGAAGGCGCTCGATGCCATGGAGGGCGCGAAACTGCCGCGCACTTTCTTCGATTTCCGCGACATGACCAAGGCCAATGCCTCGGGCGGGTTTCCCTACACGCCGCCGCTGCAACTGATCTACGGCATGCGCGAAAGCCTGAAGATGCTGTTCGAGGAAGGCCTCGACAACGTCTATGCCCGTCACACGCGGCTTGCCGAAGGCGTGCGCCGCGCGACCAAGGCCTGGGGGCTTGAACTCGTGGCGCAAAGCCCGGATCTTTACTCCGACACGGTCAGCGCCATCTATGTTCCCAAGGGCTTCGACAGCAACGTCCTGACCGAACATGCCTTCGACGCCTACGGGGTGTCCTTCGGAATCGGCCTGGGCGAGATGAACGGAAAGGCCTTCCGCATCGGCCATCTGGGCAGTCTGACCGACGTCATGGTCCTGTCGGGCCTCGGCGCCATCGAGATGGCGATGGCGGATCTCGACTACCCGATCACCCTGGGATCGGGCGTGGCCGCGGCACAGGATTTCTATCGCAGCGGCAATGCGACCGCCGTGAAATCGGCCGCCTGAGAGGAGGAGACGCTATGCTGGACGCAACCACCACAGCCGCCGAGCTGACGATCGACGACATGCGCGCCGCGCATGAGCGGATCAAACCCTACATCCACAACACGCCGGTCCTGACCTCGTCCTATCTGAACGAGCTCACAGGCGCGGAGCTGTTCTTCAAATGCGAGAACTTCCAGAAGGCGGGCGCCTTCAAGGTGCGCGGCGCGACGAATGCCGTCTTCGGTCTGTCGGACGCGCAGGCCGAAAAGGGCGTCTGCACGCACAGCTCGGGCAATCACGCGCTGTCTTTGTCCTACGCGGCGGGGCGGCGGGGCATTCCCTGTTATGTCGTGATGCCCAAGACCGCACCCGAGGCCAAGAAGGCCGCCGTGCGCGGCTATGGCGGGCAGATCACCGAATGCGAGCCCTCGACATCGAGTCGCGAGGCGGTCTTTGCCGAGGTGCAGAAGGAAACCGGCGCGGAATTCGTGCATCCCTATAACGATCCGCGCGTGATCGCGGGGCAGGCCACCTGTTCGGCGGAGCTGATGGAGCAGGTCGAGGGTCTCGATACCATGGTCGCGCCCATCGGCGGCGGCGGCATGATCTCGGGCACCTGTCTGACCCTGTCAAACCTCGCGCCCGACGTGAAGATCTACGCGGCCGAGCCCGAACAGGCCGATGACGCCATGCGGTCCTTCAAGGCCGGTCACATCATCGCCGACGATGCGCCGGTCACGATTGCCGACGGGCTCAAGGTGCCGCTCAAGGAGAACACCTGGCATTTCGTGTCGAACTTCGTGACCGACGTGCAGACCGCGTCCGAGCAGGAAATCATCGACGCGATGAAGCTCACCTGGCAGCGCATGAAGATCGTGATGGAGCCGTCCTGTGCGGTTCCGCTCGCCGTGATCCTCAAGAACCCCGAGGTGTATCGCGGCCGCCGCGTCGGCGTGATCGTCACCGGCGGCAATGTCGATCTCGACAAGCTGCCCTGGATGACCGGCGCCTGATCGCGCCGCCCGAACACTCCGTAGGGTGGGTGAAAACCCACCATCCCCCAACAAGGAGAGAGACAATGAAAGATACCGTTAATCTCGACGAATACGAAGTCGGCTACGACATCCCCGCAGCCATCGGCATGGACGAGGCCGATGTGCAGACGCCCTGCCTGGTGCTCGACCTCGACGCGCTGGAGCGCAACATCAAGAAGATGGGCGATTACGCCAAGGCCCACGGCATGCGCCACCGGGTCCACGGCAAAATGCACAAATCGGTCGATGTGGCGAAGCTGCAGGTCGAACTGGGCGGCGCCGTCGGCGTCTGCTGCCAGAAGGTGTCCGAGGCCGAGGTCTTCGCCCGCGGCGGCATCAAGGACGTGCTGGTGTCGAACCAGGTGCGCGACCCGGCCAAGATCGACCGTCTGGCCCGCATGCCCAAGCTTGGCGCGCGCACCATCTGCTGCGTCGACGAGATCGAGAACGTGGCCGACCTGTCGGCGGCGGCGCAAAAGCACGGCACCGAGATCGAGTGCCTGGTGGAGATCGATTGCGGCGCGGGCCGCTGCGGCGTGACCACCACGCCCGCCGTGGTCGAGATCGCCAAGGCCATCGACGCGGCACCGGGCCTGAAGTTTTCCGGCATCCAGGCCTATCAGGGCGCGATGCAGCACATGGACAGCTACGAGGACCGCAAGGCCAAGGTCGATATCGCCATCGCCATGGTCAAGGACGCCGTGGACACGCTGAAGGCAGAAGGCCTTGAATGCGATATCGTCGGCGGTGGCGGCACGGGCTCTTACTACTTCGAGTCGAATTCCGGCGTCTATAACGAGCTGCAATGCGGCTCCTACGCCTTCATGGATGCCGATTACGGCCGCATCCTCGACAAGGACGGCAAGCGGATCGACCAGGGCGAGTGGGAAAACGCGCTCTTCATCCTGACCTCTGTCATGAGCCACGCCAAGGCCGAAAAGGCCATCGTCGATGCGGGCCTCAAGGCGCAATCCGTGGATAGCGGTCTGCCCTTCATCTACGGGCGCGATGACGTGGAATACGTCAAATGCTCGGACGAGCATGGCGTCGTGTCGGACCCCGACGGCAATCTCAAGGTCAACGAGAAGCTGAAGCTCGTGCCGGGCCATTGCGATCCGACCTGCAACGTCCACGATTGGTATGTGGGCCTGCGGAACGGCAAGGTCGAGACGATCTGGCCCGTCTCCGCCCGCGGCAAGGCCTACTGAGCTTTGATGCAGTGATCCGCGCGCGTCCCATCAACCGGGGCGCGCGTTTTTGCGAGACCCAAGAACAAGAACAGCGGGACGAGAAGGAAACACCATGAGCCACGCAAAAGACGGCAGCGTCGTCATCGTCACCGAAGAGATGTGCCAGAAGATCGTCGACCGCGCCTCGGCCTTCACGGCGGTGGAGCAGGTCTTCGGCGCCATGGCCAAGGGCGACGCCTACAACTTCCCCGTCATCCGCGAAGCCATCGGCTATGCGGACGCGCTTTACGGATTCAAGTCGGGCTTCGACAAGGTGGGCGGATCGCTGGGCCTGAAGTCGGGCGGCTACTGGCCCGGCAATGCCGAGAAGGGCCTGACCAATCACCAATCGACCGTCTTTCTGTTCGATCCCGATACCGGGCGGCTGCAAGCGCTGGTGGGCGGCAATTACCTGACCGCCGTGCGCACGGCGGCCTCGTCCTCGGTCTCCATCGCGCATCTGGCGCGCAAGGATGCAAAGGTGCTGGGCATGGTGGGGGCCGGCCATCAATCCGCGTTCCAGCTGCGCGCCGCCGCCGAACAGCGCGGCTTCGAAAAGGTCGTCGCCTGGAACCCGCATCCCGACATGCTGCCGAAACTGGGTGAGGTGGCGAAAGAGATCGGCCTTGAATTCGAGGCGGTCACTCAGGAAGAGCTGGGGGCACAGGCGGATGTCATCATCACCATCACCTCGGCCTTCGAGCCCCTGCTGATGGCCGACTGGATCAAGCCCGGCACGCATATCGCCTGCATGGGCACCGACACGAAGGGCAAGCAGGAAGTCGACGCGGCGCTTCTGGCCCGCGCCACCGTCTTCACCGACGAGATCGCGCAGTCGATCAGCATCGGCGAGGCGCAGCATGCCGTGGGGCAGGGTCTGATCAAGGAAGGTGACATCACCCCCATCGGCGCGGTCATCAACGGCGATCACAGGGGCCGGACCTCAGATGACGAGATCACGCTGTTTGACGGGACGGGCGTGGGCCTTCAGGATCTGGCCGTCGCCTCGGTCGCGGCGAAGCTCGCGCGTGAGCAGGGGGCAGAGACGGTCGCGCTCTGACCCAGCCGCGCATGGCCTGCACACCTCCCTGTCGCCTTCCCGGGGGCGGCATGGCAGGCTGGTCGCATGCGCGGGTTTGATACGGATCGACTGATCGTTCGGGACTGGAGCGCGGCGCGCGCCGATCCTGTCGCGCGCCGCGCCCTGGCGGATGGTTTGCGGGCCATTCTGACGCCGCCCGTGCTGCGCCATCTGCCCGAGCCCGTCCAGCTTGCGCCCGACGATCCGGACCTGTCGGCCTGGATGGAGGCGCGTGCGGCCGGGGCCTCGGTCGGAACCATCGCGGAGCGTGACAGCACAGGCGGAGCGGCCCGTTTGATCGGGCTTGTCTTCGTCATGACCCGGCCCGAGCCCGAAAAGGGAACCGAACGGCGCATAGGCTATCTGTTGGGGGAAGCGGCCTGGGGCAGGGGCCTTGCGACCGAATTGGTGCGGGGGCTGGCCGCGGCGCTTCACCGCGAGGGTATCCATCTGCTGAGGGCGGGAGTTGCGGTGCAGAATCCGGCCTCCATGCGCGTTCTGCAAAAGGCCGGTTTTGTCCGAGAGGTCGAGGGGGGCGCGCCCGACATCGTCAGTTTCGCGCTGCAGATGTCCTGAGCCGCATTTGGCAGCGCCGCCCTGTCCCGGACCTGCTCCGGGACCTCGCCCGCGCCTTCGCCCCATAGCGCCTTGCACCGGCCCGCCACCCCGTGCCCAAACGCCCTGCGCCCTGGTGCCGACCTGCTCGGACAGCCCCAAGCCACCCCACCTGCCGTGATGAACAGCGCGCCACATTGCCGGATGGTCCGGGCAATTTCCGCATCTCCCCGCGTCACCGCTTGAAGCCGCCGCCACGATGGGTAGGCTCTGCCGCATTCGTCCGGGCAGGAAAGCCCGGCAGTCCATCAGGGAGAATATGATGAAAACCACCGGCATTCTTGCCGCGGCGCTTCTGGCCAGCACGTCGCTGGCGGCCTCCGCGGAAACTCTGCGCTGGGCGCGGGCAGGCGATTCGCTGACGCTCGATCCCCATGCCCAGAACGAGGGCCCGACCCACACGCTTGCCCACCAGATCTACGAGCCGCTGATCATCCGCGACATGTCCGGCGAATTCCAGGCCGCGCTCGCGACCGACTGGGCGCCCTCCGAAGACGACCCCAATGTCTGGGTCTTCAACCTGCGCGAAGGCGTCACCTACCATGACGGCGCCGACTTCACCGCCGAGGATGTGGTCTTCTCGATCAACCGCGCGAAGTCGGAAAACTCCAACATGAAGGAGCTTCTGAACTCCATCGTGGAGGTCCGCGCGGTCGACGATCTGACCGTCGAATTCGTCACCGACGGCCCGAACCCGATCCTGCCCTCGAACCTCACCAACCTGTTCATGATGGACAAGGGCTGGACCGAGGCCAACGACTCGGTCGCCGTGCAGGATGTCGAGGGCGGCGAGTCGACCTTCGCTTCCCAGAACACCAACGGCACCGGCGCCTTCAAGCTGGTCAGCCGCGAGCCCGACGTGCGCACCGTGCTGGAGCAGAACGCGGATTACTGGGGCATGGACATGTTCCCGATGGACGTGACCCGCATCGAATACACTCCCATTCAGAACGCCGCGACCCGCGTGGCGGCCCTGCTGTCGGGTGAGGTCGACTTCATCCAGGACGTGCCGGTGCAGGATCTGGGCCGCGTGGGCGACACCGAAGGCCTCGTCGTGAAGACCGCGCCGCAGAACCGGGTGATCTTCTTCGGCATGAACATGGGCGCCGACGATCTGGCCAATGACGATGTCGAAGGCGCGAACCCGCTTGCCGATGCGCGCGTGCGCAAGGCCATGTCCATGGCGATCAACCGCGATGCGATCAAGCAGGTCGTGATGCGCGGCCAGTCGCAGCCCGCAGGCATGATCGCACCGCCCTTCGTGAACGGCTGGACCGAGGAGATGGACAGCTCCGCCACCACCGATATCGACGCCGCCAAGGCGCTGATGGAAGAGGCGGGCTATGCCGACGGCTTCTCCATCCAGCTCGACTGCCCGAACGATCGCTACATCAACGACGAAGCGATCTGCCAGGCGACCGTGGGCATGCTGGCGCAGATCGGCATCACCGTGAACCTCGACGCGAAGCCCAAGGCGCAGCATTTCCCGCTCATCACCAATGGCGAGACGGATTTCTACATGCTGGGCTGGGGCGTTCCGACCTACGATTCCGAGTACATCTTCAACTTCCTCGTGCATACGCGCGGTGAAGAGCGTGGTTCGTGGAACAATACCGGCTTCTCGAACACCGATGTGGACGCACAGATCGTGAGCCTCGCCTCCGAGACGGATCTCGAGGCGCGCAACGCCACCATCGCGGAGATCTGGAACGTCGTGCAGGACGAGCAGCTCTACCTGCCGGTACACCACCAGGTGCTGAACTGGGGCATGACCGACGCCATCGGCATCGAGGTCTCGCCCGAGGACGATCCCAAGTTCAAGTTCATGGAGATCAACTGATCTCGCCAAAGCCCGGGGGCGCGTGCACATACGCGCGCGCTTCGGGTTCTGTGCTATCCTGATCCGGGCGCGCCTCGTCGCGCCCGGATCATCCCTTTTAGAAAAGGATCGCTGCCATGAAAGCCCTCTGGACCGCATCTGCGCTCTGCGCGCTGGCGCTTCCCGCCACAGCCGAGACCTTCCGCTGGGCCGGGCAGACCGATCCGAACACGATGGACCCCCATGCGGGCAATTCCGCGCCCGTTCTGGGCTTTCTGAACAACGTCTATGAAGGCCTCGTGCGCCGCGACCGCGGCATGGCAGTGGAGCCTGCGCTGGCGACCGCGTGGGAGCCCATTGGCGATGGCGAAGGCTGGCGTTTTACCCTGCGCGAAGGCGTTACCTTCCATGACGGCAGCGCCTTTACCGCCGAGGATGTGGTCTTTTCCTACGAACGCGCCTCGTCGCCGGAAAGCGATACGGCCAGCTGGTTCTCGGGCGTGACCGAAGTGACCGCGCCCGACGATTACACGGTCGAGATCCGGACCGCCGCCCCGAACCCGATCTTCCCCGACAGCATCGCCAACTGGATGATCATGGACAGCGGCTGGGCCGAGGCGAATGGCGCGACCCGCCCCAATATCGAGCAGGGCAACTTCGCCACGCTCAACACCAACGGCACCGGCGCCTACCGCGTCTCCGAACGCGATCCCGGCCTGCGTACAGTCCTGACCCCGTTCGAGGAGTGGTGGGGCGAGGATCGCGGCAACGTCACCGAAGGCGTCTTCACCCCCATCGACAATTCCGCCACCGCCGTCGCGGCGCTTCTTTCGGGCGAGGTCGACATGATCAACCCGGTGCCCGTGCAGGATGCTGACCGGCTCGATCAGGCGGACGGCGTGGAGCTGAAGCGCGGCGTCGAGGCGCGCGTGATGATGTACGGCTTCAGCCAGGACAAGGACACGCTGGTGGGTGGCGACGGCTCGGTCGAGGGCAATCCGTTCAAGGACCCGCTGGTGCGTCGCGCCGTGGCGCAGGCGATCAACGTGCCCGCCATCCTGCAGACCATCATGCGCGGCTCGGCGGAACCTGCGGCGCAACTCGTGAGCCCCGCCATGTCGGGCTATTCCGAGGGGCTTTCCGAACGCCCCGCGCTTGATGTCGAAGCCGCAAAGGCGCTGCTGGCCGAGGCAGGCTACCCGGACGGCTTCCGCTTCCTGCTGAAATGCCCCAACGATCGCTACATCAACGACGAAAGCGTGTGCCAGGCCACCGTCGCGATGCTGGCGCAGATCGGGCTCGAGGCGCAGCTCGACGCGATCCCGGTGCGGAACTACTGGCCCGAGCTTCGGGCGGATGAATACGACATGTACCTGCTGGGCTGGTCGCCCGGCACGTTTGATGCCGAGCACCCGTTCCGCTTCCTCGTCCACACGCCGCAGGAAAACATCGGCACCTGGAATTTCGGCGGTTACTCGAACCCGCGCGTCGATGAGTTGATCCCCGCCGTGCAATCCGAAATCGACCCCGAGGCCCGTCAGGCCATGCTCGACGAGATCGCTGGCATCGTGCAGGATGACATGGTTTACGTGCCGCTCTACGTGCAGCCGCTTCTGTGGGGCACGGCTGACAATATCGACCTTATCCAGCGCGAAGACAATTTCTTCATCCTGCGCTGGGTCAACGTGAACTGAGGGCTCATGCTCGCCTATATCATCCGCCGCGTCGGCCAATCGATCCTCGTGCTTCTGTTCACGGGGCTCGTGGCCTTTTCCATGTTCAGCTTCGTGGGCGATCCCATCGACAACATGCTGGGGCAGGAACGCACCCAGGCCGATGTCGAACGCCTGCGCACGGAGCTGGGCCTCGATCAGCCGTTCGTGGTGCAATACTACAAGTTCCTCGAACAGGCGGTGCAGGGCAATTTCGGGCTCAGCTACCGGCAGGGGCGGCCCGTGGGCGAGATCCTTCTCGAACGCGCCCCCGCGACGCTGGAGCTGGCCTTCGTCTCGGGCCTTCTGGCGCTGGCCGGAGGCATCGGCCTTGGCATTTTCACCGCGATCCGAAGGCGGGGCATACCGGCCAACGTCATCATGACCGTGTCCCTGATCGGAGTGTCGCTGCCGACCTTCCTGATCGGGATCCTGCTGATCTACGTCTTCTCGGTCGAGCTGGGCTGGCTGCCCTCCTTCGGACGCGGTGAGGTCACGCAGGTGGGCGGCTGGTCCACGGGCTTTCTGACCGCAAGCGGGCTCAAGGCGCTGATCCTGCCTGCGATCACGCTGGGGCTCTACCAGATGACGCTGATCATGCGGCTCGTGCGCACCGAGATGCTGGAGGTGCTGCGCATGGACTACATCCGCTTCGCCCGCGCGCGCGGCATCCGGGAGCGTGCAATCAACTTCCGTCATGCGCTGAAGAATACGCTGGTGCCGGTCATCACCATCACCGGTCTGCAGTTGGGCTCGATCATCGCCTTCGCCATCATCACCGAGACGGTGTTCCAGTGGCCGGGCGTGGGGCTTCTGTTCATCAACGCGATCCAGTTCGTCGATATCCCGGTGATGGCCGCCTATCTCATGATGATTTCCGTCATGTTCGTCGGCATCAACCTGATCGTCGACATGCTTTACTTCGCGATCGACCCGCGCCTGCGCGTCGACCGCACAGCCGGAGGTCACTGACATGGCCGAGACCGACATGCCGTCCGACGCGCCGATCCGTCCGCCCTCGCGCATCAAGCGCGCCTGGGACAGCGATCTGGCCTGGTCCTTCCGCCACGCGCCTGTCGCGATGATCTCGGGCTTTGTCGTGGTGGCGCTTGTGCTGGCAGCGCTTCTGGCGCCGCTCATCGCGCCGCATAACCCGTTCGATCCCGCCACGCTGAACCTGATGAACGGCTTCACGCCCCCGGGCGAGGCCAATGCCTTCACCGGCGACGCCTTCCTCATGGGCACGGACGATCAGGGCCGGGACGTGTTTTCCACGATCCTCTACGGGATGCGCATTTCGCTCTTCGTGGGGTTCTCGGCGGTGCTTCTGGCCATGGTGATCGGCGTCGTTCTGGGCCTGCTCGCGGGCTATCTGGGCGGCTGGACCGAGACGATCATCATGCGCGTGGCCGATGTGCAGCTGACCTTCCCGGCGATCCTGGTGGCCATGCTGATCTTCGGCATCGCCAAGGGCATCACGCCGCCTGAATACCGCGACCAGATGGCGATCTGGGTGCTGATCCTCGCCATCGGTCTTTCGGACTGGGTGCAATTCGCCCGCGTCGTGCGGGGCGCCACGCTGGTCGAGAAGAACCGCGAATACGTGCAGGCCGCGCGGCTTATCGGGCGCAAGCCCTTTGCCATCATGATCCGCCACATCCTGCCCAACGTGCTGAACCCGGTTCTGGTGATCGCCACCATTTCGCTGGCGCTCGCCATCATTGCCGAGGCCACGCTGTCCTTCCTTGGGGTCGGGGCACCGCCCACGAAGCCGTCCCTCGGCACACTCATCCGCATCGGTCAGGAATTCATGTTCTCGGGCGAATGGTGGATCCTGTTCTTCCCCGCCGTGACGCTTTTGGCGCTGGCGCTGTCGATCAACCTGCTGGGTGACTGGCTGCGCGATGCGCTCAATCCGAAACTGAGGTGATCCCATGACCACCCCCGTCCTCTCCGTCCGCGGCCTGACCGTGGAAATCCCCACGCGCCGTGGCCTGCTGAAACCCGTCGATAACGTCAGCTTCGACATCGCCGAGGGCGAGATCCTCGGCGTCGTGGGCGAGAGCGGCGCCGGCAAGTCGATGACCGGCAACGCCGTAATCGGCCTTCTGGACCCGCCCGCGCGGATCGTCTCGGGCGAGGTGCTGCTCAAGGGCGAGGCCGTGCACACCGCCAAGGGCGAGAAGCTGCGCCGTCTGCGCGGCAAGCGGATGGGCATGATCTTCCAGGACCCGCTGACCTCGCTCAACCCGCTTCTGACCATCGGCGAGCAATTGACGGAGACCATCCTCGAACATCTGCCCGTCAGCCAGTCGGAGGCGGAAAAGCGCGCCATCGCGGCTTTGGACGAGGTGGGCATTCCGGCCGCCGCCCAGAGGATCGGCAGCTATCCGCACGAGTTCTCGGGCGGGATGCGGCAGCGCGTGGTGATCGCGCTCGCGCTCTGCGCCGAACCGGATCTTGTGATCGCGGATGAGCCCACCACGGCGCTCGACGTGTCGGTGCAGGCGCAGATCATCGCGCTTCTGAAGCGGCTTTGCCGGGACAAGGGCGTGGCCGTGATGCTGGTGACGCACGATATGGGTGTGATTGCCGAAGCCGCCGACCGCGTCGCGGTCATGTATGCCGGTCGCATGGCCGAGCTTGGCCCCGTGCGCGAAGTGCTGACCCGGGCGCGGCACCCCTATACGGCGGGGCTCATGGGCTCCACGCCGCTCGCCAGCCAGGGCCAGAAGCGCCTGCGCCAGATCCCCGGAGCCATGCCGCGCCTCGATAATCTGCCTGCGGGCTGCGCCTTCCATCCCCGCTGCGACCGGGCCGAGGCCAAGTGCCGCCAGAACCCGGCACCGGACCTGACCGCCTGCGAAGGCCGCGCCGCCTGCTGGTTCCCGCTGCCCGCGACATCCGAGAAAGAAGAGGTCCCCGCATGAGCGCGCTCATCGAGGTCGAGAACCTGACCCGCGTCTTCGACGTCTCCAAACCCTGGCTCAACCGCGTCATCGAACGGCTGCCGCGCGCGCTGCTGACCGCCGTGTCCGACGTGTCCTTCGGGATCGAGGAGAACTCGGTCTACGCACTCGTGGGCGAGAGCGGGTCGGGCAAATCCACCATCGGCAAGATCGTCGTGGGCCTCGTGCCGCCGTCCTCCGGCAAGGTCGAGATCGACGGCGTGGACCTCGCGACCGAACCCGAGGGCGAGCGCCGCGCGGCGGTGCGTGAGAACGTGCAGATGATCTTCCAGGATCCCTACGCCTCGCTCAATCCGCGCTGGAAGGTCCGCGACATCATCAACGAACCGGTGGCCGCCCGCGGTGGCGCGACCGAGGGGCTGGCCGAGCGGCTCCTGGAACAGGTGGGTCTGGCCGCGGCAGATGCGGGCAAATACCCGCATGAGTTTTCCGGCGGGCAGCGCCAGCGGATCTGCATCGCGCGCGCGCTCGCCTCCAATCCCCGGATCATCGTCTGCGACGAACCCACATCGGCCCTTGATGTATCGGTGCAAAGCCAGGTGCTGAACCTGATGTCGGACCTGCGCGAGGAGCTGGGCCTGACCTATCTCTTCATCTCGCACGATCTGACCGTGGTGCGGCACATGGCGGATGTGGTGGGCGTTCTCTACCTCGGAACGTTGGTCGAAGAGGCCCCCCGCGACACGCTCTATGCCGAGCCAAAGCATCCCTATACCCAGATGCTGTTCGACGCGGCACCGCGCATGGACGGGTTCGGCCGCGACATCGACCCGCCCAAAGGCGAGATCCCGGACGCGATCAACCCGCCGCCCGGCTGTGCCTTCCACCCGCGCTGCCCCATCGCGGTCGACCGCTGCCGCAAGGAGCGTCCCAGCCTGCGCGACGTGCGCGGCACGCGCGTCGCCTGTCACCTGGCCGAGTAGACGATTTTCGCGCGGGCAGATATTGCACCGCGCGCGTGGGCGGATTACACCGCTGCGCAGTGCCCCTATAGCTCAGCTGGTAGAGCAACTGATTTGTAATCAGTAGGTCCGCGGTTCGAGTCCGTGTGGGGGCACCACCCAATCCCGACATCATCGTACGTCGCGCGCCGCGCCCCATGCGCATGCGCAAAGAAAAACCGCCGAGGCAGGGCGCCCCGGCGGTTCGTGTCGGTCAGATTGTGCCGCGCTTATTCGCGATTGCCGAAAAGCTGCAGCAGGAACATGAACATGTTGATGAAGTCGAGATACAGACGCAGCGCGCCCATGATCGCCGACTTGCCCAGCCATTCCTGATCGCCGTGGCGCGCATGCTCGATATACTCGTTCTTGATCGACTGCGTGTCATAGGCCGTCAGACCCGCGAAGATCAGCACGCCCAGGATCGAGACCGCGAAGAAGATCGCGGGGCTCTGCAGGAAGATGTTGACGATCGACGCCACGACAAGGCCGATCACACCCATCATTAGGAACGTGCCCCAGCCGGACAGGTCCTTCTTGGTCGTGTAGCCGAACAGCGACAGACCCGCGAAGGAGATCGAGGTCACGAGGAACACCTGCGCGATCGAGATGCCTGTGAAGGCCACGAAGATCCAAGACAGGGACAGACCCATCACCGCGGCGAAGACATAGAAGAACGTCTGTGCGCCTGCGGCCGAGAGCCGGTTGATGGCGGCACCGAAGGCGAACACCATGATGAGGGGCGCGAACATCACGATCCAACCCAGGATATTAGGCTGCAGCGTCGCGGGGTCGCGGAAAATGCCAAGCAGCTGCGGGCTGGAGCCGACAGCCCAGGCCACAAGGAAGGTCAGGAACATGCCCACGGACATCGTTCCGTAGACCTTGTTCATGTGGGCGCGCAGGCCCTCATCAATCTGAGCCGAACGCGCGCCGGCGGCGGCGCCGGTCCGAACGGTTCTGTATTCAGCCATTCTTTCCTCCGAATTCAATCCACCCGGCACACGACCGGAAACTTCGTGAAATATCGGGGCTCGGACCCGCCATTTCAAGAATTTCCGGTCGATTTGAGGCAAAGATCCGAAGGCATGCTCAGCGGCTCATCCCTGCCAGTGATGCGGCGCGTCCCAAACCGGGCGTGCGGCCTCGATCCGGGCCTCTTCGGGGGTGATGCCCACGTCCCGCAACAGGTGCGGATCGAGATTGGCCAGGGCGTGGCGCTGGCGGTGAAGGCTCGCCATATCCTTCAGGAGCGCCCGGAAAGACCTGCGAGGGCGGCTCAGAGGCAGGGTAAGATCAAGAAACGACATGATGTGACCTTTCAGTATTCGTGATGCGTTGTGGCTGTCTTGTTGTGATGCGTGATAGATATGGCGATCCGTCGCATTTGAAAAATGAATGTTTTTTAGGTAGGGCATCAAAAACCGTGATTGATTGAGGGACATATGCGCAATCTGGACCTGACGACGCTGCGATCCTTTGCGGCGGTGGCCGAAAACGGGGGTGTCACGCGGGCCGCACGGATGCTGAACCTGACGCAATCGGCGGTCTCCATGCAGATCAAGCGTCTGGAAGAGCTTCTGGGCCTTCCGCTGCTGGAGCGGGCCGGGCGTGGCGTTGCGCTGACCGCCGCGGGCGAGCAGCTTCTGAGCTACGCACGGCGCATGATCGCCCTCAATGACGAGGTCTATGCGCTTCTCACGCATGACGCGCTCGAAGGGGAGATCACACTCGGCGTGCCCGAGGACATCCTGTACCCGGTGGTGCCCCGGGCGATGAAGGCCTTCGCCTCGACGTTTCCGCGCATGCGTGTGCAATTGCTGACTTTTTCGACCTACAATCTGAAGCAGAAATTTGCGGATGGCGAAGTCGACATCATCCTCACCACCGAGGAAGAGGCCCAGGGCGAAACCCTGAGCGAGGCGCCCCTGCGCTGGTATGGCGCGCCCGGCGGGACCGCCTGGCGGCAGCGTCCACTGCCCTATGCGCAGGCGCGCATATGCGCCTTTCGCCCCGCAGTGATCCGCCAGCTCGATGCCGCAGATATCCCATGGTTTCAGGTGATTGACACCGACAGCGACCGCTCCATCGAGGCCACGGTCTCGGCCGATCTCGGGGTCGTGGCGCTGATCGAAGGACATGCGCCGCCGCAACTCGAGGAGATCGACAGCGGCGGGTCCCTGCCGGATCTCGGCACCACGAAGATCAACCTCTATGCGGCGAAATCGACCAGCGGGCCGGCGCAGGCGCTCGTGGATCTGCTGCGCTCGGGCTTTGCCGCGATCTAGCAGTCGTCCGGGCTAGCGCGCGTCCTGGCGCGGGACGTCGATGGCGCGGGCGCGCATGCGCTCGTAAAAGGGCAGCGCGGCCTCGGCGATGGCATCATAGGGCGGGGCTAGGGTGGGCAGTTCCCGCTCCTGGCGCTTGAACCCGGTCGAGCCATGCACGGAGGCGTACCAGACCGGCGCCCAGACCCCGTCAAAGGGCTTCGGGCCTGCGGGCCATTGCGTCATGGATTTGTGGTATTCGATCCCAAGCGCCTCACAAAGCAAGCTCAAAGCCGTCTCAGGAGCGGCCAGTATGTCACTGGAATCAATGACGATCGGTGCGTCTTTGGATTGCCAGGCCGCCTCCTCGAAAAGCGCGTCCTGTTGCACAAACCCGATATCGTCGAGGCCCGCCGCCTCGTATTTCGACGCAAAGCTCGCCAGCACCCGTGCGGGATGTCGGATCAGAAAGACATTCCGAACCGCGCCGAGCCAGTCGCGCGGCATGCCCTCGACCATGTGCTGACACATATGTTTCTGATAAAACAAGGGCTTGTCGGGATGTCTTCGCGCACATGAACGCGCCACGTCACTGGCATCTTGTTCTCCTGCAGCGATGATCTCGGCGCGCATCGGATGCGAAAGTCCGGTCCGGCGCAGATAGGCCGCATAGAAGGGCTCGTCCCAGACCGCGCAATCGCCACGGGCCGCGAAGGCATACATGAGCGCAGTCGACAGGTTGCGTGGCCCCGACCACATCGCGATATTCATGCGCCCACCCGGGCCATGTAAGCCTCCCGGATGCGCGCGGTCACGGGGCCGAGAGTGCCATCGCCGATGCGTCGCCCGTCGATCTCCGAGACCGGCGTCTGTGCGCCGAAAGATCCGGTCAGAAACGCCTCGTCCGCGCTGTAAGTTTCTGTCAGTGAATAGTTTTTCTCGAACACGGGAATGCCTTCGGTGCGGCAGATATCGATGACCTGAGCGCGGGTGATCCCGTTCATGCAATAATCCCCGGTCGAGGTCCAAACCTCGCCGTGGCGTACGATGAAGAAATTGCAGGCATTGGTCGTGTTCACGAAACCATGCACATCGAGCATCAACGCCTCGTCCGCCCCGGCCTTTTCCGCCGCGATGCAGGCGAGGATGCAGTTCAGCTTGGAATGCGAATTGAGCTTCGGATCCTGGCTCATGGGCAGGCCGCGGATATGTGGCACCGTGGCCAGCCGGATCGGCCGCGAAATCTGCGGCTTGGAATGCTCCATGATGATGACGATGGTGGGCCCCGAGCGCGACAATGCGGGATGCTGGAACGGGCGGTCCTTCACGCCGCGCGTGACCATCAGGCGCGCATGAGCATCGCTTTGCATCCCATTGGCCGCGCGTGTTTTTTCAAGCGCATCGATCAGCTTTTCGCGGGTCATGCCGATCTCGATGTCGCAGGCCTTCGCCGCCTCGAAAAGCCGGTCCAGATGCGCGTCCAGAAACGCCCATTTGCCGTTGTAAAGCCGCAGCCCCTCCCACACGCCATCGCCCAGCATGAACCCCGAATCGTACACCGAAACGACCGCTTCCGCGCGGGGCACGAGACGCCCGTTCACCCATAGCAGGATCTCGGCATTCCGCGCGTCATCCTCGGCGGCATGGGTAAAGGTCTCGTCAGTCATCTGCCCGGTCCTTGGTTGGGGCAACGCCCGCTCGGTCGCGTCACGGTTTCTTGGGATATTCGTGCAGCTGTTAGGCAATCAGCAAGGTTTGCTGCTTAGGCATGGTCCGGACGTGGCGGCTTGGATCTTGTGTGCGATGCTTTGGATTTGGAGGTTTATCTGCGCAACGATCCTGTGGGGGCTTGGCCGCAGTGAACGCCCTGTCGGCTCAGGCGATTTCGATGACGACCTTGCCGGTGGATTTTCGCGTGCGCATCAATTCCAGCCCTTCGCCCGCGCGCGCCAGCGGCAGAACGTGGCTGACATGCGGTTTCAGGCGGCCCTCCGTGTACCAGCCCATCAGCGTGTGCAGGCTTCGGGTGATGATGTCCGGCCGAAACGCCAGGTATCCCCCCCAATACAGACCCATGACCGACAGGTTTTTGACCAGAAGGTGGTTGGCCTTGATCCGCGGCACATCGCCCGAGGCGAAGCCAATGGGCAGAAGCCGCGCTTCGGGGTTGCAGGCGCGGAAGGCTGCCTCGAACTGATCGCCCCCCACCGGATCGTAGACGACATCGGCCCCGCCAAGCGCCTTGATCTCGGCCCGCAGATCGGCGGTCTCCGCATCGATCAGATGATCGGCTCCGGCCTTTTGGGCCACGGCCAGCTTTTCAGCCCCCCGCGCGCAGGCCACGACCCGCGCGCCCATCAGCTTGCCGATTTCCACCGCCGTCAGTCCGACGCCGCCTGCCGCGCCCAGCACCACCAGCGTCTCCCCGGGCTGCAATCGCGCACGATGATCAAGCGCGACATGGCTGGTCCCGTAGGCGATCTGGAACGCGGCCGCGTCGACGGCCTTCATCGCATCGGGCAACTTGACCGCGCGACGCGCCTCGAACAAGCCGAACTCCGCAAGCCCGCCCTGTCCGCCAAACACTGCGACCCGATCCCCGGGCCGAAAGTCTGCCACGGACGCGCCGACCTCATCGACCACGCCCGCAACCTCCATCCCGAGGGTGAAGGGCAGGGTAGGCGTGTCCTGGTAGGTGCCCTTCATCATAAGCAGATCGGCGAAGTTCAGTCCGCAGGCCTCGATCCGCACGCGAATGTCGTCCGGCCCGGGGTCCGGCATGGCCACTTCGGTCTCTTTCGGCGGGGCGTCGTGGCTGTCGACGAGAAGCGCGCGCATCATGCTTTCCTTTGCTATCTGACGCCGCACTTGTCGCGCGCCCGACGCTGGCGCGTCAAGCGTGCGCGGGCGCCCACGACCCATGAGATGACTTTGCGAAAACCCCCGGGTGGACACCGGCTTTCCGGCAAGGCCCGAACATTCTTGCACCTTGTATCGCAAAGCCTTTTCGCTGTAGGTTCATCGCAGATGTTGCTTAGGTAAACTGTTACCTGTGTGAGGTACGAGTAGTCCGGCCAGTCGTGCAGCAGCACCGTCAGAGGTTATCTGACAAGTGGATCGACTGGCGCATTATAAGGGAAAAGGGAATGACGCATCCCGTCGATGTCCATGTAGGCAAGCGGATTCGCCATCGCAGGTGGCTGGTCGGCATGACACAGCAGCAACTGGCGGAAAAGGTCGGGATCAAGTTCCAGCAAATCCAGAAGTATGAGACGGGTGCCAACCGCGTCTCGGCATCGCGTCTGTGGGACATTGCCGACGCCCTCGACGTCCCGGTCAGCTGCTTTTTCGAAGGCATCGACGATACCGAGGAAAAGTCGGATGAGGCCCCCGCTCAGACCAAGGTGCCTGCGGATATTCTGGGCGACAAGGAAGCGCTCGACCTCGTGCGGTCCTATTATGCGATCCCGGAGAACCAGCGGCGCCGCCTCTTCGAGCTGGCGCGCGTCCTGTCCGACGTTGCCTGAGACCCGCGTGCTCTCTGAATTCCAACCATCGGCGCGCAGGCGCATCAAACCAAAGGGCCGCTGAGCGCGGCCCGAACATCGGAAGGCTTTCTGCGTGACGGGGGGGATGCCCAAGCTGGATCAGGCGCGGATCGAACACACCGCGCATGCCATGGCCGATGCGGCCCGTGCGGCCATCTTGCCCTATTTCCGGACGGCAGACCTTGCGACCGACAACAAGCTGGCCTCAGGCTTCGACCCGGTCACCGAAGCGGATCGCGCCGCGGAACAGGCGATGCGCGCCATCCTGTCCGAACGCCAACCCGAAGATGGCATTCTGGGCGAGGAATTCGGCCACCAACCGGGCCGATCCGGCCTGACCTGGGTGCTCGACCCGATCGACGGCACGCGGGCTTTCCTGTGCGGCACACCAAGCTGGGGCGTCCTCATCGCGCTGTCCTCCCCCGAACAGGTCCATTTCGGCCTGATCGACCAGCCCTTCACCTCAGAACGCTTCGTCGGTGGCTTTGGCCGGGCGACCACCACAGGGCCACTGGGCCAGACCGCCCTGCAGGTGCGCGGGACCGCGGACCTGTCCGAGGCGCGGCTCATGACCACGTTTCCCGAAATCGGCACGGAGGCCGAGCGTGCCGCCTTCGACCGGGTGGCGCGCGGCGTGAAACTCACCCGGTACGGCATGGATTGTTATGCCTATGCGTTGCTCGCCGCGGGTCAGATCGACCTGGTGATCGAGGCCGGGCTCAACGCCTATGACATCCAGGCCCCCATCGGCGTGATCGAGGCGGCGGGCGGCATCGTTACCGACTGGGCGGGCGGGCCTGCCTTGCAGGGCGGGCAAGTCGTGGCCGCCGCGACGCCGGACCTGCACCGCGCCGCGCTAGAGCGACTGGCGGGCTAGGCGATGGCCGAGTGGGTTCTGCGCGGCGCGGCGCATATCCTGACCATGGACGTGGACAACCGCGAATGGCAGGACGCGGATCTGCGGATCCGCGATGGTCGGATTGCCGAGATCGGCCATGGCCTTGCCACCTCCGGCACAATCATCGACGCGGCGGGCTGCGTGATCACGCCGGGCCTCGTCAACACGCACCATCACCTCTTCCAGTCCATGACGCGGGCGGTGCCCGGCGCGCAGGACGCGCTTCTGTTCGGATGGCTCGAACGGCTCTATCCGGTCTGGGCGCGCATGGGGCCCGAGGATATCCGCATATCGGCGCTGACGGGCCTTGCGGAACTGGCCCTGTCGGGCTGCACGCTGACCTCGGACCACCTCTATCTCTTCCCGAACGGTGCGCGGCTGGACGACACGATCGACGCCGCGCGCGAGATCGGGCTGCGGTTCCACCCGACGCGCGGCGCGATGTCCATCGGCCGAAGCGCAGGCGGCCTGCCGCCCGATGCTCTGGTCGAGGACGAAACCGCGATCCTCGACGACACGATCCGCGTGATCGACGCGTTCCACGATCCCGCCCCCGGCGCGATGATCCGTGTGGGCGTGGCCCCGTGTTCGCCCTTCTCCGTCAGCCGCGAACTGATGCGCGACGCGGCCCTTCTGGCTCGCGACAAGGGTGTGATGCTGCACACGCATCTGGCCGAAAACGACGAGGATATCGCCTACAGCCTCGCGCAATTCGGCTGCCGCCCCGGCCAATATGCCGAGGAGCTTGGGTGGACAGGGGCCGATGTCTGGCACGCCCATTGCGTGAAGCTCGACGGGCAGGAGATCGATCTTTTTGCCAGAACCGCAACCGGCATCGCCCATTGCCCCTGCTCGAATTGTCGCCTGGGATCGGGCATCGCGCCCATCCGGGCGATGCGGGATGCGGGCGTGCCAGTGGGCCTTGGTGTCGACGGGTCAGCCTCGAACGACAGCGGCAACCTGATGGCTGAGGCGCGTATGGCGATGCTCCTGCAGCGGGTTGCGCATGGGGCCGATGCGATGTCCGCGCGCGAGGCGCTGCGCATTGCCACACGCGGCGGGGCAGAGGTTCTGGGCCGCGACGAATGCGGCCATCTCTCGGTGGGGGCGCGCGCCGATATCGCGGTCTGGGACGTCAGCGGCATCGAGGCCGCGGGCAGCTGGGATCCCGCCGCCCTGCTTCTGGCAGGCCCCACGCGCGTGCGCGATCTTTTCGTCGAAGGATGTCAGATCGTGCGGGACGGCCGGCTGACCACCATCGACCTCGCCGCCACCATCGCCGAGCAGAACCGCCACGCGCGCCGCCTCGCCGAAACGCTCTAGGCGCGCCCGTCCCATCGTCGCCTCTTGTTCGGGCCCGGGCAGGTGCCACGGGACAATCCGGACCACCACAAGACCCTCGCTCGCGATCCCGCTTGCTGCTTCACCTTTCCAAAAAAACGCATCACGACCGACCGGCCAGGCGCCCCGCCGGGGTCAGACGCGCCGCCCCGCCACCCAGACATCGCGCACCGCGCGGTCATCGCCCAGCATGATCGTCGCGAAGACCTCTTCCCAGACATCGCGTGCCCGCGCGACGCGCTGCGCGATGGCAGGCGTGGAGGCCAGGTCGAGCACGCAAAGATCCGCCTCCGCTCCGGGGGTGATCGACCCGATCACGCCGCTCATGCCCAGCGTTTCCGCCGACCCCGCAGTTGCGAGCCACAGAAGCTCCGCCGCGTGCAGCGCCTCTCCGCGCAGCTGCCCGATCTCGTAGGCCGCGGCCATCGTCCGCAGCATGGAAAAGGACGACCCGCCGCCCGTATCGGTGGCCAGCCCGACCCGCAGCCCGCGCGCGACCAGCCCCGCCATGTCGAACAGGCCCGATCCGATGAAGGTGTTCGAGGTCGGGCAATGGATGACCGACGCGCCAACCTCCGCCAGCCGGTCGATCTCTCGCGGCTCCAGATGGATCGCATGCCCGTAGAGCCCGCCCGCGCCCAGAAGCCCGAAGCGCTCATAGGTGTCGAGATAGTCGCGCGCCTCGGGAAAGAGGCTGCGGACCCAGGCGATCTCGTCGGTCTGTTCGGACAGATGCGTCTGCATCAGGCAATCGGGATGCGCGGCCCAGAGCGCGCCCAGGGCTTCGAGCTGCGCAGGCGTGGAGGTGGGCGAGAAGCGCGGAGTAATGACATAGGAGGCCCGGCCCCGCCCGTGCCAGCGCGCGATCAGCGCGGCGCTGTCGTCATGTGCGCTTTGAGCGGTGTCGCACAGCGCCTCGGGCGCGTTGCGGTCCATGCAGGTCTTGCCCGCGAAGACGCGCTGGCCCCGCGCGGCGGCGGCCTCGAAAAACGCATCGACCGAGGCGGGATGCGACGTGCAATAGCTCGCGACGGTGGTGGTGCCCGCCGCAAGGGTCAGATCCAGATAGCTGTCGGCCACCGCGCGGGCATAGGCGGGATCGCCGAAACGCATCTCCTCGGGAAAGGTATAGGTCTCGAGCCAGTCGATCAGCCGTTTCCCCCAGCTCGCGATGATGCGCGTCTGGGGGTAATGCACATGGGCATCGACGAAGCCCGGGCAGATCAGATCGCGGCCATAGCGCGTCTCGGGCGCCTCGGGATGGGCGCGGCGCAGGGCCTCCCGGGGGCCGATCTCAGCGATCCGGCCATCCCGGAGAAGCACCGCCCAATCGGTCTCGATCCTCGCCGCCTCCGGGCCTGCGCGCAAAGGCGCGTCGTCCCAGATCAGGACCCGCCCGCTCAGCAATTCCGCGTCTGTCATGGCGTCCTTTCCCTTCTGCCCGCGCGCGAGCCTATGCGGGTGCGCGGGCAGGGTAAATTGTCGATCCGCCCTGTTGCTTTCGCAGGCGCTGTCCTAGTCTCCAGCCAAAGCCCAGTGAGGACCGAGTAATGGTGCACGAGCCCGACATCGCCCCCGAACCCGAAACCCCCGAGGACGACGCCTACGCGCTGTCGCCGCGCACCATCGCCGCCATTCTGGAGGCGGTCGAGGCGGGGGATCGCGATGCGCTGGTCGCGCTGATGGAGCCGCTGCACGCCGCCGACATTGCCGACATGCTGGAGCAGATCGACGCGACCGACCGGCTGGCCCTCATCCATCTCTACGATCAGGAATTCGACGGCGAAATCCTGACCGAACTCGAAGAGGGCATCCGCGAGGAAGTGATCCGCGTCCTGCGCCCCGAAGTGCTGGCGGATGCCGTGCGGGACCTCGATTCCGACGATGTGGTCGACTTGCTGGAGGATCTGGAGGCCGAGCAGCGCGACTCGATCCTGGGCGCGCTGACCGACCGCGACCGGCTCGCGATCGAGCAATCGCTGGAATTCCCGGACTATTCCGCGGGCCGCCTGATGCAGCGCGAAGTGGTGATGGCGCCCGAGCATTGGACCGTGGGCGAGGCCATCGACTACATGCGCGCGACCGAGGATCTGCCGGATCAGTTCTACCACGTCATCCTGGTCGATCCGCGCATGAAGCCTGTGGGCAAGGTGGCGCTGGGCAAGCTCATGTCCTCGCCCCGGGCGGTGAAGCTCGCCGACATCACCGATGCCAGTTTCCACGTCATCCCGGTCACCCGGCCCGAAGCCGATGTGGCCTATGCCTTCAACCAGTACCACCTGATCTCCGCCCCGGTGGTGGACGAGACCGAGCGGCTGGTGGGCGTCATCACCATCGACGACGCGATGATGGTGCTGGACGAGGAGCACGAGGAAGACATCCTGCGTCTGGCCGGTGTGGGCGAGGAAAGTTCGCTCTCGGATACCGCGCTCGAGACGACGAAACAGCGCTTCCCCTGGCTTGCGGTGAACCTCGCGACGGCAATCCTCGCCTCGCTGGTGATCGCGCAATTCGAAGCCGCGATCGCGCAGATCACTGCGCTTGCGGTGCTCATGCCGATCGTGGCCTCGATGGGCGGGAATGCAGGCACGCAATCGCTGACCGTGGCCGTGCGCGCGCTGGCTACGCGCGACCTCACGGGCTCGAACGCCTTCCGGGTCATCCGGCGCGAGGCAGCGGTGGGCCTCATCATGGGCGTGGCCTTCGCCGTGGTCATGGGCATCGTGGGGCTGATCTGGTTCGGCTCCGCCACGCTGGGCTGGGTGATCTTCGCGGCGATGATCATCAACATGGTGGCCGCCGCGCTGGCGGGGATCGGCATTCCCATCGTCCTCGAAAAGCTGAAAGTGGACCCCGCGCTTGCCTCGGGCACCTTCGTGACGACCGTGACCGACGTCGTGGGCTTCTTCGCCTTCCTGGGTCTCGCCTCGGCCATCCTGCTGTGAACCTGTCCGACGCCAAGGCCACCGCGCGCCAGGACGCTTTCGCCCGCCGCAAGGCCGCGCATGCGGCTTGCGGTCCCGGGGCTGCCGGGCATCTGTCGCAGGTTCTCGCGGGCTATCGCGGCGTGCCGCTGGCGGGCTACATGCCGATCCGGACCGAAATCGACCCGATCCCCGCCATGGAAGAGGCCGCGGCCCATGGCCCCGTTGGCGTGCCGGTGATCGAAGGGAAGGGCCGTCCCTTGCGCTTCGCGCGCTGGGAGCCGGGATGCGCCATGGTGCCGGGTCCTTTCGGAGCGCGTGTGCCCGAGGGTCTCGACTGGATGATCCCGGAAATCCTGATCGTGCCGCTCGTGGCCTTCACGCGGGACGGCGCGCGGCTGGGCTATGGCGGCGGCTTCTACGACCGCACGCTGGCGAGTCTGCGCGCCGGGCAGGGCGCCCTGGCGGTGGGCTTCGCCTATGCCGCGCAGGAGGCCGCGCACCTGCCGCAGGAGCCCACCGATGCGCCCCTCGACATGATCGTGACCGAGCGCGAGGTGATCGGACTGCGTG
>CAZTEV010000003.1:10405-51853 GCA_964612785.1 uncultured Roseivivax sp. | reverse complement strand
ACCCGAGAGAGACCATGTCAAAACGTCTGCTGTCCGCCCTTCTGAGCCTCGCCCTGTCCGGTCCGGCTCTGGCGCAGGAGGAATCGATCCTCGTGCAATCCACGACCTCGACCGCGAATTCGGGGCTTTACGATCATCTTCTTCCGCGCTTCGAAGAGGCGTCGGGGATTTCGGTGAACGTGGTGGCCGTGGGCACCGGTCAGGCGATCCGCAACGCCGAGAATTGCGATGCCGACGTGCTGCTTGTCCACGCCAAAGCGGCCGAGGAGGCCTTTGTCGCCGCGGGTTACGGCGTCGCGCGGCAGGATCTGATGTATAACGATTTCGTCATCGTGGGCCCGGCGGACGACCCCGCCGCGATTGCCCAGGCGTCGGATGCGCAGGCCGCCCTGTCCCGCATCGCGGAGGCAGAGGCGCTGTTCGCCTCGCGCGGGGATGATTCGGGCACGCACAAGAAGGAACGCGCGCTTTGGAGCGCGGCCGGGGCCGATCCCGATGCGGCCTCGGGCGCGTGGTATCGCGAGACCGGATCGGGCATGGGTGCGACGCTGAATGCCGCGGTCGGCATGGGCGCCTACACGCTGACAGACCGGGCGACATGGATCAGCTTTGCCAACAAGTCCGATTTTTCGGTGCTTTTCGAAGACGATCCGAATTTGTTCAATCAGTACGGGATCATCCTCGTTTCGCCCGAACGCTGTCCAAATGTGAACGTTATTGCGGGCCAGACTTTCATTGATTGGCTCACATCTTCCGATGGCCAAACCGCAATTGCGGAATTCGCAGTTGAAGGGCAGCAGCTATTCTTTCCAAATGCGCCCGAGTGACGGAAACCGAGGCTATTTGACGAGTGCTTGGGTCACGAGTGCCCCCTTCCCCTTGCGGGAAGGGGGTTACACGACCTTTTCAAGCCGTCTCGCTGTCCGCTCATTATTCGTTTAACCTCCGCGCATGCCGGAATTCCTGACCGTAAAAGAACTGGCCGCGCTTTTGCGCATCAAGGAACGCAAGGTCTATGACCTCGCGGCCTCTGGCGCCGTGCCGTGTTCGAAAGTCACCGGCAAATTGCTTTTCCCCGAGGCGGAGATTCGCGCCTGGATCGAGGGCGGTCGCTCGGGTCCCGAGGCGGTGCGGCGCGGCCCCGTGCCCGATGTCATGCTGGGCAGTCACGATCCGCTTCTGGGCTGGGCACTCAGGCAATCGCGCGCGGGGCTTGCCAGCTTCTTCGACGGCTCGATGGACGGGCTGACCCGCTTTGCGGCGGGCGAAGGCGTGGCGGCGGGCCTGCACCTTCTGGGCGCGGAGGGCGTCTGGAACATCTCCGACGTGCAGGACCATGCGGGCGCGATTGATGCGGTACTGATCGCATTTGCGCGCCGCGCACGCGGGCTCGTGCTGCGCTCCGAGGACGCCGGGCGCATCTCGGGGCTTGCCGATCTGCCCGATCTGCGGCTCGCCGCGCGCCCTGCCACCACCGGCAGCGACAGGCTGTTGCAGCATGTGCTGGCCGAGGCCGGGATATCGCCCGAGGCGCTGCGCATCGCCGAGATCGCGCAGAGCGAGGAAGACGCGGTCTTCGCCGTCGCCCGCGGCACCGCCGATGTGACCTTCGGCCTTCAGGCGCTGGCGGCGGCGCAGGGCCTGTCCTTCATGCCGGTGATCGAGGAACGCTTCGACCTGTTGCTCGACCGGCGCGCGGCCTTCGCCCCGCCCTTGCAGGCGCTACTGGGCTTCATGCGCAGCTCGGAATTCCGCGATCACGCGGACCGGCTGGGCGGCTATGACGTGCGCGAGGCCGGAGAGGTGCGCTGGAACGCCTGACGCGCGTCTTCGGCCAGATCAGACCGCCAGATGATCCGCCCGCACGTGCGGCGCCGCATCGAGCGCATCGAACGTCCCTTCGAAGACGACGCGGCCATGGTCGATGACCGCCACGCGGTCGGCCACGGCGCGGGCGAAGGGGATCGTCTGCTCCGACAACAGGATCGTCAGGCCTTCGCGCTTCAGGCGACGGATCGCGCGGGCCATCTCGGCCACGATCACGGGCGCGATGCCCTCGGAGGGCTCATCGAGCAGAAGACAGGCCGGATTGCCCATCAGCGTGCGCGCGATGGACAGCATCTGCTGCTCGCCCCCCGACAGCGCGCGGCCCTGCGCATCCGCGCGTTCTGCGAGGTTCGGAAACAGCGCGAACAGCCCGTCCTCGGTCCAGACGGGCACGCCGTCCCGCGGCGGCTGGCGGCCCACTTCGAGGTTTTCGCGCACGGTCAGCTGGGTGAAGATACGGCGTTCTTCGGGCACATAGCCCAGCCCTGCCCGCGCCACCCGGTAGGGCGCGGCCCCGGTGATGTCCTGTCCCGACAGGCGCACCTGCCCGCGCGCCACCGGCAGCATTTGCATCAGCGCCTTCAGCGTCGTCGTCTTGCCCGCGCCGTTGCGGCCCAGAAGGGCCACGACCTCGCCCCGCGCGACATCGAGCGACAGATCCGACAGCACCTGCGCCTTGCCGTAGAAAACATCGAGCCCCCGTGCCTCAAGCATCGCCCAACGCCTCCGCCTCGAAGCCCGAGCCCAGATAGACCTCCTGCACGCGCGGATCGGCCCGCACCGCATCAGGCGTGTCATGGGCAATGAAGTGGCCGCGATCCAGCACCATGACCGTCTGCGCATGCGCGAAGACGACATCCATATCGTGCTCCGTGAACAGGATCGTCATGCCCCGGTCGCGGGCGATGCCGGTCACGGTCTGCATCAGATCCGCGCGTTCGGTCGCCGCCATGCCGGCCGTGGGCTCATCCATCAGCAGAAGCCTGGGATCATGGGCAAGCGCGATGGCCAGCTCCAGCCGTTTCAGATCGCCATAGGCCAGCACGGCGGCGGGGCGGTCGGCCTGATCGCTCATTCCGACGGTCTCCAGGAGTGCGCGGGCCGGCGCCACTTCCAACCTGCGCGCAAAGGGCAGAAGCGCGAAACTGCGCCCGGTCGCGGACAGCCGGGCGGTCTGGACGTTCTCCATCACCGTCATCGAGGGCCATGTGCCGGTGATCTGGAAGGTGCGGCCGACGCCCCGGCGGCAGATCTCCGCGGGGCCGAGCCCGGTGATGCGGCGCCCGTCGAAGACGACCTGTCCGGCGGTCGGTCGCGTCTCGCCCATCAGCATCTTGAAGAGCGTCGACTTGCCCGCCCCGTTCGGGCCGATCAACGCGCGCACCTCGCCGGGCGCGAGCGTGAAGCTCACATCGTCCACCGCCCTAAGCGCGCCGTAATGCCGCGCGAGGCCCTCGACCGACAGAAGCACGCTCATGGCCGGACCCTCCGCCACAGGCGGCGCGCGGCGCCCGCGATGCCCTCGGGCGCCAGCGTGACGATGAAGAGCACGGTCAGGCCCAGCGCGAGGCGCCAATATTCGAACCGCGTCAGCCAGTCGACGCCCGCCTCATAGACCGCGCCGCCGACCCAGCCGCCCGACAGCGTCTTCACCCCGCCCAGAAAGACAACGATGAGCGCGTCGAAACTGCGCGCGATCTCCAGCTCGTTCGGGAAGACGGAGCCCTTGGAGAACACGAAAAGCCCGCCCGCAAGACCCGCCATCGCGCCCGCGAAGGCGAAGGCCACCCATTGCAGGCGCGCGACCCGCAGGCCCGTCGCCGCCGCGCGCGCCGGATTGTCCCGCGCCGCGCGCAGGCTGTAGCCCAAAGGCGCATGGGCCGCGTGGCGCAGCACGAGAATGCCGCCCACGCAGAGCACGAAGCTCAGCCAGAAGAAGACCGCGTTGCCCGAAGCCCAATCGGCGGGCCAGATCCCGATCATCCCGTCCGAGCCGCCGGTGAATTCGGCCCATTGCCAGACGAGCGACCACAAAAGCTGCGCGAAGGCGAGCGTCAGCATGGCGAAATAGACGCCCGTGGCCCGCAGCGACACCCAGCCGATCCCCAGCGCGAGGAGCCCCGATGCAAGAGGGGCGAGGAGCAGCGCCAGCTCCATCGGCGCGCCCGCATGGCGCACCAGAAGCGCTGCCGCATAGGCCCCGCCGCCATAGAAGGCTGCATGGCCGAAACTAACGAGTCCCGCCTGCCCCAGCAGAAAGTGCAGGGAGGCCGCGAAAAGGCAGAAGATCACGATGTCGGTCGCCAGAACCAGCGCGAATTCCGAGCCGTAGAAGGGCAGTGCGGCCAGCAGCGCGAGCGCCGCCGCGACGGCAATGCGCAGGGGCCAGCCTGCGGGCCGGATCGGGTCTTCGGGCGGGCCGACCTGGCCTGCCTCGCCCGCGACCTCCTCGCGGCCCAGAAGCCCGAAGGGGCGCCACATCAGTACCGCCACCATCACCACGAAGGTCAGCGCGAGGGTCGATTGCGGCAGGTAGGCCACCCCGAAGACGCCCAAAACCGAGATCAGCACCGAGGCCAGATAGGCCCCCGGCAGCGATCCCATCCCGCCGATGACCACCACCACGAAGACCGAGGTGAGGATGGTGAAATCCATCAGCAGATCCGCCCCGCCCTGCGGCAATTGCAGCGCGCCGCCCAAGCCCGCCAGCGCGCAGCCCAGCGCGAAGGTCCCGGTGAACAGCCAGCGCTGATTGACGCCCAGCGCGCCCACCATCTCGCGATCCTGCGTCGCCGCGCGCACCAGGATGCCGAACCGCGTGCTGGTGATGAGCGCCCAGAGCGCCAGCGCCACGACGGGCGTGATCGCGATCAGCACCAGGTCGTATTTCGGCACCGGCTCGCCGAAGATGCGCACCACTCCGCGCAGGCCCGGCGCGCGCGGGCCCAGCAGATCCTCGGGCCCCCAGATCATCAGCGCCAGATCCTGCACGATCAGGATCAAGCCGAAGGTCGCGACAAGCTGGAACAGCTCGGGCGCGGCATAGACGCGGCGCAGGATCACCATCTCGACGAAGGCACCAATGACGCCGACAGCCACGCCCGCCAGCAGCATCGCCCCCCAGAAGCCGACCGCGCCGGGCAGCACCTGCATCAGCGTGTAGCCGATATAGGCGCCCAGCATGTAGAACGAGCCATGGGCGAAGTTCACGATCCGGGTGACGCCGAAGATCAGCGACAACCCCGAGGCCACCATGAACAGCGCGCCCGCATTGGCGAGCCCGGTCAGGATCTGAGCGAGGAAGAAGCCCATCGCGGCGCCTCCGGCGGGCAGGACGCCTCAGGCACCCTGCCCCTGTCGGTTACTGACCCTGACGCGCGCGCACGGTGGCGTCGTCGGGCAGATACGCGGCACCGTCGCGATAGGTCCAGTCGACCATGATGCCGCCGCCGTCTTCCAGCGCCGTGGTGCCCACGAAGGCGCCCATGGTCGACTGGTTGTCGATCTGGCGGTAGGTGATCGTGCCCACGGGACCGTCGACGCTGAGGCCCTCGAACGCCGCCCGGATCGCGTGCTTGTCGGTCGAGCCCGCAATATCGAGCGCCGCGGCCACGGACAGACCCGTCATGTACCCCACGAGGCTGCCATTCTTGGGGCTTTCGCCGAACTGGTCGGTATAGGCCGCGACGAACTCCGCGTTGGGCCCGTCCGCGAAGGCGTACCAGGGATAGCCCGTGACGACCCAGCCCTCGGGTGCCTCATCTGCCAGGGGCTCCAGATATTCCGGCTCTCCGGACAGAAGGCCATAGACCGCACGGCCATCGAACAGGCCCCGGTCGGTGCCCTGGCGCACGAATTTCGCCAGATCCGGCCCGAAGGTCACGTTGTAGATGGCATCGGGCTTGGCGCGCTCGAGCGCCTGCACCTCGGCGCCCGCGTCGATCTGGAAGAGCTGCGGCCACTGCTCGGCCACGAATTCGACCTCGGGTTTCAGCGCGCTCAGCGCCTCCTTGAAGGCCGCGACCGCATCCTGCCCGTAGGCGTAGTTGGGCGCGATGGTGGCGTAGCGCACCGCATCGGTCTTCGCGGCCTCCTCGGCCAGCATCGCCGCCTGCATGTAGGTGGAGGCGCGCAGGCGGAAGGTCCAGTCGTTCCCGTTCTCCCAGACGAGCGCATCCGCGAGCGGCTCGGAGGCGAGGTACACCCATTCTTTCTGCGCCGCGACGGAAGACAGGGCGAGGCCCACATTGGACAGGATCGAGCCCGTCAGCATCACCGCGCCCTCGCGCGTCATCAGCTCTTCGGCGATGCGCACGGCTTCGCCCGGCTCGCCCTGGTCGTCACGGAAGATCACCTCGATCCTTCGGCCGTCGACGCCGCCCGCCGCGTTCACCTCGGCGATGGCCATCTCATAGCCCTTGCGATAGGGCTCCGCGAAGGCGGCCATGCGCTTGAAATGGTTGATCTCGCCCACAACGATGGGGCCATCCTGCGCGATCGCGGGCGTTGCCGCGGCGGCGCCCAGCGCCAGCGCGAGGGACAGGAAGCTTCTGCGGATCATGTCGGACCGTTCCTTGTATTTGTAGGGTCGGGCCTTCTTTACGCGACCCGTCCCGGTTTATGTAGCCCCGAAAGCGATGCGACAGGGGCCCGGGTTGCACAACCGGGCCACTTCCGCGCACAAAGCCCCGCCACCAAACGAGGATTCCATGACCGACCTGCCCGTGAAGGACCGTTTTCATCTGCCCGAAGGGGTCATCTACCTCGACGGCAATTCGTTGGGCGTGCTGCCGATAGGGGCGGCGGCGCGTGCGCAGCAGGTCATCACGGAGGAGTGGGGCGGCGAGTTGATCCGCGCCTGGAACAGCCGCGACTGGATGGATCTGCCCCGCCGGGTGGGCGACCGCGTGGGCGCGCTGATCGGCGCGCCTGCGGGATCGGTGACCATGGGCGACACTCTGTCGATCAAGGTCTTCCAGGCGCTCTCTGCAGCGCTCGAGATGCGGCCCGACCGCCAGGTGATCCTGTCGGATGCAGGCAATTTCCCCTCGGATCTCTACCTGGCCGACGGGCTGGTGCGGCATCTGGGGCGCGGACACGTTGTCCGCACGCCCGCGCCCGAGGACGTCGCGGCTGCCATCGACGACAGCGTCGCGGTCGTGATGCTGACAGAGGTCGATTACCGCAGCGGGCGGCGTCATGATGTGGGCGCGATCACCCGTGCCGCGCATGAGGCGGGCGCGGTGATGATCTGGGATCTCGCGCATTCGGCGGGCGCGCTGCCGGTCGACGTGACCGCGTCGGGTTGCGATTTCGCGGTGGGCTGCACCTACAAGTACCTCAATGGCGGGCCGGGCGCGCCTGCCTTCATCTATGTGCGCCCGGATCTGGCCGACAGCATCGATCCGGCGCTGCAAGGCTGGCTCGGTCACGCGGCACCATTCGAGATGGCGCGTGATTATCGCCCGGCGGCGGGGGTGGAGCGGATGCGCGTCGGCACGCCGCCGGTGCTGCAGCTTGCGGTGCTCGATGCCGCGCTCGATGCCTGGGAGGGCGTGACGCTTGAGACGCTGCGCGCGGCCTCCGTGACCCTGTCCGAGCGCTTTATCACCGAGGTCGAGGCGCGCTGCCCGGATCTGCGGCTCGCCTCTCCGCGCGATCCGGCTGCGCGTGGCTCGCAGGTCTCCTTCGCCCATCCCGAGGGCTACGCCATCATGCAGGCGCTGATCGCGCGGGGCGTGATCGGCGATTTCCGCTCGCCGGACATCCTGCGCTTCGGGTTCACGCCGCTCTATCTCGACGCGGACGACGTGGTGCGGGCGGCGGAGGTGCTGGAAAAGATCATGGAGAGCGGCGCATGGCAGGCGCCCGAGTACCGGGTGCGTGGTCGTGTGACCTGAGGCCGAAATGCCGCCTTACACCGCCACGATCTTCCCCGGGTTCATCAGATCCAGCGGATCGAGCGCGCGCTTGATATCCGCCATCACATCCAGCGCGGGGCCATGTTCGTCGCGCATGTAGCCCATCTTGCCGGTGCCCACGCCATGCTCGCCCGTGACCGTGCCACCGAGCTCCAGCGCGATGCGGTTGACCTTGGACGCCAGGGCTTTGGCCGCCGCGATCTCGTCCGGCGCATCGGGATCGACGAGGATCGACAGGTGAAAATTCCCGTCGCCCACATGGCCCACAAGCGGCGCGATCAGACCCGCCTCCGCGATGGCCGTCTTGGTCCGCGCGATGGCCTCCGCCAGCGACGAGATCGGCACGCAGCTATCCGTCACCACGCCCTTGGCGCCCTTTCGCAGCGCCTGCGCGGCGTAATAGGCGTTGTGCCGCGCCTCCCAGAGACGGGTGCGATCCTCGGTCCTCGTGGCCCATTTGAACGCGGAGGCGCCGTACTCTTCGGCGATGGCGCGGAACTGCTCGACCTGCTCGGCCACACCCGCCTCCGTGCCGTGGAATTCCAGGAACAGATGCGGCGTCTCGGGCATATCCAGATCGGGATTGTAAAGCGCCATGCCGCGCATCTGGACCTCGTCCAGAAGCTCGATCCGGGCCATGGGCAGGCCCGACTGGATGGCCAGGATGACCGTATCCACCGCAGCGGCCACGTCCGGGAAGGCGCAGGTCGCCGCCGAAATCCGTTCGGGCTGACCGAAAAGCCGCACGGTCAGCTCCGTGATGATGCCGAGCGTGCCCTCGGACCCCACGAAGAGATGCGTCAGATCATATCCCGCTGAGGATTTGCGCGCCCGTGTGCCGGTCTCGATCACCCGCCCGTCGGCCAACACCACCTCGAGCGCGAGCACATTCTCCCGCATCGTGCCGTAGCGCACCGCGTTGGTGCCCGAGGCCCGCGTCGCGGCCATCCCCCCGAGCGAGGCATTCGCGCCGGGATCGACGGTGAACATGAGCCCCGTCGCGCGCAATTCCTCGTTCAGCTGCTTGCGGGTGACGCCCGGTTGCACCACCGCATCGAGATCGGCCTCGTGCACTGCGAGCACCTTGTTCATCCGGCTCGTGTCGATCGAGATCCCGCCCCTGAGCGGAATCACATGCCCCTCGAGCGACGAGCCCACCCCAAACGGCACGACCGGGCAGCGATGCTGATGACACAGCGCCATGATCCGGCTGACCTCCTCGGTCGTCTCGGGGAAGGCCACCGCATCGGGCAGGTGCGGCGCGGAATAGGCCTCGTCGCGGCCATGCAGCGCCCGGATGGAGGCGCCGGTGGACAGCCGGTCGCCCAATTCGGCGGCAAGCGCCGTGATCACGTCAGAATGCGGTCGGGTCGGTGCGTCCATCATAGCCTCCCTGTGGCACGACAGGACGTGTCTAGCAGCCGGTGCCCCGCAGCCCAAGTCCCGCGCGGCACGGGCGCGATGCTGTATCGCGTCCAAAAGGCCACGACACCGGAATGCGGCCATGCGGCGCGGGGGCCGCGCTGGATTCGGCGCGAGGGAGTTTGTAACCTTCCAACCGGAACACGCGTCGCCCTGATATTTCCAGTCGCGCGACGCCGAGGCGGAGCCTGCGACATGGATCGCCGGGCCCGGGGAAGCAGGAATTTATGGCGCGGACAGACAGTCCCTTTTCGTCGATCAAGCCGGATGCCCGGTATGCAAAGCCGCGCCTGAAAGCCGGTGTGCATCCGGTTCCGGGCCCCGTCGGGGCTGGCAAGCGGGGCGCGCAATCGGCGCTGCGCAACCCCGAGACGGGCCGCAGCATCACCCTGAACGCGGCGGAGATGAAGCTGCTCGACCTGGCGGACGGTCAAAGAGACCTCGAGGCATTGCACGAATTGCAGATTTCCGACGACGCTCTTGGTCCAGATGCCGTTGTAGCGCTATTTCGTCGTCTCAGCATCATGGGTTTTCTGTCGGACGTCGAAGGTGCGGATGCCGAGGGCTCGCAATCTTCAGATCGCCAAATCGATCCTTCGCCCAATGAGCGGTCTCAGCCTTACGCGAAATCACGTGTGGGCCGAGAGCCCGGCGCAAACCGTGTGCGGAAGGTGCGACAGGGCGAGAACGACAAAAAAAATTCGCCTCAAGAACAGGCACTGACGCCACGTCGTCGCACCGCAGCACAATCGGCAAAAGCCGAGGCGGCTCTTGCACATCCATCGACGAAAGCTTCAGAGCGCAGCCTTGCAGCAACAAGTGACGCAAAAAAGAAAAGCGAGGCCGCGCGCTCCGAAAAACTCTTGCCGTCATCAGCCCAGAAGCGAGTTCCTCCATCACGGACATCGGATCTTTTTGGCACCAAGAAGAATACGGGAAAGCCTTCACCCAAGCCGCAGATGGGTTCGGAGGTGATGAATACGCCGGAGGCAAACGCGCAAGCGCCCAAAGTGTCCACGTCTCGGACCGATGATGTCGACGTGTCGAGGGAGGAAAAATACCTCTCCGAGCCGACAAAAACGGAAGATAAAAGCAGCCCGCGGATCAACGCCCGGCCCAACGAAACCCCGCGAACAAAAGACCATAATGCGGGCAAGGCGGATCAAACCGCGGCCCCGAGCAACATGAACGCGCCAGACAAAGGGCCCGCGACACGGCACGAGAAAAAAGACCTCGGGTCATCTGACGAGGGAAAGCCCGATGGTTCCGAACCCGGACGTTCATCTGAGCGGAAAGATGCGCCCGCGCCAAAAGAAGACGCCTTTGCGTCGATTACAGCAAACCTCTCACCTGAGACCCCTGGGGCAGCCTTCAGGGATGTGGATCTCGATGATGCATTTGGCGGCTTCGGCGGACGCGGTGAAGGTGGCCGGGGAAGCGGTGGGCGGCTTCGTGCCTTGATGCAAGCTCGGCAAGGTGTCGGTGGCCTCGGCGGCGGCGGAATGGGCCAGGGCAACACAGATGGCGGCATGGGCATGGGCATGGGCATGGGCATGGGGGGCGGTGGCCGACGCATGGGCGCGGGAGCAAGCCCTCAGGCGGAGCTCGCCGACGGACCGGCCCGATTGCCACTGTTTAATCCGACCTTCCTGCTGAAATTTCTTTATATCGCAGGTTATCCTCTAAAATTCATACTTTGGGCGATCGTGCCGGTGGTCCTTCTGGCCGGAATGATTTGTTTTCAAAACTGGCTGGTCTTGTCGCGCGATTTGCAATCGGGCCTCCTCCAGGTCTCAAGGATCTGGTTGGTCGTCCTGTCGGCGGGAACGGTGAACCTCGCCTCGCGAATTGCTCAGGGAGTAGCCATTGCGGCCCATGGCGGGCGTGTTCGGCAATTGGGCCTGAAGGCAATGTTCGGGGTAATCCCTAGGTTCTATGTCGATACATCCGGCATTCGCGCGCTGGATAGGAATGGGCAGCTTTGGGCCTATGGCGCGCCACTGCTGGCGCGGCTTGGGATATTCGGTTTTGGCACTTTTCTATGGCTGGCGTCCCGTGAGACTGGGACGAACTTCGCGGATATCAGCCTGATCGCCGCAAATATCGGCTTGCTGATGTTCGTACTCAGCGCCTTTCCACTATTTCCTGCAGAGGGCCAACGCTGGCTTTCAATATATGTCGGCGAACCACAGCTGATACCACGCGCTATATTGGTGCTACGCAGCACCTTTTTCGGTAAGGAACTCCCGCCGCAAATGGCGGGTATCAGCACCGGGCCATACCTGTGGTTCGGGCTTGCCGTCCTGATCTCTTCGGCGACGGGATTGTTGACGCTGGCTGGCTATACCTTTCTCGCGCTGGAGCGCGATCTGGGTGGCTCAGGCGTGGTGGTGTTCCTAGGCATGGTCAGTGCGTTTTTGATTTGGCTGATCGGCCTCAAAGCAACCATCGGACGGCGGATCGGACGGCTTGGCGACGCTGGAGCCGCAATGGGTCAGACAGCAACCATGCAGCCGCACCCACTCGAACAGCTGGCAGATCCCTCCGCCAGCGCGGCGACCAGCGGCGTGGCCAAAGTTGTCTGGGCCATGATGATCATGGGCTCTCTGTCGCTGGCCTTCCTGCCTTACAACTACGAGGCTGGTGGCACAGTGGAAATCTTGCCGGCCGCCAGGGCCCAAGCCGTTGCACGGACCGAAGGCGAAGTGATTGAAATCCTTGTCAGCGAGGGCAGCATCGCAGAACAAGGACAGGTTCTGGCACGGTTATCAAGCTGGGAGCAGATCAACGAGCGCAACCTGGTCCGTTCGCAATTGAGTGCCGCCGAAGCACGTCTCGCCAAACTCGAGGCCGGCGCCAAACCCGAAGAGATCGACTTGGCCCAGACACGTCTAGAAAGTGCGCTGGCAGCCCTGAGATTCTCTGAGAATGAATTGGAACGCAGTCGCGTCCTGCTGGAGCGGGGCACGATAAGTGCCGCAGAACTCGAGCGTGACGAAAGTAGTTACCAATCCAACCTCAGCGAGGTGGCAACAGCCCGCGCCAACCTCGCACTGGTCAAGAGCAGCGCCACCGAAGAAGAACTCGCCATCGCGCGCGCCGACGTGGAGCAAATGACTCTGGAACTGGAATTTCGCGAGGCGGAAATCGAGCGAACCCGCATTGAAGCGCCGATGGATGGCAAGGTTGTCACTCCCGATCTGGAGCTCAGGCTTGGCGGTTTCCTCAGAGTAGGCGAGACCCTGCTGGAAATAGAGCGCACAGATCGCGTAAACGCCGCCATTGCCATTCCAGAGGCAGATATCAACCTTATCAGGGTGGGGAATTTAGTGCGCATGAAGGTGCGCGGCTCTCCGGATGATGCCATCGAAGGCACGGTCTCAAAGATAGCGCCCGCTGCTGAAGACACCGGCTACGGGCGCACTGTTCGGGTCGAGGCGACGTTCTGGAACCCCGACGATTTCCTTCGCTCGGGCACAACCGGCTACGCCAAAATCGAAGCTCGCGAGATGCCTGTCTGGGAAGCATATCTCCGATCGTTCCGGAGGTTCTTCCAGATCGAGTTCTGGTCTTGGATCCCGTGATCCAATGGGTCCGGTCCTGGGTGGCAAGCCACCGTGCCCGGACTTTTGGACGACAAATCCTACAAATCCGCCAGATCAGAAGGTGCAAAGACGAGCCGATACTTCGCTGGATCCAGTCCAGCGAGCGCTGGGTGGCTAAATCATTCGTAGCCGAACAGGTTCGCGTAGAACCGCAAATCGTCGGTGACTGTGTTGGAAACACCCTCAGGTGCTGGCTCATCCAGCCGTAAGGTCTTGGGCGTATAGGGCCGTAGCTCTGGACTGCTCATATAGCCAGGGTCATTCCCGAATTTCGCATTGGCCGGGCCCTCACCCGCAAACGGTGAAGTTTCCGGATGTTTCATCGCTTCGATCGCAGAGGCGGCCGTGTCCACGCCGAGCCATTCGGCGATCTGCGGCAGATAGAGATCGGGATTCGACAGCACATCCTCGCCTCGCATCCGCATCCATTGCACCGCAGGCACGCTGTCCAGGAATTCCTTCACCCGCAAATGCGGTTTGAGCCAGAAAGTCTCAGGGTCGACATCATCTCTTGGAATGAAGCCACCCTTTTCACCAATATATCTCCGCAACGACACCATTGATTGACAAGTGCCCCAAGGGTGCCGGGTCATGTGGATGAACAGCGCATCTGGAAAGGCATCTATGATCCGATCCAGTGCACCGTCCTCGAGAACGTAGACCGGGCTCTTGTCAACCAGTCGACGCGGCGCTGCGAAAGATGCCAGATCTGAAAATATCTCACCCGTCGTGGCGTCCGCATGGGAATTAAGCCAATTGTCCGCGGCAACAATATCTTCTTCGCTCTGCCCTCCGATGCCAATCTCTGCCACGGCCCGCAACAGACCATGCCGAAATCGCTGACGCTTCGCATGCAGGGCACTGAGCGCCTCAAGGGTATCCGCGGCAAAGAGATTGACCTCAGGCAGGGCCAGCAGTTGCGGATGGCTGCCGATCACACCGCACATTACCGATGTGAAGCTGCGCGGCGGAGCGAGGATGAAGACGGGGGCTGGGGTCACCATTATCTCGAACCCGATTGCGGAACTGTCTCCGTGCCACCAAGCCACAATTCCACACCACCGTCCCTTCCCCCTCGTTTCGCGGCGGGCAAGGCCACAAGACCGTTTGGCGTAGAAACAAGCCCACGTATGCCGAAATGCGTCTCGCTCGCACCAAGGCCGTCCGTGGTGACCGTCTCAAAAGCAGACCCGTTGGTACTTTTCCAGATCGTGTAATCTCCGCGCCATTCGGAGGATAGCTCCTGGAGCCAGTCCAAATGAACCGACGAGATATCACCGCGCGGTCGAGCAGGTCGTCCGAGATAGGTGGGCCAGAACCGCCAGTCGGAACCACCGACATAAAGCACGTTTTCGTGGACCTCGAGACGCCAGAATGCCTGAACGAATGGATCGTCGAAGCCTGGGCCCTGTTTGGAGGCCGGGGACTTCAGGCCATGTGGTGTCAGGCGCGGCTGACCGGCGACCACCTCCCAAGTGTCATCCTCATGCACACGCAGCAGTTCCGGCGCGAAGGGGCCATGCGCATCAAGGCCACGCCCCGGCTGGCGCTGCACGCCGGTGCCTACATAAAGTGCACCATCGAAAACCTTCATCGAAGTCGGCATGGGATTTGCCATGCCGCGCCAGGCACCTTTATCGAGAATTTTTACCCATTCGGGGGAGGCTGCACTGAGATCGCCCGAACGCCAGAGCTGAAAACCCGTCGTACGGTTATATGTTGCCGCATAAAGCCTGTCACCAAACGCGCAAAGCTCATTGATCGAGTCGTTCCTATGATCGCCGAAGCTTGGCTCAGAGACTATCTGCCAGTCACCGCTGGCCGGATCGCGGGTGCGCAGAACAACGGCCAGATCTGTAATATTGTCGTCTGCCCAGCCGCGCGCTTTATTGAGACCAATTGGCGTGGTGTAGAGCCAGCCGCCTAGCTCGAACAGACAGCGCACTGCCGCGATGTCCACGTCGCCCAGTCCCAACCCCGGCGGGCCGCAATCAGAAAAGGAAGTGCCGTCTTCAGATCGCAGGATCTGGACTTGGCCGGACATTGATCCGACCGCCGCATACAGTACAGATCGACTGTCTCCTTCACCTTGAAAACTGGCGAAACCGCGAACAGATCGATCACGTCCGACACCATCTGCGCCCACAGGGCTTTCGTAGACGGTTTGCCAATCACCGCCAGACAGGTCGTTACGGACAATCTCAGCTCCAAAATGGTCCGGACCATCAGTGGCCGCGCCAAGCTGTCTAGCCGGTCCGCGCCCGCCTCCGACATAAAGGTGACCCTGCCACCAAATCGCCGCTTGGCTGATGCGAATAGTCGGATTGAACGGCGCCTGAGCGAGTTTGTTGAAATCCGCTACCGAGCCGATCGCCGAGTAGGTCTGCGTCACGGAGGCGTCCTTCCTGTAAGTGGAAATGGTCCGGCGACACATTTCCAAAAGTTTGACCTACGGCGCGAGGTGCTGATCAGACCGGGGTTCACTGTGCGGCTGCCAGATCAGGCGGATTCCAGCTCGGTCTGAAGGAATGCCACGACTTCGTTCACTGTCACGTCGTCGACATAGGCGCCGTCCTTGATGAACAGCTTCTCGAAGGGCATGCCCTTGGTCCCGAGTTTCTGTTCCAGCGCGACACAGAACTGCACCACATCGATGGATTCGAATTCCAGATCCTCGATCAGCGTCGTCTCGCCACTGATGTCGTCTTCCAGCTCGAGATCCCAATCCTGAATAGTCTCCTCCAGCACGGAGGTGACGGTAGTCTGAAGCGCTTCTGCGGATGTGTCGGTCATAATGGTCTCCTTCATTGAAATATCACGCCGCGCCCATGCGCGCGGTGACTTGCAGCCAGTTTCGCGGCACCTCCGCGATCCCCATATTCGCGAAGGCGCGATGCACCCCGTCCTGCATGCATTGGCTGGCGATCTCGATCGGATAGCCTGACAGCAGCACCTCTGCCAGCCCGCCATAGCCGCCGATCATCGCAAGCCCGTCCTCCGAGATCGGAACCGCGCGCTGATGCGATCCCTCGATCCCGAACCCCACCGCCGCGACTGCGTCGCACCAGCCCTGTTCGGTCAGCCAGTCGGTCTGTTGGAAGGCCTTCTTCACCGTGCCCCGTTTGCGCGGGATCGGCGCCTCGCCCGCCTCGCGGCGCGCGGCGTTCAATTCGTTAATGGCCATGACGGCCTCTTTCATCATCTCGGTGAAGACAGCCTCCGTGCCCTCGACGAACGTGCCAGCATAGAACACCGAGTTGAAGACAAGCTGTCCGCCCGGGCGAACAACGCGCGCCACCTCGGCCAGGAAGACGTCGCGGTCGGGCATCATGTGGATCGCGTTGCCCATCACCACGAGGTCGATTTCGTTGTCCTCGAACGGCAATTCCATCGCCGACGCCGCGCGCAGATGGGCCGCGCCTTCGCCCGTCCGGGCACCCTCGCGGAGCGCATCGAGACTGTCGACCAGCCGCACGCCATCCGCCCGGAGCCCGTCCGTGGCCAGCCCCACCTGGACCGGATCGAGGTCGATCCCGCAGACGGCCAGCGTCGGTTTCCGCTCGAACAGCAGCCGCGACAGAAGTCCCGTTCCGCAGGCCAGATCGGCCACCCGTGTCACGTCGTCCAGCGCAATGCCCGCGATCATGTCGCGGTTCAGGGCGACGTAATTTTCGTCCTGCGCGTAAGATTCGTATGTCGTATCCACGACGGTCATAATCGCCTTCCCTAATCCCGTGCAGCGTCGCGCGGCGCCTGCGCCCGGTCAAGATACCAGACCGCGGTGCGGGCGATGAAATCCTCAAGCGAGCCTCGGACATATGGACGCGGCTCGTCGTCGAGCAGGCGGTGCCCACCGCCTTCCACCACAACGAACCAGACATCCGCCCCCCCGGGCGCGGCTTCCCAGTAGGACACTTGCACAATCTGCCCGCCCATCCGGTAGCGATTCTTGCGCGGCAGCGCAGCAATTCCGTTCCGGCGCGTCCAGAATGCGACACTTTCCTCCACCGGCAACAGGCGCCCTTTGACCGTGTAGCCGCCGATATCCAGCACCTCGCCCCCGCCCCAGGGTATCAGCGCGTCGGCGCGCCCTTGGATCAACATGACAGGTGCGGCCGGACCGTCCTGAAGCCGTGCCGCGACCTCCTCGGACAGCGAGCAGGCGACGGCTATGGTGATCGCGGGCGGATTGGGAACTTCGGCGGCGTAGCGCTGCGCGAAGATCCCGCCATTCGACGATCCGATCAACGCAAAGGGCACCGCAGGCGTATCGAGGGCCTCCGCTGCCCGGGCGCGCAACTCGTCCATGAAGGCGCGGTCGGCGGCCCAGCCCTCTTCCAGCGGGGGGCGGCCATCGGCCCAGTGCCGCCGCGCCTGCGGGAAGGCGATGTCGTGGCCATAGGCGTGCAAGGCCTGGGACAGGCCCGAACGCAGTGCGAAGGCATGCGCGGTGCCGTTGCCGCCATGCAGTCCAAGCACGAGAGAACGGGCGGGCGGGCCTGCCCGCTCCATCGGCGGCAGGCTGAGAGAGCGGCGGCCATGGCGTGTCTTGACCGACGCGGAACGCGGGATCTGCGGAGCGTCCTCAAGGGGGCCGTCGCCTGTGGCCGCGCGCGTCTCGCGCTCAGCCGGGGGCACCGTCGTGCCCTGTCTTGTCGCCCAGCCAGACCTCGAGCCCGCCTTCGGGATTGTCCTCGTAATGCCAGCCCGCGCCCTCGTCGTCCCGCACCGCCACGCGCGGTCCGAACACGTTGGCCGTGCCGATGAACAACCCTTCCGGCGTGGAGATCAGATTGCGAATGCCCCAGTTATACGGATTGCCGAAACCGCGCCGGGTCACCGGCATCCAGTTCTCGCCATCCGCGCTGCGCCACAGATCCGCGCCGCCATCATGCGCGATGATACGCTCCGCGCCGATCGTGCCAACCAGATCCCGGACCATGCGCGGCGCATCGTCGAGGATCGTCCAGCGCAGCATCACGGACCAGTCATAGGTCCCGCAATAGAGCCAGCCGTCATGTTCCGCGAGCGACCACATATAGCCGTTGAAGAAGTGCCCGAACCCGGCCTTCAGCCCGGACAGGGGCGCGCGGCCGTCCTCGTCCCGGTCGCCGACGATCAGATCGACGCTGTCATCGGCATTCACGCGCAGGATCTCGCCCGCCGCGGGGCCGATCCCGTTGACCCGGTCGAAGCCGCCGCCCTGAATGCCGGTGCCCACATAAAGCGCGCCCTTGAAGGCCGCCATCCGGGCCACCGCCTGGTTTAGGGGACCGCGCCCCGCCCCGTGGCTGGCGATGAGGCGCCAGCGATAGGGGAAGGGCCCCTTGGCAGGATCTTCGGGACTGCCATCCGTGGCCCAGATCTGCAGGCCCTCCAGGTTCAGCGTGCCCGCGTAAAGCTGGTCGTTGCAGACCGTGAGGCTGAAAATGCCCTGGTTCGCGGGATCGTCGAAACCGGGCGCGTTGACCGGCGTCCATTCGCCCGCCTCCGGCGAGGCGGCGGCGTAGATCAGGGGCCGCGACGTGGCGTTCTGCTGCGCGCCCGAGCTGCCCCGCTGCGCGGTCGGCGCGAAATGCATCCGGCCTTTGAAGGTGGTAAGGCTGCGGGTCACCGAAAAGGGCGGGTCGGTGATACCGTAGGGCGTGACAGGGTCGAAATTCCGGCCATCGTAGCTGCGCAGGATCAGCCCACCCGGCGCGCGCCCCGGCGCCCAGGCCGAAACATATAGCGCGGGTTCGGGATCGTCGGGCCCCTGATAGACCTCCATCGACCGGTAACCGATCTCACGCGGAACGGGCCGCCCGTCGAGCCCGTCGACCATGGGCGCGCGGAAAGCCATGTCCCAGGCGCCCTTGGCCGGATCATAGGCCCAGATCTGCGACCGGCGGTCGAGCGTATAAAGCTGGTCCATCGTCTCCGGGCAGTCCACCGGCCACACATGGAACGGAAGCTGCGCATAGGACGACTGCATCCGGAGCATGCACATGTTCGACCGGGTCGTGCCGAGATAGAGACGCCCTTTGAACCACGCCATGGAATGCGCGTAATTGTTGTGCCCGTCGCCCAGACCGCCCACTCCCACGCGGGTGATATCCCGCTGAGACAGGCCCGGTCGCGGGATCGGGTCGGGCCAGGCCGCGGCGCGGGCGGGCGCGGTCATCCTTTGGCCTTGCCGCGCTTCTTGCGCATGGGCACGGGTGCCACGACCGAGTTGAACAGGAAGGCATCGCGCGGCAGCGTTACGAGGTAATGCACGAATTCCGCCACGCGCTCGGGCGTCAGCATGGCGCGCGGCTTCAGCGCGGCGGTGCCGGACTGCGCCCAAAGCTCCGTATCGACGGCATCGGGCAGCACGGTCTGCACGCGCACGCCTTCGCGCTGGACCTCTTCGGCAAGGCTCTCGGACAGGCCGACAATGCCGAACTTGGAGCTGGCATAGGGCCCGTCGAAAGCCCGTCCCTGTTTGCCCGAAACCGAGGAGATATTGACGATATCGCCCTCCTTCTGGGCGAGCATCGCCGCGAGAACCGCGCGGTTCGACAGGAATGTTCCGGTCAGGTTCACGTCGATCACCGTGCGCCATTCCTCGTATGTGGTCTGCGCCACGGGCTTCAGCGTGCCGCCCACGCGCAGGATGCCCGCGGCCGCCACAAGGATGTCGATACGGCCCGTGGCCTCGAGTGCGGCCTCGGCCATCGACGCCATGTCGGCTTCACTGGTGATATCGGCCGGGAAGGCGCGGGCCTGCGCACCGATCTCGGCGGCCACGGCCTGCAGCCCGTCTGCCTTGCGATCCACGAGCAGCACATGCGCGCCCTCGGCGGCCAGATGCCGCGCGCAGGCCGCGCCGATGCCGCCGGCCGCGCCGGTCACGATGGCGGATTTTCCCGAAAGGCTGTCGCCCATGATCTGTCTCCTCTCAGGTCCCGGTGGCCTGATCTTTGCGTTTGGGCATCGGCAGAAGATGCGGATCGGTCACATCCATGTCCCGGCACAGCTCCGTGAGGCCGATGAGCGCCGTGGCGAAGCTTTCGGGCGCCATCGTGCCGCCGAAGGGACCGTCGAGCAAGGTATCGGCGATGAGGGGCGTGTCGATGGATCCGGGATAGACCGTGCGCACGCGGATGCCCTCTTCGCCCAGTTCGCGGCTCAACTCGCGGCCCAGCGCAGCGAGCGCGAATTTCGTCGCGCAATAGGCGGGCGCCAGCGGCGTGCCGCGCAGACCGTGCGGCGTGGTCGACGAGGCCATGTGGATAATGTCGCCGTCCCCGGCCTCCAGCATCAGGGGCAGCACCGCCTGCGTCGCCAGGAAGACGCCGTGCAGGTTCACGTCGATGGCACGCTGCCACTCGGCAAGCGCCAGATCTCGTGTTCGGGGCGGCAGTCCGCCCTGCCCTTCGCGGCCCAGCACCGCAGAGGCCACGAGCACATCGGCGCGACCGATCTCCACCAGACGCGCGGCGAGATCCGCCATTGCAGCGGCATCCGCCACGTCGAGGCCCAGCGCCTCGTGCGGGATGCCGGGACCGGCCTCGGACAATGCGTGCGACAGCGCCTCGAGCTTTTCGGGCGCACGGCCGATACCCAGGACCCGGTAGCCCCGACGCGCGAATTCGAGCGCCATGGCGCGCCCGATCCCGCTGGTCGCACCGGTGACGATTGCGATGCGGAGGCCGCTCATCTGGTCCGTCTCCGCAACAGGCGCCGCACGGGACGACGTTCGCGGCGCGCAGTGTCGCGGCGGCGCGCGGCACGCCCGGGCGTATCCACCCCCGCGATGAAGGCCCGAAGCGCCAGCGCGAAGCGGCGTGGCTTCACGATGGGGAAGAAATGGCCCGCGCCGGGCACCACGATGCGCCGCGCGCCTGGCATGCGCTGCAGCAGCGCCTCGGAGGTGGGGAGGCAATGGGATTGCGCCCCGTAAACCAGAAGGACCGGCATCGGCAGGTCCGGAAGGGCGGCGATGTCGATGGCGGTTTCGTCATCCATCTCGGACTTGGCGGAGGTGTCGGTGACGAGTGTTTCCCATCGCTCCGCACCGCGCGCGCCCATCTGGCGCGAGCGCAGGTTGATGCCGCGCCCGGTGCGCGTCGTTCCCGCATCTCCCGCTGTTGCGGCCATGGCAGCCCGGCGGCGCCCGCGTCCTGCTGCGCCCCGCGCTCGCAGGCCGCCAGCGCCCAGACCGCCCCCTCCGGTCGCGGAAATGCGGCCCCGCGGCCCAAGCGAGGCCAGCAGGCGGAAGTCGATCTCGGACTCCTCGGACGGGAAGGTGGTCACACCCTCTTTCTGCAATTCAGCCTTCCAGGCGGGCCAATGCGCCCAGTCGCGTAGGCGCATCGGTGGCTGCAACGCGCGCAGCTGCGTGTCGGCGATGGTCAGGCTTTCGAAACGCTCGGGCGCGGCCTGCGCCATCACCAGCGCCACCCGACCGCCATGGCTGTGGCCTACCAGATGCGCTCGCCGGATGCCCGCGGCATCCATGACCGCAAGCATATCATCGGCAAGCGTGCGCAGCGTATAGCCCTGCGCCGGCATTGAGCTGGCCCCGTGCCCCCGCAGATCCGGCAGCAGCATCGGCCGCTCGCGGCCGAGATACCGCACCGCGCCCAGAAACCAGAAAGACAGATTTGCACCCAGGCCGTGGATCATCACGACCGGCACGGACCCATCGCCGGGATCGGCGCCGATGAGCTGGTAGTTCAGCTCCACATCGGGAAGGGTCAGGGCGGTCATGGGGTGGGCACCGTTAGTCCATATAGCCGAGTTTCTTCATTTGCCGCAGCAGCGCCTCGCGCTCTTCCTCGCTGGGCTCCGCGCGGTCCTGATCGGCCGCACCCACGGCCTTGGTCACCCCGGCCTTGGTCGCGTGAATGCCCGGGACGAGCGTTTCGTGCGGAACCCGGCCTTCCAGGTTCTTCGGCACCGGCAGTCCCAACAGTGTCAGCATCAGGGGCGCGATATCCAGAAGGTTCAGCGGATCGACCTGTTCATCCTGCCGGAAGGCGGGGCCGGAGGCGATAAAGATGCCCTCGGGACGGTGGGTCCCGTCGGCCAGATCGCGCGGCTTCACTGTCTCATCCGAGGAGATGATCGACACGAAGCCGCCATCGCGCAGCTTGAGCGTGATGTCCGGGCACGGCTCTACGAAAGGACGACCGCGCATCTTGTTCATGTCGAGGCCCGCGAGGACGGGTTTGCCGTCCTTGTCTTTCCAGTCGAGCAATTCCTCGCGCAATTTCAGCGCGAATTCCATGTAGCGATCAGGCGTGATGCCGGTGCCGTCGCCATTGTCGGGCTTGATGAAGATCGCGTTCGAGGACGGCGTGGGGCAGAAGGCCACCGTGCGCTTCCAGTCGATCATCGCCTGATGATCCTTCAGCTTGTCGGCAGCCAGCTGCGCACGCCCGTCGCCATGCCCGCCGTCGCGCCACTGAAGGTAGCCCTTATCGGCCAGCCACTGGTTGATATAGACGATCTCGTCCGTGGGGCCGAAGCCATGATCGGAGGTGATGATAACGTTCGTGTCCGGGCCCGAGGCCTCGACCATGCGGCGGATATTGTCATCCATACGGACGTAGAAATCGGTCACCAAACGGGTGATCTTGTCGGTCTGCTCACCCGGCTCGCCCGAGACGCAATCGGGATCGAGATAGCGCCAGAACAGATGCTGGATCTTGTCCGGCCCATCGAGGACGATGGCCGCGAGGTCCGTGGGGTCGTTCTTCAGCAGGCGGCACATGACGTCGGTCCAGGCCTTGTCGCGAACGTTCTGCAGCTCGATCCATTCCTCGTGCTCGTCCGCATCCAGGCCCTGCACGACCTTCTTCTCCTCGCCGATATCCATGCCGAGGTCGCGATAGTCGAAATCCTTGGACGCGCGCAGCGCATCGAACAACTCGGGCGGGTGGATGCCGCCGCGCAGGTGCTTCCAAGGCACGAAACCCGAGGCCACATGCCCGTCGAGCGGCGGCGCGGGGTAGAAGCCGAAGAAATTGAGCGTCGTCGTACGCTTGCCGCCGCGATTCGCGATGGAAAACACGGTTTCCGCATGATTGTCCCGCCGGTCATTGATCTTCAGGAAGACGCCGCCATCTTCCAGGAAGGCCGGGCGCAGGAAATCGTAGATGCCATGCGTTTCCGGGCTCACGCCCGTGGTCATCGAGGTCCAGGCAGGCGGGGTCAGCGGGTTCCGCGTCGACATGAGCTGCGCCACCGTGCCCTTGCGGATGAGACTCGTCAGGAACGGCAGATGCCCCTCCTGTGACAGGGGCGACAACAGGCTGAAGGTGGCCCCGTCGAGGCCGATCATCAAAACGCGATTGGACAAAATGGACTCCGCGATATTCTCTGGGCGCCGAAACGGGCGCGTGGAACGTTAAAGTCCGAAGGAACGCGTGGCGCAACCCTTGCCGCACCAACTTCTTGCACTCAGGAACCGGACTGCTAAGCCCAGTGGCAGATTGAACAAGGCCGGATAATGAGCGACGCGGCAAAACCGGAAGACGTGGCGGCGATCGACCGTGACCTGCAGGACATCCTGCGGGATCAGAAGGAACGCCAGGACCGTCTGCGGCACGTGCAGGAATTCATGTCCACGCCAGTCTTCATGGATCTGGCGGAGTTGTCGGTGGATGTCACCGACGATGCCGACGCGCTGGACGAACGTCGTCGCGAGCTCGATTACCGGATCGACGTGCTGTCTTCGGTTCTGGAGCTGTTGCGCGAAGAGCGTGGGGCGATGGACCGGGTGCGGGCCGCTGGCGACGCGCAGGCTGCAGCAGACGCCACGCGCCGATCCGACATCGCTGAAGACATCCCGCCTCGCCCCGGCGCATCCCGCAACAAAGCGTGACGATCAGGCAACGTCGCCGCCCGGGCCGCGACAATTGGCTATTGCCCGGATCGGACGGGCAGCGCTATCAAATGCTTGCTGCTTTTGATGACCTGCCTGATCACCGGATAAGTCTTTATGCCTGACCCTCTCTTTCTGGTTGCACCAGGTCGGTCCTATACGTCCTTGATCGGGGGCATGCTGGGCCAGCATCCCGAAATCTACGGTATGCCTGAGCTAAGTATCTCCCACGTAGATACGGTTGGTGAGGTATTGCAGAGCTTGCGCGGGCCGCTCTCTTTCGGTTTGGCAGGAGTTTTGCGGCTTCTGGCCGAACTGCATGAACAGGAACAGTCCGAAGAGGCTGTCATAAGGGCGCGCGGATGGCTGATGCAGCGGGCGCATTGGCGTATCGCGCAGCTATTCGAGCACATCCAGTCAGAAGTGGGCGAAAAGCATCTGTTCGACAAAAGCCCGCTCACGGTCTTGAAACGCGAGAATCTGGATCGGATGGCTGAGATCTTTCCAAGCGCCTGTTATCTGCATCTGACACGCAATCCGATCACTACAGGCCAATCCGCCTTCAAGTTGCGCAAAGATATCCAGGCCGGCAAGGTCGAAAGCGAAACAATGCAGACGCGTCGCAGGCTCGACCCCGAGGCTTCCTGGCTGCGTGGGCATCAGAACATCACCTCTTTCACGGCCGGACTTCCTGTCGGGCAATGCCTGCGGATCAAGGCGGAGATGCTACTGAGTGACCCGCCGAAATATCTAGCCCAGATCTGCGAATGGCTGGGTATCTCAAGCGCCCCATCAGCCATCGAAGAGATGTTGCATCCCGAACGGTCTCCGTTCGCCACCCTAGGCCCGCCCTCGGCGCGATACGGCAACGATCCGAACTTTCTGAAGAATCCAGCGCTCGACATGTCTCGGCTGAAGAACCTGCAAGAACCAGATATCGAGATGGCGGCGCCCTGGCGCGAGGATGGCAGCACATTGTCGCCGGAGACCATAAAACTTGCACGGCAATTCGGATACGGATGATTTCAATGAACCAGCAACTGGCCACGATTTCGTTCAAAACCATCGCAAAACGCGGACTTGGCAACGAGGCGTCGACGCTTGCGCATGCCTTAATCTGGTACAATGACTGGCTCTATCTGGGTGTCACGACCCCGCGCGCGGGCGGTCCCGAGGATACCGCAAGGATCCTTCGGCATGACCCATCGACAGGCGCGTGGGAAACCGCCTGGGAGGCGCCATCGCGTGAAACCAGCGCCGATAGCATTGCACGCCATCAGGCGCGCTCTGCGGAATACGGGATAAAGACAAGCCCGCCAGTTCTGGCCAGCGCCTTCGGCGTTCGCTCCTTTGCGGTCTTTCAAGGCGCAAGCGACCCACATCCTTGTCTTTATGCCGGTGTCATGTCGATATTCGGCGGCATCATTTTACGATCCGAAAACGGAATCGATTTCGAGCCGGTTGTTACGGATGGATTGCATGATGACACGATTCTCTCTTTTCGCGGCCTGACACCATTCAATGGCTGGATGTTCACCACACCAGCGGGAACCACCTCGCCCGAACGTGCGGACCTGAACTTTCCACCTGAAACCGAAGTCATGGTATATTGCAGCCGCGATCCCAAAGCCGGGGCCGATAGCTGGCAGGCCGCTAACTTGCCAGGATTTGATGATCCGGTGAACGAGGCAGTCTTTGCCCTCGGCGCAGCGCATGGTTACCTCTATGCGGGTACGGCATCTGCAAAACGTGGCTTCCAGCTCTGGCGCACCGAAAGTGCGGGGAAACCGCCATTCGCATGGGACCGGGTGATGGTGGACGGTGCTTGGCGGTTCAATCACAATCATTCGGTGGCCACTTTAACCGAGTTCAATGGGGATCTTTATGTCGGCGGCGGCATTCCGGGGCTCGGCGAGGACCGCGAAAACGATGTGGGACCAGCCGCTGCAGAACTACTTGTGGTGCGCAAGGATGGGTCCTGGGACATCGTATTCGGAGAGCCGCGCTGCACGCCTGAAGGACTAAAGGTCCCGTTGTCGGCCATGGGCCCCGGCTTCGATGATCCATACAATTCGGTTGTCTGGTGCATGGAGGTCCATGAGGGCGCGCTCTATCTGGGCACCCACCACTGGCAGCCCTTCGATTATGCGCTGAATGCGCGCGGTGAAGAGTTGCGTGGCGGTTACCAGTTGTGGCGGAGTGCCGATGGTGTGGAATGGGAATGCGTCATAAAGGATGCGCTTGGCCACGTGTCACACACCGGCTTGCGCTCACTGGAGTCCACGCCAGACGGCTTGTTCATGGGCACGACAGTCCATGCCAAGCTTCTCCAGATTCTAAGTCGCAACTCAGAGCCGGTGCGGGCTCAAATGATGACCGAGACAAACGGCTTCACAGTCCTGCGGGGCACCTGAAGCAAAACGGGACATGCTGCTTCAGGTCGCAACCGCTGCACGTTCGAACGACTGAAACGCGTGGACATCTGTCCGCCCGTGCGCTCCAAAGGGCCCCGGCCCCGAGAAAGGCCCTTCCTCTGGATGAAGCATTGGCGCAAGAGCTTCAGGGTTTGATGGAAGGAAGAGCTCGGCACAGAGCCGCGCAAACGAGCCCTCCGGGTCCAAGAGCACATCATCGAGATGCACATGGTGGGCGCGGCTGTGCGGCATCAACTCCATCAGGTGCTCCATCCCTTCTTCGGCCAGATCAAGCAGCGCTTCGGGATTGGGCATGACTTCCCCAGACCCCAGACGATCATATGCCCCAAGCAGAAGAGCTGCGGCGCCATCGTGTTGCCCCGTCAAGGAGCGCTCGAAGGGTTTGGCCGAGCGAGTGACGATCACCAGATCTGCCCCGCTATATGTTTGCGAGAGACGCCGTCGTGCAGTTTCAGAAAACAAGCCGGATCCGACTGGCTGGATCAGACGGAGCGGGGAAAGTCGCTCCATGAACCAACGCGGCAACTCAGAACTCGGCAAATGCAACCGGCTCATCAGCCATCGTCGGGCCATAACGACCGAATCCGCGCTCTGTTCTCCGCTCAGAAGATACGCAAGCGCCCGAAGGACACCATGCAATTGCACACCTCGCATGCCCTGCATCTCAAAGAGCATTGAGTAGATTGTGTCTTCGAGCTCACAGTTCATTGCCGGAACGTAGAAGGCAGCTCTATTTCGTCCCAAGGCAGCCGCAATCGTCGCTGCGCCTGCCCCGGGCGCGCCCAGTACCAAGACCGGTGCAGGGTGGTTCATACAGATTAAAGGCCGTAACTACGGAAGAAAGAGAGCATGGCTGTAGTGGCATTGATTTCTCGGCTGACGGCGCCGGAAAGGCGCCCGCCCTCCACACGGCCGTCTGGCCAAGTGTGGCCGCCCCCCTCAATCAGGTAGAACCGCATGACGACATTGCCTGAACAATCATAGCTCAGGAGCTGGAGCCGGGTCTCATCAGGGACGCGGTCCTCCTGTGCGCTTGTCCGCGGCGCACTACAGCCATTGATACGACTCCAGAAATCGCGGGTTTGGGCATTTGACAGAACGGATCCACCGACGCCCGCTCCGAGAAGCCGAGATGACGCGATCTCACCGCCGCCAAACGGCATCATTCGATCGTCGGTGCCGTTGAAGAATATCATCGGCTGAGGTGTTGAGGTCATGCAGCGATTGGACAAGTTCGCCGGAATGTTCGCCGCTATGACTGCATATGCACGGAACAGATCGGGGGCGTCGCAGGCCAGACGCTGTGCAAACATACCGCCGTTCGACATGCCTGCCGCAAAGGCACGCGACGTATCTGTGCCGTAGCGCGACCGCAGATCGTTCAGCATAGCACGGGTAAAACCGACATCATCGATACCTGAAGCCGTAGTCTCGCGACCGTCATTCCATTGCTGGCCGGGAGAGTTCGGAAATACAGCGGTAAAGCCCTGCTGGCGGGCATAGCTGCTCAAATCGGTAATACGCTGAGCCTTCTGGCCGTCTCCTTCGCCACCGTGATACAGCACGACAACGGGCCATCCAGATTGTGCCGTAGCCGGATCAATAAAATAGGATCGCTCGCGGCCCTGGAAGGAAAAGCTGACATTCTGAAGATTTGCAGTGGAGGCGCCGACGGACCCATTCGTTTCGGCACGCTCGGCCCTGCGTTCTTCGAGCCTGCCCCGGATCGCGTCGCGTATCGGCGTGTCGCTGGCCGCAACTTCGTAATCTCTGGGGGCAACTTCTGCACAAGCTACGACTCCCAGCGCCGTGGCTGCAATCACCGCTGCAATACGAAGACCAATCATGGTTTGTCTCACTTTATTGTCAGTCAATTCACTCTCCGCCTGCTATGCCACAATTCGGTTGATGTATATGTGACCGATACTGGCACAGCAGGTCATGGATCGGCTCGCATGGCAATACTATTGCCCTGTGCCGACCTTTCCAGGCTCAAGACGAGCCGATTTCTGCCGAAGTATCAACAGATAGCAAGCGCCATGATCCGGCCCGCATCCTCGCCAAGTGTGACCGTCACCGGCTGTCCGTCGGGGGCAGTGATCCGGGCGTAGCGAAGCGCAGGTTCGATCTCGCTTAGTACGAAAGCGCGGGGCCGTCCGGTCAGCCCCTCGCCCAGCATTTTCGCCGCTGCCTCCTTGGCGCACCAGCCGCGCAGAAGCGTGGTCAGTACGGCGTCATTTGGTGCGCCGGTGATGCCGAGGCGGGCCAACTCATCGGAGGAAAAGGCCCCTTCGGACAGCAGTTCGGGCGACACCCCGTGCGACCCTTCCATGTCGACACCAAGCCTGCGCCCGGCGGGCCCTGCCGCAGCCAGCGCCGCACCATCCGCATGCGACAGCGCAACCTCCGGCATGGCGCCTGAAACGCCCAGAACCGCCGGGCGGTCCGGCAGCACGAAAGGACGTCCCGTCGTATCGTTCGCTATTTCGATATCGGCGGGCAGGAGCGAAAGGCCCTGCGTGGCCAAGACATGCGCCCGCGCCGCTTCCTTCAAGGCAATCCGCCCCATCAGCCAGTCGCGGCGGCGCTTGCCCACGAGACCCGCGAAGACCTCGCGCTCCGCACCCGTCAGGATCGTCGCGGCCAGCACCCGGGTCCAGATCCCGCCCGCATCCTCGAGGAAACCCTGCGGGAAGGCGGGCACCGACCAGACCGTCACATCGGTCGGTACATCTACAAAGAACGCGCGGGCATCCTGACCATACCAGGCCTCTCGCGGGCGATAGCGGGCCTCGTAGAAGCGGTGCGGCACGTCGAAGAACCGGTCGCGCCAGCCGCGCACCGAAATCAGTCGCGTCCCGTCCGGGCCGTAACAGTCGAAATCACCTTCGAGGAAGCGGGCATAGGCCGGATCGCCAACCGGCGCGTCATCCGCATCGCGGAAGCCCAGCCGCCCTTTTGCCGTGCCCCCCGCGACCGCCTCGGCCCGTGCATCGGGCAGGTCGATCCGGGCAATGCCCGAGGGAAAGGACGAAAAGTCCGTCCCCCAACCCTGCGCGATCCAGAAGGCCGTGACATGACCGACCTGATCCAGAAGCGCAGGGTTGATGAGCAGTCCCTCCGGGGCCTCGCCATAGGCGAAGAACCCGTCGAGCGGCATGTCGTGCAATTCCGCGTCGAGCCCGCCCGCATCCCAGGCGGTCAGCGCCGCAATGCCCTGAAACAGCGGACCGTGGAACATGCCGGTCGTATACAGCGCGTCGTCCGACCAGATCGGCGTCTGCGGCTGCGCGAGGTCCGGCAGCGGCGGCGGCAGATCGTCCGGCGCCAGAACGGCCTCGGCCTCGAACAGAAGCGCGCCCGCCCGCAGAAGCCGCACCGCGACACGATCGCCCGCGAGCGTGGCCTCGGTCGTCAGGGTCGCAGGGCCGTCATCGAACGCCACCCAGTCGCGCGCGCGCACGTTTTCGAGCCGCTGGGGCACCTGGCCCGTCAGCGCCGCGGCGGCTTCGAGCACCATCTCGAGGCTGACCGCCAGTGGCAGAACCGGCAGCGATTGCAGGTCCGGATCAGTGTCCGAGACGACGTCCGCATAGAAGGTGTGATGGGCAATGAACGGATCGCCCAGCGGATCGAAATCGCTTTCCGCGACAAGGCTGTCCGCACCGTATTCGATCCGGTGCAGCAGGGGCGGTTGCCAGTCGGTCTGCGCCTCTAGCGCGCGCAAGGTCCCCGCCTCGCCCATGGCGACGGCGGCGACGGTACCTGCGGTGTCGAGAAAACGCTGCATCAGGTCGAAATGACCGTGCAGCACATCGCCTGACGGCTCGGTCATCGCAGTGGTGACAGGATACTGCGCGGGGGCTGAGGTCGCAGCGGGCATAGGCACCACATGCGCGGGCGCAAGCGGCGCTGCGGTGCCGCCCTGTGCCTCCGGTGGGACCTGTGCGCCCGCATCGCCCGCGAGTGCCGCCGCGATCTCGGCGGCGATCTCGGCGGGAAGCCGCATGACGGGCAACGTGTTGTCGATATGGCGCGCGCGCCGCTTCGGCGGCTCGGCGGACAGATCGAGCGGCGGCAGATCGCGCCCGGCATAAAGTGCTGCGGCATCGACATCGCGGCCCGCGCACCAGATCCGGCCCAATGCCTGCAGCAGATGCGCAAGACCGCCCCGGCGGCGCGAGTCGAGTGCAATCGCCTGGGCATCGCGGCCCTTCAGCGTGTCATCCACAAATCCGGTCAGGTTCGACGAGGGCCCGATCTCTACGAACAGACGCACGCCGTCGGCGTAAAGCTGCTCGACCGTTTCAGTGAACCGCACGCGCGCCGCCCATTGATGCGCCGCAAGCGCGCGGATCTCGGAAGGCTCGTCCGGCATCGGCGCCGCGGTGGCGCAGGAATAGACCGGCAGGCGCGGGGCGGCGAAGGCCATGTCGGAATAGACGCCTTCGACCTTTTCGGCCACATCGGCAAAAAGCGGCGTGTGATAGGGCCGGTCGAAAGGCAGAAAGGCGGTCATGCCGCCTTCGGGTCGCAGCTCTTCGGCGACCTCTTCCATGCGGGCGCGGCTGCCATAGAGCACCGCCTGATGTTCGCAATTATCAAGCGCGAGATGCACGCCCTCATCGGCCCCGACCAGCGACAGGATACGGTCGCGCGGGACACCGCCCACGGTCAGCAGCGCGCCGCCCTCGATGCCGCCCGCGGCCTCGATTTCCTGGTACAGCCGGTTGAGCGACCGGATCCGGGTCGCGAATTCCGCGCGGTCCGCGGCGGTACCGGTAGCGCCGAACACACCCGCCGCGGCAAGCGCCGAATGCTCGCCCGAGGAATGCCCGACGACCAGATCGGGCGCGAGACCCACGCGGTCGGTCACGCCCAGAAGCGCTTGCGCCGCGATGAACATCGATTCCGAGCCGAATTCGAGGCCGAAAAGCTTGTCCGCAAGCAGACTCTGCAGCGGGCCCGACAGGGTCGTGGGCGGCGGGAAGACTGACGCCGAGGGCGGCGTCTCGCGGTCCGGAAAAAGCCCGTCCCAGAAATCGAACCAGGCGCGCGCTTCGGGAAACGCGGTCAGCACCTCGGACAGCATACCCTGATATTGCGCGCCCTCACCGGGGAAGATGAAGGCCATCTTGCCGCTGACAGGCGCGTCGCTGGCGATGATGCCCGATTTGATCCGGAAGCTGCCCTTGCCCGCCTCCAGCCTATCTGCGGCCTTGCCCAGCTTGTCGGTCAGGTCTTCGCGCCCCTCGGCCACAATCGCCAGACGCGCAGGACCCTGCCCGCGATGCGCGGCGATCCATGCGCCGATCTGCGACAGATCCGCGTGCTCATGTGTCGCGATCCGCTGGGCCAGATCACGCGCGGCGCTGGCCAATGCGGCCGGTGCCTCGGCGGCAAGCAGGACAAGTTCATGCGGCCAATGGGCAGGCGTGGCGCCTGAGGGCGCGGCTGCCTGCGGCACAGCTTCCTCGAGCACCGCATGGGAATTGACCCCGCCGAAACCAAAGGCGTTGACGACAGCGCGGCGCGGCACGTCCGGGGGGGAAATCCACGGGCGGACTTCGGTATTCACATAGATCGGCGTCGCCTCGACCCCGAGCCCGTCGCGCAGCCGATCCGACAACGTCGGCGGCAAGGTCTTGTGATAAAGCGCAAGAGCCGTCTTGATCAGACCGGCTGCGCCCGCCGCAGGAATGCAATGGCCGATCATCGATTTGACCGAGCCTATGGCGGTGGTCGGCAGGCCCGAGGCGGCGCGGTCTCCGAAGATATGCTGCAGCGCACCGATCTCGGTCCGGTCGCCCAGGGGAATGCCTGTGCCATGCGCCTCGATCAGGCCCGGCGGCGTGTCCGCTGTGCCCGCGTCTTCCATGGCGCGGCGGATGGCCAGCGCCTCCCCTTCCAGTCGCGGCGCCAGAAGGCCCGACCCCTTGCCGTCGCTCGACTGGCCCGCGCCTTTCAGGAACGCGTAGATCCGGTCGCCGTCGCGTTCCGCGTCGGCCCGGCGCTTGAGCGCCAGAAGGCCCAGCCCTTCGCCCAGAAGGGTCCCATCCCCGCCTTCGGAGAAGGGGCGCACATGACCGTTGCCGGACAGCGCGCCCAGTTGATTGAAGACCATATAGACCTCGGCCGAGATCGAGGCATTGACCCCGCCTGCCAACATCAGGTCCGACCGGCCATGGCGCAGCTCTTCCATTGCCGAAAGCACGGCGAGGATCGACGAAGAGCAGGCCGCGTCGAGGATGTAATTCGGGCCGTTCAGATTGAGCCGGTTGGCGATCCGGCCAGACATCACATTCGGCACGAGACCCGGCGCGATATCGGCGTTGAAGGGCGGCAGTTGCTTGGCCATCTCCGCGCGCACCCGGTCGAGCGTCGCCGCATCGGCCCACGGCATGAGTTGGCCCAGAAGCTCCCGCGTCTGATCGAGGACGACCCCATGCTGCACCACCGCGGCATTGCCCCGGTGCAGATAGGTGGAATGGCCCACAATGACGCCGGTGCGTTCGTGATCGCCGTCGATATAGCCGGCATCGGCCAGCGCCGCGCGCGCGATCTTGAGGGCGAGGAACTGGTCCGGTTCCGATCCGTCGACCGAAGTGGGCATGACGCCTAGCTCCGCAGGATCGGCGGCGAACGCCTCGCCCAGATAGCCGCCGCGGGCGGTCGGGATATGCGTGGGCCCCTGCCCGTTCAGGTAGCGCTCGGCCTCCCATTCGGGCGGCGGCGCCCCCACGAAATCGAGCTTGGCGCAGATATTGGCCCAGAAGCGGTGAATATCGCCCGCGCCGGGAAACATCCCGGCCATGCCGATGATGGCAATGTCGCGGTCGGACGAAGCGGGTTTGGTCATTCGGCGGCCTCGGCCCTGGGGTTGCCGGTCACATCACGCAGGATGTCGCCCTTGTAGCCGCAGAAGCGCGCGAGGCTTCCATCCGAAGTGCATTCGAGCCCCTGGACCAGGAAAACGGGCTGATCGGCCGCATCCACGATGACCGCGTCGCACAGGACCTGCGGGGCCTGCGCCTCGGGGCGCATTCTCAGGATCATCCGGTCGGGCACGCCGTCGCCCATGGGGATCAGCCGCTCAATCGCGTTGGGCAGCGCGGGCGCCTCGCGGGCGACGATGGACCAGACCCAGACCAGCTGTGCGACCGAATCCATGAGGCCCGGATCGACCAGCCAGGACCGGCCCGCGCCGAACGCGCCTTCGGGGCTCGGATCCACGCGGGCGATGACGCCTCCGGCGTCGAGCCCCTCGATATCCTTCACGCGCTGGTAGGCGGGCCCATGGAACAGCATCTCGCGATAGGCACGACGCGCCGAGACGGGCGAGGCCTTGGCCCGCGTCATCATCACGTCGAGCGCCAGCTCCTCTGCGCCCTCCAGCGCGCCGCTTTCCTTCGGGCGCAGTATCGCGGAAGCGCGGTAATGACCGCGATGGGGCGGTTCCGCGGCCTTCAGGTCGACCCGGGCGCTGAAGCCCGTAGGATCGCCATGCTCGGCGGAATTGCCGACGACCAGCAGATCGCGGTCGCCCTCGCCCTCGAGCCTCACACCCGCAAGCGCGCGCAGATCCTGCAGGCCCGCAACCCGCCAATCGGGCCAGATCACCGACGCAGCTTCGGCGCAAAGCTCCGCCGCGCAGGCCAGCGGTAGAACCGGCGTTTCGCCGATCCGATGTTCGCCCAGCCAGGGATCGGCTGCGAGGCTCAAGCGCCGCGGGATGGCCGTGCCGCCCTTGGGCGCAGGTTCGGGGCGCGGATCGGGCAGCAGGGGCGTGGCGCAGTCCGCCTCCGGCACCAGCGTGGGCGCGGCCATGCCAGCAGGCGTCGGATCGCCGCCCGCGCGGTCGGTCTCATGCCGTTCCCACGGTCCTGCGCCAAGCGTGACCTCGGTCGCAGTGCGCGGGCCGCGCATGATCTCGTCGAAGAAGGCCACAGCCCCGCCTTCCGCGGGCACCAGCGTCACGCCCTGTGCCTCGAATTTGAGGCGCACCGCGTCGGACACCATGCCCGCACCGAATTTGGTGGCATCCCACGGGCCCCAGTTGATGGCGACCGCACGGCTTGCCTCCCAACGGGCCGACAGCGCGGCGGCGAGACGGTTCAGCACCTCATTCGCGGTGGCGTAATCGGTCTGACCGGAATTGCCGTAGCGGCCCGCGACCGAGGCGAACATGGCGAAGAAGGCAGGCGGCGCAGCGTCGAGGCCTGCGGCCAGCGCCATCGCGCCCATCACCTTCGTCTCCACCACGCGGTCCCAGCTTTCGGGCGTCTTGTCCTCGATGCGGCGATCCTCGATCACGCCCGCGCCGTGGATGACCCCGTGGACCGGTCCCAGATCCGCCAGCAGCGCGGCAACCGCATCCGGGTCGGACATGTCGCAGATGCGATACTCGACCGAGGCCGCGCCTTGCGCCGCCAGATCGGCGAGGTTCGCGCGCATCTCACGGTCGCGCAGGATGGCGGCGAGCCGCCGCTCCAGATCCGCGGGTTTCACGGGCTGGCCCGATGCCTTCGACGCCGCGGCAAGCGCGCGGCGCAGATTGCCCGCCTCGTGCACATCCGCGGTGGCGGGATCTTCCGTCCCGGGCAGCGCCGACCGCCCGACCAGCACGAGCCGCGCCCCTGCCCGTGCGAAGGGCCGCAGACATTCGGCGGTTATCCCGCGCGCGCCGCCCGTGGCAAGGATCGTCGCGCCATCTGGCAGATCGGCTGCAGGCAGATCCGAAACCTCTATCGCGGCGCTGCGGAAGATATGGCGCGTGCCGCCCGGATAGCCCACCTCGATCCGGCCCTCGGCGGTGGCGAGTTCCGCGAACAGGATCTCGGCCATCCGCTCGGGCGTCAGCGCGGGATCGAGATCTACCGCGCGGCTGCGCGTCTCGGGCCATTCCTCGCGCAGGGACTTGGCGAGGCCCGTGGCGCCACCCGACAGCATCAGCCCGGACGCGCCGTCGCGTCCGAACATGCCGCCCATGGCCGAGGCGAACAGCACGCGGCCCGTCTTCAGACCGGGCGCGTGCAGACGCATCAGCGCATAGGCCGATTTCTCGGACTGCGCGAGGGTCGCGCGCCAGGCGTCCAGCCCGGCATCCAGCGCCACCGGAACCGCGTCGAGCGGAGCGAGGTGGATCAGCCCCGCAAGGGTCGTTGACACGCTCTCGGACTCTGACGCAGGCAGGATCTTCGCAGTCGCTCCTGCCGCAGCGATCTTCTGCGCGAGCAGATCCGCGACGCCGCCTGCATCCTGAGTGATCAGATACGTTCCGCCGGGAAGCGCGGCCGGGCCCGGGCCCGCCTGCGCTTCGGGGGTCGTGACGAACCGGGGCGGTCGGGACTGCGCGTGCAGCTCCGCATTCTCCGCCCCGGCGGGATCAAAAGGGGCCGCCGCCCCCTCCTTGTCCAGATGTGCGACCAGCGTCTCGACGATCGCGCCGAGGGTCTTCTGCGCGTTCAGCGTCTCGCCCGCAGGCGTCGCAGCCGCCGATTGCGCGGCGGGCAGCGCCTTGATCAGTGCGCCCACGATTTCGAGACGCTTGATCGAGTCGATGCCAAGATCGGCCTCGATGCCCTGATCCATGCCAAGCATGTCAGCGGGGTAGCCCGTGCGGTCCTCGACGATTTCAAGAAGCAGCGCCTCGATCCCGGCCCGGTCGAGCCCGCCTGCCGGTGCGGCAGAAGCCGCAGGCGCGGCCGCTTGCGGCGCCGCTGCGGCTGCAGGTGCAGGTGCGGGCGCGGGGGTCGGCGCGACAGCCGCAGGCGCGGGCGCCGGAGCAGCGGGCGTGGGCGCCGGGGGGGCCACGGAAGGGGCCGGGGCCGCCGGGATCGCCGCGCGCGGCGCGGGCCGGGCCATCGGACGCGCCATGGGACGGGCACCCGCCTGCGGCGCTTGTGCGCCGAGACTTGCGAGCATCACCCGCTCTTGCGTTTCAAGGAACCGCGTCATGGTGGCCTGGAAGGCCGCCATGATGCTGTCCCCCTCGTAATACGACGTGGGATGGACCGCCTCGCTACGAGACAGATCCTGTGGAGAGTGATCCATAACGGACTCCTTCTGCGGTCGGGGGGCGGGGGCCGTGGCAGTCGCGGCCCCCGTCGTCGGTGTGGGTTGCGGCGCAGGCGAAAGCGGAGCCGCAACCGCGGCCTGTGCAGCCGAAGCGGCCTGACGCGCCGCTACGTCTTCCAGCGTCAGAACCGGCAGCGGCGGGCTGCCTGCCGGACGCGCGCCCGAACCGTTCAGCATCCAGATGTTGCGGCCCGGTACGTCCTCGGCCTCGACAGGCCCTTTCAGGGCGACGATCTGCGCGTCGCGGCCCCGGAACAGCCCCCCGAGATCGAGCGCAGCGCCTTCGGACAAAAGTGCGCCGATGGCCGACAGGAGGCCCTTCAGCCCGCCCTCTTCATCATCGGTGGTGATGGCAACGTGATCCTGCCCTGCCAAGCATTGCTTAACCATTGCCGCATGGGCGCTTTTCGGCCCGACGCTGAGGAAGACGCGCGCGCCATCGGCATGCATGGCCTGCACTTCGGACAGGAATTCCACGGGCCGCGCCAATTGCCGCGCCAGCGTCGTGCGGATCTTCCGCACGCCGGTCTCGTACGGTTTCGCCGTGGTGTTGGAATAGACCGGGAAGCGCGGTTCGCCGACCGGCATCTTGTTCAGGAAGGCCGCCAGCCGCTTTTCGGCGGGGGCCACGATGGGCGAGTGGAACGCGGCGCCCACGGGCAGGGGACGGAAAGACAGGCCCTGCGCCTCGGCGCGTTTGCCCGCCTCCTCAATGGCCGCGCGCGTGCCCGACAGAATGGACTGCTCGGGCGCGTTGTGGTTCGCGATGACCACATCCGGCAGTCCGGCGATCAGCGCCTCGATCTCCGCGCGGCCTGCGCGCACAGCGGCCATTGTGCCAAGATCGGCGCCTTGCCCCGCCTCGACCATGAAGCGGCCCCGCGCCTCGGAGACGCGGTAGAGGTCATCCTCCGCGATGGCGCCCGCCGCGTGCAGCGCGACGAACTCACCATAGCTGTGGCCGGCGGCCATATGCGCCTCGACGCCCAGACCTTCGAGGATTGCCCAAAGCCCGGCCTCCACGGCGCCCAGCGCGGGTTGCGCCACATTGGTCTGCGTCAGATGTGCCGCCGCCGCCGCGCGGGCCTCAGAGTCGTAGGCGGCCTCGGGCAGGATCGCGCGGCTGAGTGGGGTGCCGAGCGTCGCATCGGCCCGGGCGAGCGCAGCGGCCATCTGCGGCATCAGAACCGCCACGTCCGCCATCATGTCGGGATACTGGCTGCCCTGACCGGGGAAGATCAGCGCAAGCTTGCCACCGTCGGCCAGATGTGGCGTCTCGGACCAGCTGGCCCCCGGCGGGACCGGCTTGCCATCTTCGAGCGCGGCCAGAAGCCTGGTCATCTTTTCAACCAGCTGTGCGGGATCGGAGACGACAAGCGTCGCGGTCAGGCCCTTTTTAGGCGCCGCCTCCCAGAGCGAGCGGGCGAGATCCGCAAGACCGGGCGTCCAGCCTTGCTTCAGCCGTTCGATCTGCGCGCGGATCTGGCTTGCTACGCCTTTGGCCGATGCGCCACGCCAGACCAGAAGCTCATGCGGCCAGCGGGTGCGGGCCGACGGTGCAAGCGCCGGGATCGCGCGCTTGGCGTCGTGCTCCTCGATCGTGACGTGGAAATTTGTGCCACCGAAGCCGAAGGCCGAAATACCCGCCCGGCGTGGACGGTCTTCGGACAGCCAGGGCCGCGGACGGTCCACGAGGTAGAGTGGCAGGTCGTCTTCCAGAAGCTTGGCGTTCGGCGCGCCTGCCCGGCCATGCGGCGGCAGAACGCCGTGATGACAGGCAAGCGAGGCCTTGATCAGGCCGGCGATGCCCGCAGCCGCCTTCGTATGGCCAATCTGCGTCTTGACCGAGCCGATGGCGGCGGAATGCGGGGCGGCGCCCGCATCGGTCAGAAGCCGCGTCACCGTCTCCATCTCGGCGGTGTCGCCGACCACGGTGCCGGTGCCATGCGCCTCGAACAGACCCACGGTTTCAGGACCGTAGCCCGCCATGTCATAGGCGCGGGAAAGCGCCCGGATCTGCCCGTCGGGATGCGGCGCGGTCATCGACTTGGCCTTGCCGTCCGAGGACCCGCCGACGCCCTTGATCACCGCATAGACGCGGTCGCCGTCGCGTTCGGCATCTGACAGTCGCTTCATCGCTATCATGGCGAGGCCTTCGGAGATGACGATGCCATCCGCTCCGGCCTCGAACGAGGAACAGCGACCGCGCGGGGACAGCGCGCGGGTCTTCGAGAAGCACAGATAGCCGAACGGGCCCTGCACGGTGTCGATGCCACCGGCGAGCACCATGTCCGAGCGGCCGGTCTCCAGTTCAAGCACGCCCTGATAGACGGCGGCCAGCGAAGACGCGCAGGCCGCGTCGATCGTGTAATTCACACCGCCGAAATCGAGGCGGTTGGCGGTTCGGCCCGCGGCCACGTTCAGCAGGATGCCCGCGAAGCTGTCCTCGGTCCATTCGGGCAGGAAGCCTGCGGCCTGGTCGTGAATCTCGCCCAGGAAGCGCGGCATCTCCGAGCGCACGGCATATTGCGCACCCACATCACCCGCGCCCCCCGAGGCTCCGAGGATCACGGAGGTCTTGAGGCGCGGGCCCGTGACGCCCGCCTCGCCCGTCAGGCCCGCGTCGTCGAGGCAGCGCCGCGCCACATCGAGCGTCATAAGTTGCAGCGGATCAAGCGCCTTGATCGCCTTGGGCGGGATACCGTAGCGCATCGGGTCGAAGGGCATATCCTCAAGGAAGCCGCCCCATTTCGAATAGATCTTGTCCTTCGCGGTCGGATCCTCATCGAAATAGATGCGCCAATCCCAGCGATGACGCGGGATTTCCGAGATCGCCGAGCGCCCGTCGAGCAGGTTCTCCCAATAGGACTTGAGATCGTTTGCACCGGGCAGGAGCGCCGACATGCCGACGATGGCGATATCGGCGGGTTCGGGGGTTTTCGGACGTGCCTCCAGAATTTCGGGAGCGGCGCCCTTGGCCGCAATCTCGCGCACGAGCGCGGCGCCCGCTTCACAGATCTCGGAATGCAGGGCCTTCACGCTGGTCAGCCCGTCCCGCAGCTGCGCGACCTGGCCGATCATGTACATGCCTTCCTGCTTCTGCCGCTCTACCGGCACCAACAGAAGGTCGTCGCCCTGCCGTTCGGTCGCCTTGGAGGCGATGCGCAGGCGGCCCAGCGTCAGGCTTTCCAGCTCCTCGCGCATGTCCTCGGCGCCCATTCCCTGGGCTTCGAGCGCGCGGCGCTTGGCGGCGAATTCCGCGGCAAACGGCGTCATGGCGGCGCGGCTTGCGTGGCCCGCGCCGGTCTCTAGCGTCACGGTTTCCGTGCAGTCGAGCAGGGTTTGCTGGAAGGTGTCGGCAATTGCGCCGTCGCGCACCGCTTCCTCGGTGAAGAGATACGCCGTGCCGATCAGCACGCCGACCTTGATGCCGCGCGCCGCGAGAGGCGCGGCGAAGGCCGCGACGATGGCCGCGGACGTGGAATCGTGGATGCCGCCCGCGAACAGAACCCGGATCTCGGACGCGGTCTTGGCGTCGTCCACCTCCTCCAGAAGCGTGCGCACCATGTTGTCCCAGAGAACGAGCGAGGACATGGGGCCGACATGGCCGCCGCATTCGCGCCCCTCAAAGACGAAGCGCCGCGCACCCTGTTCGAGGAACATCGACAGGAGCCGAGGCGAGGGTACGTGCAGGTAGGACGGGATGCCATCAGCTTCGAGTGCCACCGCCTGATCCGGACGCCCGCCGGCGATGAGCGCGAAGGACGGACCGTGCTTCAGCGCGACGGCGACCTGATCCTTGACCAGCTGCGAGGGCGCGAAGCCCAGAAGGCCCACGCCCCAGGGCTTGCCCTTGAGGCGTTCGGCCACGTCGGCCAGAAGGTTGTCCGCCTGTCCGGGACGCATCAGCGCAAGCGCGATCATCGGCAGCGCGCCGCCCTCGGCCACGGATTGCGCGAAGGGGGCCACGTCCGACACCCGGGTCATCGGGCCCTGGACGATAGGATAGGTGGTTCCATGATCCTCGGCGAGCGGACAATCAGCACCCAGGATATCCGTATCTGCGGCCCGCGCGACGGCCTCGGCGCTGACCTTCAAAAGCGCCGCGCAGAGCCTGCCAAGCCCGCCGTAACGCCGCGCGAGATCAGGCGCGAAAGCCGCGGCCTGTCCCATGGGGGCCAGCGCCCCGGCCGCAATATCCCAGCCGAAAGCCGCCTCGGCCAGTCCGTCCTGACCGTCCACGTCGGATTTCGCCACGGCGGCGCGCAGGCCCGATGCGGCATTCCGGCCCGGCGCCTCCACTCCGCGCCAGCGGACCCCGGCCCGCCCTTCGATGAGTGCGGTCTCACCGCCGGTCATGCGCGCGAGCACGGGCGCGACGCGGTCGGCCAGGGCGCTTTCGCGCAGCATCAGGCACTGATCGTCCAACACGATACCCGCAGCACCGCCTGCGCGCACCGCGCCTGCCGAATGCATGCCAATGCCGCCACGGATGAAGACCGGCGAGAGCCCTGCCGCGCGGGCTTTCTGCAGCAGGATGAAGCTTGTGGCCTCGCCGACGCGTCCACCCGCTTCATGCCCCTTCAGGATCACGCCCTCTGAGGCGATGGGGCCGCAGAGCCTGTCGTCCCAGGCGATGGCTTCGAGGATCACGCGAAGACCCGCAGCGCGAAGCGCTTCGATCTCGGTGGGGGCGTCAAAGGACGCGTCCGCAGGCAGGATGATCGCGGCAAGCCCCCGATCGCGATACTGACCCGCAATCTCCGCCGCTGCCGCGGGGTCTTTCAGGGCGAGCCCCCACCCCCCCGGTGCATTGCCCGCGAGATGGTCGAGCGCCGCGGTTAAAGTCCCGCCAGCCAAAGGTAATTCCGCGTTGAGAACCCCGACATGGCCCGCGCGTTGAGCAGCCACCGCAAGTGCGGGATCGCCGGTTCCTGCAGGACTCATGACGATGATGCCGAATGCGTGATCCATATCGGGTCTCCGGGACCGGCAGACTTGCGAGATGCAGGGCCTGCCGGTGCATAAGGGTTAGGTCTTCTTCACGCCTTTGGCCGGGGGCGGCGCGGTCTCGGCGATGTCGATGGTTTCGGCATCTTCGATCCCATCAGCCGCGGCGTTGCCGCCTCCCGCCTCGAGCGCGTCGATCCGCGCCTGCAATTTCTCGATCCGCTCTTCGAGCACCTGACGCAGCTTATCGGGATCACGGCTTGCGCCGCCCGCAGCGCCACCTGCGCCTGCGCCACCGACACCTGCGCCACCGACACCTGCGCCACGCTTCTCCATCAGCTTGCGCAGAAGCGGCC
>CAZTEV010000003.1:0-10305 GCA_964612785.1 uncultured Roseivivax sp. | reverse complement strand
CCTGCGCCACCGACACCTGCGCCACGCTTCTCCATCAGCTTGCGCAGAAGCGGCCGGTCACCTGCACCCGCACCACCCGCAGCGCCGCCACCAAGGCCCGCGCCACCAGCCAGTCCGGCGCGCCTGCCGCCAACACCGCCACCGGCCGCGCCGCCACCTGCCGCGCGCGCCTGAAGGATTTCGCGCAGTTTGCCGCCGCCCGCGCCTACCCCGGCGCCACCGCCGAGACCGCCACCCGCACCAGCGCCGCCACCACCGGCCCGCGCCTTCAGAAGTTCGCGCAATTTTCCGCCGCCCGCACCAGCGCCCGCACCGGGGCCGCCCGTCGCCGCGCCGCCGCCCTGGCCAAGAAACGGCCCCGGTCCGCCACCGGCCCCTCGACGTTCCCGCAGGCGCTGCAGGGCTTCACGCCGCTTGTCGCTTTCCGAATCCGCCATCCTGTCGTCCCCTTTTCTCCAATCTCGCCGCAACGCCCCCCGTGCGACTTGTTCTAAATCAATCGCGCCTTTCTCGGACGCGGCCCTTCCACGAAGGGTACCTCAAAAACCTTTTCATGCATGACCGGGCCATGGCCGAAATAACCATGCTCGCCGAAAGCCTCGCCGTGATCGCCCATGATCATGAACCAGGTGTTGGAGGGCGCCTTGTCATAGAGCGCCTCGAGCAACCCATCGAGATACTCGACGCAGCGGATCTGCTGCTGATGCAGCCCACGCATGACATCGTCGCTGAAGAATTCTTCGACGCTCATGGCGCCCGCACCGCGCCCGCCGGCATCGCCGCCCGCCGCCAGCGTCTTCGCCACGCCGTGCAGACCGGAAATATGTGGCAGCGCGTCATCCTTGAGCATGTAGGGATAATGCGTCTCGCCGAGATTGAAGAAATGAAAGCTTGGATGGTCGCGAGAGAACGAGACCTCCTCGATCATGCCCGCGAAATCATTGTGGTTCGACATCAGCTTGTAATCGTCGAACGCGTTCGAGATTACGGTCTGCGGATTGAGCACCGGCATCGATACCCGACCTACCGTCCGGTAGCCGTATTGGCGCAGCATGCCGGGCAGCGAGAGCTGCGGCAGAAATGTCTCGAAGGCGAGATCTGGAATTTCGAGCCTGTCGGACCATTTCGCGAAGTCTTCCTTGTAGACCTCGGAGGCATAGACATTGGGCGGCGACGTGTGCGGCACGAGCCCCATCATGAAGGTGTAATGCGAAGGCGCGGTCCAGGACGCGTAGGAGTAGCGCTTCTCGATCTCGCCGAGCTTACGCAGATTGGGCGCCTGCGCCGCCGTGACCGAATCGAATCGGCACGAATCGTACGTGATCAGGACCAGATTGCGTGGCATGGCCCGCCCCTCTCAGCCCGCGAGCTGGCGCTGTCGGCCTGCGCGCCGTGCACGCCGTCCCCCGCCCGCCGCATCCGTTTCGGCCGACAATTCAGACAACCTGGCGCCCATGGCATCGCGCAGTTTCGCCGCGAAGGCGGCCTTGTCGGCAGGCACGGGCTCCTTGGCGAGCGCGATGAGATCAGGCGCCTTTTCGGCCAGTTTCTCGGCGTTCAGAATGGCGGCACGATAGATGTCGATCGCGTCGTCGAACCGCTCCATCCCCAGATAGACATCACCCATGACCTTCTGAACAAAGCCCATGCGACGCACTTTCGGCCCCAACCGCTGAAGCATTTCCAGCGCTTCCGTATGACGGCCTGTGCGCGACCGCGCCTGCGCCGCGCGCAGTGTGGCGCGCAGATTGTTGGGCTTGAGCTCCACGGCCCGATCGAAAGATTTTACCGCCTTGGCATGTTCGTCCATCTTGGCCTGGACGGCACCGATCGCCTGGTGGACGGGCGACTTGTTCGGCGCGAGCGCAACCGCGCGCTGCAGCGCCTTCATCGCATCCTCGTAATCTCCCGCTTTCATGTGCATGCGGCCCAGCTGGTAATGCGGCAACCACAATTCGGGCTTCATCTGCGCCACGCGATCAAGCTCGACCTTGGCGGCGTCGATGTCGCCGTCCGAGGCGAGCGCCGAGGCCAACGACAGGCGCAGGCGAATGTCCTGTGGATTGTGCAGGACCGCGTCGCGCAGAACCGCCAGCGCATCCTCGCTGCGACCGCTATCCTTCATGATGCGGGACATCCGCAGATAGGCGGTCGAAGCGGACGGATCTAGCGCTACGGCGGATTCAAGCTCAGCCAGCGCCTCGTCCGGGGCGCCCAGCTTCTGCAGCATCTGGGCCCCGAGCACTTGGGCCGGAACCAGATCGGGCTTGAGGACCTGGGCCTCCTGGAAATGTTCGAGCGCGCGCTGAGGATCCTCGAGCTTTGCGAAGACCTGACCAAGGCCGAGATGGCCGACAGCCAGGTCGGGCTGCGCTTCCAAAAGATCGGTGAAGATCTGTTCGGCGGCCTCCAGGTCGTTCTGTTTGAGCGCGACCATCCCTTCCTTGAAGCGCTCGCGCAACAAGGCCTGGTTGTCCCGCGCCATGCGACGATTTTCCATTGGTTCTCCCCAGGTTCGAAATGCGCAAAAAAATACAAAAAACCAAAGATTATAGTGGCAGGCAGCCGCGCCACAGCTAGCTGTATAAATGGTGAAATCTTACCGGTAAACGGTTCTGAGGTCGCGTCAGGAATTCCTGACCCAAATGCCACATATTCAGGCAACTGTTTCCAAGCCTTTGAGAACCTGAGGCTTGCATCGTGGATTGCTGCCCACGCAGAAGGCAAATCCGAAACGCGCCGGGATTCTTTTGGCGCGAAGCAACCCCAAGCTGCATGCCGGAAGCCGAGCCCCCTGCGGGGTTGTATCGCCCCATCCGGCTGGTCCTCATCGGTCGTCGCCGACCTCTTCGCGGGTGGCGCCCGAGACCGACGTGACCGCAGGCCTGTAAGCACCGCGCCCGCAGACATCCGACATAACGTAGCCGAACGCCTGGAACGTCGCCCGCGCGGAATTGACGATTTCGGAATAGCCCGTTTCGTCTTGGCCATGTCGGTCCAATTCGCCGCCGAGATCCCGCCAGAGGCGCGAATCGGGGACGGACGTGAAGAAATGATGCGGTGCACCGGGAACGGAGCGGACCAGATCGGCGCAAATCACCCGAGCACCGAAGCGCGCGCCATGGAGGACGTAGAGCGCTGCAAGAACCGCGCGGGTTGCGTCCGGCGCGCAAGACGGGTCGAGAGGTGCGGGGGGATGAGCCCCGGATCTGCGCAGATCCGCGCGAAGGGCCGCAACCGCGCGATCGAGCGACAGCGTCTCATAGACGCACAACGCGCGGCGGCGATCCTCGATCGCGGCGAAGACCGACAGGTATGCCTGAAGCAGGCGTCCGTATTCCCCAGGCGTCAGATCCGGGGCCCGCAGGCGCAGGAGCTGAGGATGAACGTGAAGTGCTGCGTGCTCGGCGGCCGTATCCCGCGCGAGCCTGCGGCGCACCTGCCCCTCGGGCCTTGGGCGCGCCACGCTCAAGCGGCATGCTCCGACGGTTCTGCCTGCGGCAACTTCACTACGAAGCGGGCCCCGCCCTGATAGGCGGTATCAAGCAGAATCGCACCACCATGCTGGCGCACGATCCGCTGGCAGATCGACAGGCCCAATCCCGCCCCTTCAATCTTGCTTTGCGGGTGCAGGCGTTGCATCGCCTCGAAAATGCGCTGGGCGTATTCGGCGGGGATGCCCATGCCGTTATCACTGACCGCGAAGGCCACGAATCCCTCAGACGCATCGGCCGGACCGATCCGGATTTCGAGGGGGCGCACCGGGTCGCGGTATTTGATCGCGTTGCCGATGAGGTTCAGAAACAGCCGAGACAACAGGTGATTGTTGCCGCGCACAGCCGGGATCGGCGCGATGTCGACCCGGGCCCCGGCTTCGGCGATCTGAACGTCGAGCAACTCGCAGGCATTGCGCGCCGCCGCTGTCGTGTCGACGCAGGAGAAGCTGTGTTTCTGGTCCTGCACCATCTCGAATTCCAGAAGACCGGTCATAAGCTCGCCCAGCCGTGCGGCATAGGTTTCGGCCATGGCGTGATTTTCGCGCACGGCCTCGGGTTCGAACCCGTCTTCATGCATGAAGGTCAGGGCGTTGCTGATCCCCCGCAGGGGCGCGCGCAGATCATGGGCAGCGGTCGCGGCAAACCGCTTGAGAGAGGTATTTTCGTCTTTCAGAAGCAGTTGCGCCGCGACGATATCCAGAAATTCCTTGAAGATTTCCCGCGCGCTTTCCAGCTCATCGGGTTGCCAGGGCTTGCTTTCCTCGCGGTGTTCTTCCTCCCAGAGAGCGAAGGATTGGCGCGGCAGCAGGCGCGCCATCGGATCTTCATTCGGATCTGTAAGCTGCGATTTATGGGGTTTGCCGGCCCAGGCCACCTTCTGCGTGATCGGCCCGCGGAACCAGATCAGCTGGCAGACCCTGTGCGTTGCGATCGGCTGGATGAGCACGCCGCACGCCGTCTCGATATGGGCGCGGGCCTGCGGGAAGACGCGGTGAAAAGCCGTGGTCTGAAACTGATCCGACGTTTCACGCTGCCGGATGGCCCATTGTATCATGTCGCGGATCACGTCCGGCGGCGGCGTCCGGCCCGAGAAATGCAGGTTGCTGCCGTATTGGAAGGCAAAGCCGTCCGCATCGAGGAATTCCTGCAGGACCGGCACCAGCGTCGCGATCACGTCTTCCACGTCGCCGGAATTCCGCAGCGCGGAGGCGAAGGCGTTCTCGATCCGGCGCAACTCGGTGATCTTGCCCGAAACCCGGGTGCGTTCGTGCTGATCGTGGCGCAGCATGAGCGACGTGCCGAGTTCGTGCACGAGGCTCCAGCTGTCGAACGGCACGAGGCCGGGCTTGGTGTGATGCGCGGCGATCAGCCCCCAAAGCGCCCCGCGATGCAGCAGCGAGCAGCCGAAGGAGGCCTCGACCCCCATATTGCCGAGATAGGCGGTGTGCATGTTCGAGACCGACCGCGACACCGCCCATGTGAGATCCACCGGACCGCCGCGATTTTGCAGCGTCCGGATCGGCACGGGGTCGGTCCGTATCTCGCCGATCGCGCGGTATGGTACGATCGACATGATCTCGCGCACCTGTTTGGGAATATCGCCCGCCGGAAAATGCAGCCCGAGATAGGAGGGCATGTGATCGGCCCGGCTTTCAGCGATGGTTTCACCGGACCAGTCGGGCAGGAAGCGGTAGATCTTCACGCGATCGAAGCCGGTGATGTCGCGCACGGCATCGACGGTGATCTGCATCGCGTCCTCGAAACTGGAGGAATGCAGGATCTGCGCGCTGGACTTGCTGGCCCGGCGCATCCGCGCGCGGACATCGCGCGGCGAAGGCGTCAGATTGGGCAGGAATTCGACGATTCGCAGCCCGTCATGACAATGGGTGACCGTGTCGTAGCTGAGCCCGTCACGATCGACGGTGAAGTCCAGAACCTCGTGCAGCAACTGGGTGGCGACGCTGAGCGAGGCGATCTCCCGGGCAAGCTCGGGCGCGTGGTCCGCCAATGTCCGCCCCATCAGATCGTCGGCCGCAACCCCTAGAAAATCCGTGATATTTTCAGAGGCCGCGATGACATGAAACGTCGCCTGATCGACCGCGATCAGGGCCGCGAAAGACTGAACCATTCCCGAGAAATGGATCTGCTCCTTGTCGCAATTATCAAGCGTCGTCGCCTGGGTGCGGGTGTAGAAGTCGGACAGGGATTTGAGCGCATTCATGGTCCGATCACCGCCTTTTTTCCGAAACATGCGCGTTGATGCGGCGGCAATCCTTAAGATCTCGCAAAGGCTGTTTGGCGGGGCTTGAAAGCAGACGCGCGGGCGAAAAATCGTTTGCGCGCGTAAAGAAATCGGCAATACTGCGCAAAACTTCGCGGCGGAGCGGAAGATGAGCCAGATCAAACTGCGCAACATGGACGAGTTTGCGTCCGTCAGCGGCATCTCGCGCCCGACGCTTTCGAAGTATTTCAACGACCCGGACAGCGTGCGTCCCTCGACCCGCGCCAAGATCGAAGCCGCGCTCGAAACCTACGATTACCGCCCGAACATGTACGCGGTGAACCAGAACCGGAAACTCACCAAGAACGTGGGCATCGTGGTACCCTTCCTGGCGGATCCGTTCTTCGCCGAGATCGCCCGCAACATCGAGGAACGCTGCCTCGAGGCCGGGTTTCAGCCCTCGCTTTTCAGCCCCTACGGCAAGCCTGAGGTCGAAAACGCCATCCTCGACAACCTGCGCGCGATGAAGCCCGCGGGTGTTCTGCTGGCTCCGCTGGGCCGACGCAGTTCGGACCGCAAGATCATCGAGGATTTCTGCAACGACGTGCCCACGATCCTGTTCGACAGCAATATCGAGGGGTTGGGCGAGGCCTTCGTGGGCTCGGACAATGTCAGCTTCGTCACGCAGACCGTGGATTACCTGCACCGCACCGGGGCGGCGCCGTGCTTTTTCGAGATGGCGCAGCCCGCCAACCCCAACGCGGTGCGGCGCCGCGATGCGTATGTCGCCAAGATGCGGGAACTGGGCCTCGAGCCGCAGATCCTGCAAGCCGAAGGCACCGGCTGGGCCTTCGAGGAGATCGGCAAGCAGGGTGCGCTGAAGCTTCTGCGCGAGGATGCGCTGCCCACGAAGACGGTGCTTTGTTCGAACGACCGCCTGGCCATCGGCTTCCTGTCGGCCTGCTACGATCTGGGACTGAAGGTCGGGCACGGGCCGGATTGCGACCTGCGCGTCGCTTCGAACGACGACCATCCCTTCGCACGCTATACCTGCCCCGCCCTGACGACCGCGGCCCATGATTACGAATCAGTGTCGCGACTCGCGGTCGAGCGCCTGCTCGATCTGATTCTCGCCGACGGGAAGTTCGAGGAACGCACCGAAACGCTGGTGCCTGCGCGGCTTGTTCTGCGCCAATCCGCCTGAAGAACAGCGGCAAACTCATTCAATAACAGTCGTTTACGCTTAAATTTATCGCGCGTAAATTTTTGATTGACCGCGCGATAGAATATGCACCATGATCGTCGGGCATTCACCAAGGGAGGACATCCGGATGCCGATCAAGAACGCACTTCGTGCGGCAACCGCGCTCGGGCTGCTGACGGCCACCGGCGCATTCGCCGAATCTCACAGCCCCACGATCACCATCGCCACCGTGAACAACGGCGACATGATCCGCATGCAGGGCTATACCGACACCTTCACCGAGCAGACCGGCATCAATGTCGAGTGGGTCACGCTCGAAGAGAACGTGCTGCGCCAGCGCGTGACCACCGACATCACCACCAAGGGCGGCCAGTTCGACATCACCACGATCGGCATGTACGAAGCGCCGATCTGGGGCGCCAATGGCTGGCTCGTGCCGCTGGACGATCTGTCCGCGGAATACGACGTCGATGACATCCTCCCGGCCATGCGCTCGGGTCTCAGCCATGACGGCACGCTTTATGCGGCACCGTTCTACGGCGAATCCTCCATGATCATGTACCGCACCGACCTGATGGAAGAAGCGGGCCTCGAAATGCCCGACGCTCCCACCTGGGAATTCATCCGCGAAGCGGCTGCGGCGATGACCGACCGCGATGCCGACATCAACGGCATCTGCCTGCGCGGCAAGGCGGGCTGGGGTGAAGGCGGTGCCTTCATCAACACCATGGCCAACTCCTTCGGTGCGCGCCCGGTTAACGAGAACTGGGAGCCGCAGCTCGACAGCGAGGCATGGACCGAGACGCTGACCTTCTTCACCGAGATGATGGCCGAGTCGGGTCCGGCGGGCTATGCCACCAACGGCTTCAACGAGAACCTGTCGCTGTTCCAGCAGGGCAAGTGCGGCATGTGGATCGACGCAACCGTTGCGGCCTCCTTCGTGACGAACCCCAACGATTCCGAAGTGGCCGACAGCGTGGGCTTTGCGCTGGCGCCCAACAAGGAAGGCATCGACAAGAAGGCCAACTGGCTCTGGGCCTGGGCCCTCGCGATCCCGGCGGGCACCGCGCAGGAAGATGCGGCCAAGCAGTTCATCGAGTGGTCCACCTCGAAGGAATACATCGCGCTTGTCGCCGAGAACGAAGGCTGGGCGAACGTGCCTCCGGGTGCGCGCACCTCGCTTTACGAGACGCCCGAGTATCAGGACGTGCCCTTCGCTGCGATGACGCTCGACTCGATCAACGCAGCCGACCCCAACAACCCGACCGTCGAGCCGGTGCCCTACACAGGCATCCAGTTCGCCGCGATCCCGGAATGGGCCGGCATGTGGGGCCAGGTGAGCCAGGAATTCTCGGCCGCCTATGCAGGTCAGCAATCGGTCGAGGAGGCGCTTGAAAAGGGTCAGGCCATCATGACCGAGGAACTGGAAGCCGCGGGCTACTAAGTCCCCTTCCCGGGGGTGGGCGGTCCTGCGCCGCCCACCCTTTTCCCTGCGTTCCGAGTATCACCGGTATTCTTCCTCACGGGTGTGTTCTGCCCGAACCGAGAGGTCTTGCGTCATGGCTACCCAACATTCCCGATCCGCCGCGCGCTTCATGATGGCCCCCGCCGTGATCCTGCTTCTGGGCTGGATGCTGGTGCCGCTGACGATGACGCTCTACTTCTCGTTCAAGCAGTATCTGCCACTCAGAGGCGGCGATCTGGGCTGGACGGGCTTCGACAATTACGTCCGCTTCGTCACCTCGAGCGCCTTCTGGCCCTCGGTCGTCACCACGCTGGTGATCGTGGGCGGGGTTCTCGTCATCACGGTCTGTCTGGGCATCCTTCTGGCGATGCTTCTGGACCAGCCGATGTGGGGCCAGGGCGTCGTCCGGATCCTCGTCATCGCGCCCTTCTTCGTCATGCCGACCGTGTCCGCGCTGGTGTGGAAGAACATGTTCATGGATCCCACCAACGGGCTTCTGTCGCATCTGTGGCGCTTCTTCGGGGCCGATCCGATTGCATGGCTGTCCGAGGTGCCGACCACCTCCATCGTGATGATCGTGTCCTGGCAATGGCTGCCCTTCGCGACGCTGATCCTGCTGACCGCGATCCAGTCCCTCGACAGCGAACAGCTCGAAGCTGCCGAGATGGACGGAGCCCCGCCGCTCAGCCGCTTTTTCTACATCATCCTGCCGCACCTGGCGCGCGCCATCACAATCGTGGTGCTGATCCAGACGATCTTTCTTCTGTCGATCTTCGCCGAGATCTTCGTGACCACCGGCGGGGCCTTCGGAACCCGGACCCTGACCTACCTGATCTTCCAGCGCGTGCTGGAAAGCCAGAATGTCGGCCTCGGATCTGCCGGGGGTGTCTACGCCATCATTCTCGCCAATATCGTTGCGATCTTCCTGATGCGCATCGTCGGCAAGAACATGGACGCGTGAGGAGGACCTGACCATGGCACGCGCCGTCACAACACAACGCAAGACGATCAACACACTCGTCGCCTGGACCATCGGGTTCGTGATCTTCTTCCCGATCCTCTGGACCATCCTGACCTCGTTCAAGACCGAGGGCACCGCGATTGCCGATCCGCCCGTGTTCCTGTTCTTCGACTGGACGCTGGAGAATTACACGATCGTTCAGGAACGCTCGGACTACATGCGCTTCCTGTGGAATTCCGTCATCATCGCGGGCGGATCCACGCTTCTGGGCGTGATGGTCGCCGTGCCTGCCGCATGGGCGATGGCCTTCGTCCCCTCGAAGCGGACCAAGGACATCCTGCTGTGGATGCTGTCGACGAAGATGCTGCCCGCGGTCGGCGTGCTCTACCCGATCTACCTGATCTGCATCGAGCTCGGTGTGCTCGACAACCGCGCAGCGCTGGTGGTCATCCTGATGCTGATCAACCTGCCGATCATCGTCTGGATGCTCTACACCTACTTCCGCGAAATCCCGGGCGAGATCCTGGAAGCCGCACGGATGGACGGGGCGAACCTGCGCAACGAGATCCTCTATGTGCTGACGCCCATGGCGGTGCCGGGCATTGCGTCGACGGTTCTTCTGAACTTCATCCTGGCCTGGAACGAGGCGTTCTGGACGCTCAACCTGACCGCTGTCGACGCAGCGCCGCTCACCGCCTTCATCGCCAGCTATTCCAGCCCCGAGGGTCTGTTCTTCGCCAAGCTCAGCGCGGCCTCGACCATGGCCATCGCGCCGATCCTCATCCTTGGCTGGTTCAGCCAGAAGCAACTCGTCCGCGGCCTGACCTTCGGCGCCGTGAAGTAATCAGCCTGCGCCCTCTCGAGAAACGACGGGAAGGCGCAGGAACAGAAATCGCGCTCAAGTAGCGAAGCGGTCGCGCAAAGAGGAAAAACACATGGGACGCATCACACTCAACA
>CAZTEV010000002.1:19918-52804 GCA_964612785.1 uncultured Roseivivax sp. | reverse complement strand
ACGATCCCGTTCTGGACCTCGAACATCATCCGCATGATCTCGTGGATCCCGTTCCTGGGCCGCAACGGCATCGCCAACCAGACGTTGATATCCTGGGGCGTGATCGACGAGCCGCTCGAATGGCTACTCTATTCCGATTTCGCCGTGATCCTGGCCTTCGTGCACCTTTACACGCTGTTCATGGTCGTGCCGATCTTCAACACGATGATGCGCATCGACAAATCCCTGCTGGAGGCCGCACGGGACAACGGCGCGTCGGGCTTTCAGACGCTGGTGCACGTGATCCTGCCGCTCACGAAGCCCGGCATCATGATCGGCACGATCTTCGTGGTCACGCTGGTGATGGGCGATTTCATCACCGTGCGCTTCATGTCGGGATCGCAGCGCGCCAATGTCGGCCGGCTGATTTCCAACGATATCGGGCTTCTGCAATATCCCTCGGCCGCGGCAACGGCGGTGGTGCTGCTGGCCACGGTGCTGATCGTGATCGCGATCCTGCTGCGCTTCGTCAACATCCGAAAGGAACTTTGAGATGGAGCGCCGCCCTCGCAGCTTCTACGCCCTTGCAGCCTTCTTCGGCCTCTTCGTCCTGTTTCTCTACGGGCCGATCCTGACCATCGGCATCCTGAGCTTCCAGGGCCCGCAAGGCGGTCTCACCTTCCCGATGAACGGCGTATCGCTCTACTGGTTCGCGGATCTCTTCGAAGATCAGGCCGTGGGCGATATCTGGGGCGCGTTCCGGCGCAGCTTTGCGCTGGGGCTCATGGTCATGGTCACGACGGTCGTCGTGTCGGTGATGGCAGGCCTGGCCTTCCGCAAGCGCTTTGCCGGATCGGGCCTGCTGTTTTACGCCGCGATCACCTCGCTCGTGATCCCGTCGATCCTGATCTCGCTCGGGGTCGGGCTGATCTTCAACCAGCTCGGGTTCAAGATCCACTGGGCGACCTCGGGCTTCGGATCGCAGCTGACCTGGACCCTGCCCTTCGGCCTTCTGATCATGTTCGCGGTCTTCAACCGCTTCGACAAAAGCTACGAGGAAGCGGCCCGCGATCAGGGGGCTACCGCATGGCAGACGATCCGCTATGTGGTCCTGCCGATCATCGCGCCCTCGCTCATCGGGGTCGCCCTGTTCGGCTTCACGCTCAGCTACGACGAGTTTGCCCGCACGCTTCTGACCGCGGGCAGCTACAACACCCTGCCGCTGGAGATCTTCGGCATGACCACCAATGTCACGACGCCCGTGATCTATGCGCTCGGCACCCTGACGACGCTGTTTTCCTTCGCCATCATCGCGGCGTTCCTGCTGGGGGTGTGGATCATGGGCAAACGCCGGGCGCGGCATGGCTCGGATGCCGGGAAGGGCGTATGAGGATCGCCTACATCAACCCGAATGCCACGCAGAGCATGACCGATGGCATCGTCGCGACCGCGCAAGCGGCGCTGCCCGAGGCGGATATTTTCGGGCTGACCAACACGGACGGTCCCGCCGCGATCCAGGGCGCCGCGGATGGCGAGGCCGCCCTGCCCGGGCTCATGTCGCTTCTGCCCGAGGCGCGCGCGCGGGGCGCGGAGGCCATCGTGATCGCCTGCTTCGACGATACGGGGCTGACGGCTGCGCGCGCTTCGGCGGGCTGTCCCGTGCTGGGCATCGGTCAGGCCAGCTACGTGATGGCGCAGCTTCTGGGCCTGAGGTTTTCGGTCATCACCTCGATGGCCGTCTCGATCCCGGTGATCGCGGAGAATGTCACGGCACAGGGCTTCGAGGCATACTGCGCCTCGGTCCGCGCAAGCAACCTGCCGGTTCTGACCATCGACGAAGGCGGGCCCGAGACCATCGCCCGCATCGCCGACGAGATCGAAGCGGCGGCCCGGGAAGACGGCGCGGAATGCGCCCTGCTGGGCTGCGCTGGCATGGGCCCGCTGAAGGCGGCGCTGTCGGCGCGCACGCATATCCCGCTCATCGACGGCGTCGCGGCCTCGGCACGCCTGGCCGTGGCCCTGGCGGGTGGATCTTTCGGGGAGGTCTGAATTCAGGCTCGGCCATGGAGACAGAGTGTCAGTCGTCATCGGTCTGATCGGGATGTGGATCAGATCGAAACGACTCATTTAGACGCAATCTTGAAGTCGCCAAGCATATGTCGGTCGCGACCACCGCAAACCCCATGGGGACGCCAGGCACCAAGGCCCCACCGGCGAACGGGCTGCAACGGGCGCTCGGGTCACCTCACTCGGCACAGAGTATGGATGATCCGAATATCCTGGCCGAAATCCTCGTTGCCGGGCAGGTAATCCTGCGGCTGACTGATCTCGAGCACGGACCAAAGCCCGCCCTGCGCGATAGCCTCCACCGTCGACCCGAAATCGCGCTCTTCCCACCTGTCCGTTCTTTGCGTGAAGGTGATGACGCCTCCGGGCATGACGCATCTGCAGATGTCCCGCAGCATGTCCGAGGCGCTCTCGATATACGTGAGAACTCCGATGCAGGCCGCAGCATGCATGGAATTGTCCGTCACGGGCAACGGGAGTTTCTGAAGGTCATGCGCGATCAACTGATCGTAGAGACCGCGGCGCTTCGCATGATCGAGACTCTGCGCGGAGATATCGAGACCGACCATCCGATATGCGCCAAAGCGGGCCATGGCCTGCCCGAAAAGGCCCGTGCCGCAGCCCAGGTCCAGGATGGTGTTTCCGGCATCGAGATACGGGGCAAGTCTTTCGGCGGCGGCCGAAGGGGCCTGGTAGTTCCATGCGCGCAGGGTCTCGTCATAGCTCGACGCCCAGTCGTCGTAGTAGTCGGACACCGCAGCGGCGTCGGTCGTGCCGCTCTTTAAGTCGAAGGTTTTTGCGGTCTTCGGTGCATCATTCGTCATTCTTGTGCTCCTCCCATCGCGTGCCTCGACATAAGCGTCGAATGCGGCGCGCACTATCCCGACGGACTTTGCGACGGCTGACGAATGTCAGCCCCGCACCGTGCTGTCACGTGGCATCAGCTCATATCCCAGATCGCGGATGTTCGCGCCGGTATCCCTGCCCTCGATCCGTGCGAGAAGCATTTCGATGGCCAGTTTGCCCATCTCGCGCCGGAAGGTGCGCACGCTGGTGATCGCGGGATGGGCCGCGGCCATCACTTCGAGGTCGTTGAACCCGCAAAGACCCAGCGCCGGTCCGATGGCAATCCCGCGCCGATGGGCTGCAAATTGCACGCCCAGCGCGAGGTCGTCGTTGTTGCACAGGATGGCATCGGTCTCGGGCGCCTGTTCCAGCAGCTGGGCGAGCAAGGTCTCGCCCAAGGCCACGCTCGACGGGGTCGTCGTGGTCACGACACGGGAGCCTTCGTCGATCCCGGCGGCCTCCAGACCATCCCGGAACCCCTGCAAGCGCCGCTCAGAGCGGGGATCCATCCGGGCCCCGATGAAGGCGGGGGCGGTGTATCCTTGCGCGATCAGATGGTGCGTGGCCGTGCGGGCGGCGTTGCGATGCGAAAAGCCGACCATCATGTCGATGGGCGTATCGCCGAGATCCATGATCTGCACGATCGGGCAATCTGCCGCCTCCAAGAGGGCACGGGAAACCGGCGACTGATCCACCCCGGTGATGACCAGACCCGCGGGCCGTTGGCCGAGAAAGACGCGGATCAGGGAATCCTCGATATCCGGGGCATAGCGCGTATTGCCGAGCTGGGCCGTGAACGGCGTGCCGCCGATGGCGTCGTAAAGCCCGGACAGAACGTCCGCAAAGACGGAGTTCGTGACCGACGGGATCAGCACGCCGATCACGTTGGAGCGGCGCGAGGCCAGTGCGCTCGCGGCGGGGTCGGGCACGTATCCGAGCGCGGTGACCGCCTCCGCGATTCGCTTGCGCAGCTTCTCGGAGACCATTTCAGGCCGCCGCAACGCCCGGCTGACCGTGATCGTCGAGGTCTGCGCGCGCTGCGCGACATCCGCCAAGGTCACGCGCTGCGGGGCTTTTTCCGGTGGATGGGTCAATTTTCGGCTCATGGCAAAGTCTATCATTGACGAATGACAGCGCTGTCAACTAATGATAGCGCTGTCATTACGTCGTATGTCGCATGAGGGGGGTTTCTGCGTGACACATGTGCTGGTCATGGGAGTGTGCGGAACGGGCAAATCGTCCGTCGCCAGCAGGCTGGCCGACCGCCTTGGCACGCAATTCATCGAAGCCGACAGCTATCATTCGGCCTCCGCCGTCGCCCGCATGAGCCGGGGCGAGCCGCTGACCGACGAAGATCGCTGGAGCTGGCTCGACCGTATCGCCGATGCCGCCAACGGCGCGGGCGGCGATACCGTCATCGCCTGCTCGGCCCTGAAGCAATCCTACCGGGACCGTCTGGCCAAGGCGCTGCGCGACCTTCGGATCGTCCATCTTTCGGGATCCCGCGCGCTGGTGGCCGAACGCATGGCCTGGCGGTCCGATCACTTCATGCCGACGAGCCTGATCGACAGCCAGTTCGCGCTGCTTGAAGCGCCGGACGGCCCGGACGTTCTGACCGTCGATATCGCGCGGCCCATAGATGAGATCGTGGACGCGACGGAAAGTTTTGCCACCCGGACACGGCCTTTTGCCTGACCGGCTTTCGTTTCACCAAGGGAGAGGACCCAACCCATGAAACACCTTACCATCGCAGCCCTTCTGGCGAGCGTCGCCACCTCGGCCTTCGCGCAGGACATGACCCTGCGCTTCCAGTCGTCGGACCCGGCGGGCAATCCGAACTTCCAGCTGCAGCAGCAATGGGCGGAAAGCGTGTCCGAGAAGACCGGCGGCGCGATCGCCATCAACCTCCTGCCGGTCGAGTCGATCGTCGCCCATAACGAGACGCAGGATGCGATCGCTGCGGGCATTCTCGACGGGCATGTGACCGACACGTCGTATTTCTCGGGCAAGGATCCGGCTTTCGGGCTGATCGCGAACCCGGTCGGCGCCTATTCCGACCCGCAGGAAATGTTCGACTTCATGAATGAAGGCGGCGGCAAGGAGCTGATGAACGAGCTGCTGCAGCCCTATGGCCTGCAATTCATCGGCGCGACGACGCCGGGCCTCGAGGCCTTCGTCTCGAAGGTGCCGCTCGAGGGCGTGGACGATCTGCAGGGGCTGAAGATGCGCGCGCCCGAGGGACTCGTGCAGCAGGTCTTCGCCGCGGCAGGCGCGGCCCCGGTCAACCTGCCCGGATCCGAGGTCTTCACCTCGCTCGACAAGGGCGTGATCGACGCGGCCGATTACACCGTGTTCTCGACCAACCAGGCGCAAGGCATGCACGATGTGGCCAAGCACCCGGTCTATCCCGGCTTCCACTCCATGCCGCTGGTCGAGATTTCAATGAACAAGAGCAAGTGGGACAGCCTGACCGCAGACCAGCAAGCGGCTCTGGAAGAGTCGGTGCAGGAATTCGCGCAACTCCAGGTGGCGACCCTGCGCGAGGCCGATCAGGAGGCCGTGCAGGCGGCCCAGGCAGCAGGCGACATCACCGTGCATGACTGGCCCGCAGAGGAGCGCGCCAAATTCCGTCAGATCGCCCAGGGTGAATGGCAGAAAGTGGCCGAGCGGTCGGAAAACGCCCAGAAGGTCTATGACACGCTGACGTCGTATCTGACCGAAGCCGGGCTGATGTAAGCGGCATATCCGCGATCTGACGACGGGCCGACAGATGCGTCGGCCCGTTTTTCGAATGGGAGGGGACCATGAGCCAGCATCAATCTGTCGACGAAACCGCGCATGAGACCGCGAAAGGCGCGATCCGGGAGGCCGGTCTTCTGGGCAAGGCCATCTCTGGCAGCGGCGTGATCTTCGCCACGGGCATCGTGCTGGCCATGCTGATCCTGATCCAGGAAGTCGTCCTGCGCTACTTCTTCAACGCGCCCACCAGCTGGGCGCATGAGACGACGATCTTTCTGTGCGGCGTGGCCTTCATCTATGGCGGGCTCTACTGCACGGCGCGCGACAGCCATATCCGGGTCGTCCTCATATACGACGCGCTGTCGCCGCGCTGGCGCAAGGTCTTCGATGTGACGATCTCGCTTGTCTGCGCGGCCGCCTCGATGATGTTCACCTATGCCGCCTGGCTGATGGTCCAGCGCGCAGCTTTCACGCCGTCGGGCGATTTCCGTCTGGAGCGGTCCGGCAGCGCCTGGGATCCGGTCTATCCCGGATTGATGAAGGTCTTCCTGCTCGCCGTTCTAGCGGTGATGGCCCTGCAATTTCTGATTTTGGCGTTCAACTACGCCCGCGGGAGACGCTGACATGGATCTCTTCGGATCGCTTCAGGGCCTTGGCGTCGAAACCGCCACCTATCTCATGTTCGGGATGCTGCTGCTGCTTCTGGTCACCGGCATTCCGCTCGCCTTCGTGACGCTGCTTGTCGCGTTGATCTTCGCGCTGGGCTGGTTCGGGCCCATGGCCGTGCCGCTGATCACGAGCCGGGTCTATTCCTTCGTGTCCTCCTTCGTCTTCGTCTCGGTGCCGATGTTCGTGCTGATGGCGGCGATCCTCGACCGCTCGGGCATCGCTCGCGACCTCTTTGACGCGATGAAACTCGTGGGCGGACGGCTGCGCGGCGGCGTGGCGATCCAGACCATCGTCGTGGCGGTGATCCTCGCCGCGATGTCCGGCATCATCGGCGGCGAGATCGTCCTTCTGGGCCTCATCGCCCTGCCGCAGATGCTGCGCCTTGGCTATGACCGCAAGCTCGCCATCGGTGTGGTCTGCGCGGGCGGCGCGCTCGGCACGATGGTGCCGCCCTCGATCGTGCTGATCATCTACGGCCTGACCGCCAACGTCTCGATCGGCGATCTGTTCACCGCATCCTTCCTGCCCGGCCTGATGCTGGCGGGCTTTTATGTGGCCTATGTGCTGATCCGGTCCTACCTGAACCCGGCCATGGCCCCGATCCTCGAGGAAACGGACAAGACGCCCCCGGGCGAGCGGCTGAAGCTGCTCAAGGGCCTGATCCTGCCGATCCTCGTCGTGATCGGTGTGCTGGGGTCGATCTACGGGGGCATTGCCTCCGTGACCGAAGCCTCGGCGGTGGGGGTGGCGGGCGTCATGCTGTCGACCATCCTGCGCGGTGAATTCACGTTGGCCCTTCTGCGCGATGCGGCGCTTCAGACGCTGCAAACCGTGGGCATGATCGTCTGGATCGGCATCGGGGCATCCGCGCTCGTGGGCGTGTTCAACCTGATGGGCGGGATCGATTTCGTCTCGTCGCTGATCACCGGCATCTCGGAAGATCCGCTGTATGTGCTGCTCTTCATGATGGCGATCCTGTTCCTTCTGGGCATGTTCCTCGACTGGGTCGGGATCGCGCTTCTAGCCATGCCGATCTTCGTGCCGATCATCACCGATCTGGGATATGATCCGGTGTGGTTCGGGGTGCTGTTCTGCATGAACATGCAGGTGAGCTTCCTGTCGCCGCCCTTCGGACCCGCCGCTTTCTACCTCAAGTCCGTGGCCCCGCCCGATATCAGCCTGGGCGAGATCTTCCGCGCGCTTCTGCCCTTCATCGCGTTGCAGGTTCTGGCGCTGGCCGTGCTGATCGCCTTCCCGGGCATCACCGGGCGGTAACGCTGAAAACACCCCGTCAGCGCTGTGCGCTGGCGGGATGATCTAGGGACTGAAGGCACAGATCCCCGAGCGATTACATATTATGCGTGAGCAACAGTTGCCTCGCGGGATTGCAGGTCCCCTGCCCCTCATCCAGCGGCAGGCCATCCTCGGCCGACAGAAACGACCATTCGAATGAGCCGTCCCGCAACACCAGACGCAGCATGCCCTGCGTTCCGAAAATCGCCGCGTCGGTTGTGTCGAGCCGCGCGATGGGACGGGACGTCTTGCCGCCTGTGCCGACCGTGAACTCGATGGTCCCGCCCCGGTGATTTCTTCGACCTTCAGCATCGAGCGGCGCGGAGCGTTCGTAGAAATGGTTGTGCCCACTGAGCACGAGCGTCGCACCCGCCTCCTGTAATGTCCGGAACAAGGCCCTGGCCTCGTCACTGCCCGAGCGACGCTGCATCGAATATGCAGGCTTGTGGTAAAATGCCAGTATGCAAGCCTCCGGCGCCGCATCGAGCGTCTTTCCCAACCATCTGCCCTGAGCAGATGCCGAAACCGCAGGGATTTCGCTGTTCAGGGAAAGGAGCAGCCAGTTGCCGTGACGACGCGCGTAGTAGCCCAGCCGATCGGGGCCTGCCCGCTCCTTCCAGTAATCAAAATAGCCGTGCGCGCCGAAGGTTCGGTACTCATGATTTCCCGGCGTCGGCAGCGTGCGGCCGCGTAGCTTGCCCCAGGTCGGGTCGTAGCAAAGGTCGAACTCCGCATTCGAGCCGGATCGGTAGACAAGATCTCCAAGCGCGAGGAGCGTGGCCTCCGGATACCGCTCCGCGAGGCGTGCGGTTTGCACGGAATTGTCTTCCTCGACCAGGACGCCCGACTTCATCCCAAGCAGGTACGCGGTTTCCGGAAAGGCACTGCTCAGGCCGCCTGCCGCAGGACATTCGGCAAGATCGCCAACGGCGAGCAGTTCCAGAGGGCCCTCTGAGGCCTGAAGCTGGTTCGTTCCTGGCTCAACGCGTCGCGTGTCCGCGGGAAACGAGGATCGGACTTCGGACGCGGCCACACTGACCCATCCGGTCTCGACCGTGAGCACCAGCAGGAACAGGGCCGCGACACCTCCAAGGAGGATACGAGTGTTCATGTCACGTTTCTTTCTGTGAAAGCCGCGCGCTTTTTTCGGCGCGGGCACTGCCACCACCCTCGCCCGAGGCTCTCACACCGGTCTCCAGAAGGTCCTCCACGAACCAGGCGGCGAATTGCGCCCGACCAGTCACTCCGGCCTTTGCATAAATCCGGGTCAGCTGAGCCCGCACGGTTCCTTGCGCCGCGCCGCGCAATTCGGCGATTTCGGCCACGTCGAGCCCCTTGAGCGCAAAGCCCGCGACATCACGCTCCGCAGGGGTAAATCCCCAGACGTCGAACTGTGCGGTTATGACATCGGCAAGCGCACCGCGCGCCGTGTCGAGCGCACGTTCCTGACTTCGCAGGCGATCCAGCGTGACACGCAGTTGCCAGCCCGCAAAAACAACCCCCAGGATCAAGGCGAGCGCGACGAACGCCTCGAGAAGGCTGTGCGGCGCAGAGGGATCGTTCATGAGATCCGTGATCGCATCACCGACGAAGAACACCGTCGCGACGGCTTGCAGAAGTACGATTACCGCAATCACAACCGGACGGGATTTGGTCATCGCGATCCTCCGCCTTGTCGTTTGCGTGTCTGATATCCGGTCAGCATCGGCTTGACGAGGTTGCGGCCGAGAAGACGGCTTTCCAGACCCACTCCGGCAATGTGGAGGGCAGCCAGGAAGAATACGAGGTTGGCCGCAATTTCGTGTACCTCTTCGGCAATCTCTTTCACGCCTTCATGCTCGCGGCTTTCCTCTTCATCCACAAGCACCGACCAGTCACCCGCGGCGACGGCCGATTTTTGTTCGGAAATCGAAACAGGGCTTTGGGCGTCGGTCATCACCAGTCCCGATGCCAAAACGACGCTCAGACACGCCCATAACGCATAGGCCATGATCGCCCCTGCCGGATTATGCGATGCGTGAAGCTTTGGTGCCCCGCGTACGAGGTCACTCAGATGCCTCATCGCGGATATCGGACGCGGCGGGAAAGCGGAAAACCGGGCCTCGGACGGACCCGCAAACCCCCAGACGAACCGAAGCACCAGCAATCCGAAGACAGCCCAGCCGACCCAGATATGCGCGGCGCTGCCGTCTTCGGTCAGAAGCCCGTTGGTCACAACCGCCGCCGCAATGCCCCAGTGCGTCAGTCGCACCAGCGGATCCCAGAGGTCTGGGGGTGCCTCTGCACCCCCGGCACGCACCCCGGCCTCTGTCCGGATGTCAGTCATCGGCCTTGATCCTCGTCACCCGACCGGTCTTCGGTGCGATATAAACTTCCCACGTCCGGCCGTTGGCGTCGGTGCACTTGGCCTCGATCTTGCTGCCTTCGGCTTCGAAGTAAGGGGACAGGCACCCGTTCGCCTCCAACACGGCTGTGGCGTCTTCGGGATTGGAGCCGACCATATCTCCCACGGCGGGCATCGCGCTGGCCGAGAGCGGGGCGGCGCCGAGAACAAGCGCTACAAGATAGAAGGGTTTCATCGTCTTCGTCCTTTCAAAGCTGTATTCGTGGCGAACTTGCGCTCACCACAGGTGCAGAACTGGACTGCGTCCTTCCTTCAGGTCGATCCGATGAATGCTGAAAGTCGGCTTGATAAGCGCGTGCTTATCCTCGTCCGTCGGAGAGACGGCTCATCCGCCTGTGTTGAATGGCATGGATCACGCGCTTGCCCCAGGCGGTCACGGCAAGTCACCTCAAGGCGTGATACGAGGTGCAGACATTCGCACCTCACACCGCTGTGCGGCGGCAGCTGAGCTTGTCGCCACCCTCATCCTTCATTCTGGGATGCGGGACACGTCCAGCATCCCGGCGCCGTGAAGGGTGAACATGACGGCAATCCTGGCAGGGCGGCAGGAACCTGTTCCGGTCATGGTTCCTGATCTTTGCCGACCGTGTCGGCATGCAAGACGGGGAAGGATATGTGGAACGTCGTGCCCTGCTCTTTCCGGCTCTCGAAACAGATCGTGCCACCCATCTTCCTGACCAGCTGGCGCGAAATGAAGAGCCCGAGGCCGGACCCCTTCTTGGCTTCCCCGCCTGCTTCAGACAGCTGATCGAACCGGCCGAACACACGCCCGTGCAGATGGTCAGGGATGCCCGGCCCGTGGTCCCGAATGGACAACCGGGCTTGACCGTCCTGCTGCACGATCGTGCCCTCGACAACGCCCCCGATCGGCGAGAACTTGATGGCATTGGACATGAGGTTGTCCACGACCTGCCGCATTGCAGACGGATCTCCGAAAACCTCTATGGATTGGTCGGTTTCGGGACAGGTCAGCCGCAAGCCGCGCTCGGCAGCAAACATCCTGTTCTCCTCGACGGACTCCTTAAGCAGTCTGACCAGATCAACCGGCTCGGAATTCAGGGCCAGCCCTTCCATCTCCAGCTTCTGCGTCGTCAGGATGTTGTCGATCAGGCGCGCCAGCCTTTCCCCGTTCCTGCGGGCGATATCCAGGGCTTTTGCAGCCGACCCGGGGACCTCGCCCAGGCGGCCCGACGCAACCAAGTCCAGCCCCCCTTTCAGCGAGGTCAGAGGTGTACGTAGCTCATGGGCCAGGACGGAGACGAATTCGTCCTTCTGCTGATTGGCATGCGCCGCCTTGTTGAGCGCGTCTTCCAGCTGCCGACGGATCCGTATGTTCTCCGTGACATCCACAAAGGTCACACTCCACCCGAGCATGGTCACGCCCGGATTGATGGGGCTTTCGATCGTGTTGGGACGCGGTTCGTAAAAATGCGCGTCCACCTCGACCAAGGGGCGATCCGTTTTCTCGAGTTTGTGCGTCAGGCCGTGAATATACGCGTCTATAGGCTCCGGAAGCGGGCCAGGCGTCCGACCGTCAGGAAAGAATTTCTGCGCGGCAGCCCGGTTCCACCCCACCAGACGATACTCTTTGTCGATGACGAGATCTGCCTCGCTCGAATTGTCCGAGAGGACGCGACGGCCCAGATGATCCATGTCGAACGTGCTGTTTGTCGCCAGCATCCAGCAAAACACGACGATACCGGTTCCGAACATGAACGAGGTCGGATCCTGGCCGAACACCGTGATGCCGGCCACAACATAAGCGGCATTGGCCAGAAGAGGGCTGGCCGTGATCAGCAAGAGCACGGCAAGGAGCGGCCAAACCCGACGCTGCGCAACTTTGAACGCGGACAGGATGGCGATCACAGCATACACCACGAAAGGATACAGCAGCGCCGCCGAGACATATAATAAGGGACCGTGGACGTATTCCACATGCAGCCCGTCGGCATGCAGGCGCGTGCCCTCGGCATAAAGCAGACGATGCGCCGGATTGGTGAGGGCCGCGACGGTTAGGAATGCCGGGATGGCCATCAGGACAGCCCTTTGAAGACCCGTGCGATCCCAGGTGGCCCTGCCGATATAGGCCAGTATGAACTGGCTCCACACGACCGGGAGCGTCGCCACCGCGGGCCAGGCGCTCATCCCCCAGGCCATCTTGCATGACAGGCCAGTCGCGATGATTTCCATCCCGACCGCGAAGAGCCACCACAAGATCGCGGCATAAGAGGCGACGAAATAGCGCTTCCCGTTGAAGTCACGGAAAATGGCCGTCACGACGAGAACAATCGCCGCCAGGACCCACGCGAGCGCTATCCCCCAAAAAACCGGGATCAACGTGTAAGAGGTCAGGCAAGTTGTCATGTGGCCTTGCTAAGTTGACGTTGTGTCGTGGAGCATTCGTGGCGCGACCATCTCCATGGATCAAGGCACCCGAATGACCAAAAGCAGGATACGTTAAGAAATTTGGTGCGGTAGAGCACAAGTGCGACAACTCCACCGACTGGCACTATCCGGGAGGACAGAGTTTTCATGCCCCCCGTGATGCCGTTCGAAGCAACGAGCGGTTCAGGGAATGGCCATACCGGTTGCCCCTTCACCAAGATCAGCCCCGGCGTTCTGCTAGTGCAGACGTGTGAATAAGGCCGCTGTCGCACAACAGGGATTCGTGCCCTCTTCAGCGATCGGCCCATGGACGGGGCCCGAGATTGTCCGATGCGATATGTGTCGGCCCTTTCAGGTTTTTGCTATGGTGATTGATGTGTTGAACGGCGCGGTGGCGACCGCACTTCTCCCCAGCATTCGCACGGACGACTTCCACAGAACCCCCGCCCGGACAGCCTGCCAACGGTAGAAATGCGATCCGCGCGGCATCCAACACGCTCGGGCTCAGGCGGCGGACAGCGGCAGCCCGCGACGGGCGCTGGAATGCCCCCCCCTTGGCTATCACCCACAACAATCCTCTGCGATCCGCACCTGAGGCAGACCTGCCTCATGCCGCGACCCGACACGAGGCCGCCTGGCTGCGCACAATTACGCCAAGCCCGAACCTGCAAATCGCCGCCACTCCGCCCAGATGCGGCCATATTTTCAACTTGGCGGTGTGATATGGCGTTAAAAACATGTCAGTCCACAGCAAGGCACACCCTCAGGTCGTCCCAAGGGATTAAGCCCGGCTTGAGATTGACAGATAGCTTTGTTGGTTAACGGTCACGCGATTTTTGCGTTTAGTTAGTTGCCCGCAAGTAATCCGTTCCAAATCCATCAATAATACGAAATGAGTTATGCAATGCGAACATTCATTTGCACGCTTTCGGTGTTATTCTCGACATTTATCGCCAGTGCCAGCGCACAAGACCTGAGCGTCACCGTGGTTCAGGATGATGAAGCAATAAAAAAGGTCACCCTGGCAGCCGAAGATCTTCTGGACATCGACCGAACCAAGGTCCTGACCGACAACGATTATGTGACAGATGTCACGCTTTTCGAAGGGCCGCTGTTTCGTAGCCTGGTCAATGAGTTCGCCGAGGACATGGACAACGTCGCGACCATCAACGCGACGGCACTCAATGATTACTCTATTTCGGTGCCCATACCGGATATTACTGATTACGACGTGATTATATCCGTTCTTATGGATGGAGAACGGATGTCCATCAGGGACAAGGGGCCCTTCTGGGTGATTTACCCAATGTCCAGAAATCCGGAACTTCAGGATGATATCTTCAACAACAGACTGATCTGGCAGCTTTCAAGGATAGAAATAATTCTGAAATGAAGACTATCTCGAAACATTTCGCGAGATGGATGGTGGCGCTCATGGTGTTCGCCACTTTGATTTATTCGACCGTTTCTCTTGTCAACCTCCGTTCCGACTTTGAGAAGATCAGAGCGGATCAGGTTGGCGGTCCGATCTGGACCGCAATGCAATTGGAGTATGAGTATCTTCGTTTTCTCAGGGAAATAAACGAAACCCTTCTTCATTCACCGAATGAGATCAGCGATGAGCTGAAACTTCGTTTGGATATCTTGTGGAGTCGCCTCAACATCATTCGCGGTCACGACACCGACTACGTCTCTGAGCATCCCTTCGTGGTCGACTTCGAGGCGTGCTTATCGGAGGTCGATAAGGTCTTCTTCTCGAACAAACAAGTAACGGACCGACTGCTCCGCATCAGCTCTCTTCTTACGAATGAAGAAGACGCTCTGCGCCAATATATCCTTGACGTGAAGACAAGTGAATCGAAGCGCAACGAGCAGCAAAGGGAACATATCTTCACCATATCCAGTGAAGTTGTCGGACTGGCCATCTTGATGATGATGGCGAGCTTTGCCTTGGTCTGTGTGTTCTACATCGACACCAAAACGCACAAACAATCCGCGAAGGTTCAATCGGACTTGCGCAAGGCGGCTGAGGCCTCAAGCTGCGCGAAATCCGATTTCATTTCCAATGTCAGCCATGAATTGCGGACGCCGCTCACTTCGATCAAGGGCTCCCTTAAGCTCATTCAGTCACTGCGTATGGATAACATATCGGATACCCACAAAAAACTTCTGGGCATTGCGGAGAAGAACGCGCTGCGCATGTCCCGGTTGGTGGATGACATACTGGACTTCGAAAAAATCGAAAGTGGCAACTTCGCACTTGAATTGGGCAAGGTCGACCTGGTCGATGTCGTTGAAGATGCCATTTCTGCGTCCGAGCCCTTGTGCGCAGCGAACAATATCGAGCTGCGCAATCTGACGGCTCTGGATCACGCCATCATGGAAGGCGATTTCTCGCGGCTTTCGCAGATCTGTCTCAACTTCATCTCCAACGCGATAAAATTCTCGAATACTGGCGGAACCGTTGAGGTCTGGGTCGAAAAACACGGGGATCAAACGATCAGGTTTGTCGTTCGGGATTACGGTGTCGGCATTCCCGAAGCGTTTCGCAGCCATGTCTTCGACCGGTTCAGCCAGGCAGAAGAAGGCGCCACGCGGCGCTATGGCGGAACCGGCATAGGCCTCAGCATTGCGCAAGCGATTGCGGAGGCGCATTCCGGGCAGGTCTATTTCGAAAGCTCCGAAGGTGCCGGAAGCACGTTCTATGCCGAGTTTCCGACCTTCAGCGACGGCGGGCCCGTCGATCATGCGTTTGAAGGTGGCGTTGATGACACGGACACCGCGCCAAGACGGCGGTATTCCTAGGCGCGCGCGCCATGGATTTCGGTTGAGAGGTCGGAGGGCCTTTTGACGCCCTACAGGTCCATGCCGCGCCGTCCGGGTCGCCCTCTGATCGAGCCCCCTCGCCTTTCCGCCTGCTCTCCGGGTATCGTCCGGCCAGAACGCAGACGAAGAAGGACCGTTCCGATGTACCGACCGTTGACCCTCCTGTCGCTCATGGCGGCGGCCCCGGCCCTTGCCAGCGAAGACATCGCCGATCAGTACCCGCAATCGGTACTCTACGAAAAGCCGATCCAGGTCATCGAAAACGTCTGGTCCGCCATCGGCGCGACGGCGCCCCCGACCTATGAAAATGCGGGCCACAACAACAACCTGTCCTTCATCGTCACCGGCGATGGCGTGGTCGTCGTCAATGCAGGCGCGAATTATGCCCTGTCGAAAGCGCTGCATGACGAGATCAAGGCCGTGACGGACCAGCCCGTGCGGCTCGTGGTCAACGAAAACGGGCAAGGCCACGCCATGCTGGGGAACAATTACTGGACGGATCAGGGCATCGACGTGCTGGCTCATGTGGACGCGGCCGAAGAATTCGAAGCGAATGCCTTCCAGATCCTCGAAGGCATGAAAAGCTATGCGGGCGATCAGGCCGCAGAGACGGTCGCCCAAGGGCCCACGTTGACCTTCGAGGACGAGTACATCGTCGATTTCGGGGATATGCGCATCGAGGTCCTGCATCTCGGGCCTGCCCACAGCCCCGGCGATGTCTCGGTCTGGCTGCCGGAACAGAAGCTGGTCATTGCCGGCGACATGGCGTTTCACGAACGCGTTCCGCCGATCTTCCCCGATACGTGTACCTCGTGCTGGCTCGAGACCTGGGAGACCCGGTTCGAACCCCTTGGTGCGACCTACGTCATTCCCGGCCACGGACACCCGACGGATATGGCGGTCGTGCGCGCGGGCACGCATGGCTATGTCAGCCACCTACGCGCCCAGATCGGGGCGCATCTGGATGCGGGCGGCGATCTGGCCTCGGCCTATTATGTCGATCAATCGGCCTATGCCCATCTCGATACGTTCGAAGAGCTTGCCACGCGGAACGCCGGGCGCGTCTTCGTGGAGATGGAGTTCGAATAGGCTGTTCTCTCGGGCAGAGCGATCGGACGAGACGGCGGCCCGGGCCTTGAGGCTCGGCGTCGCGAAAGGCTCGGGTTTCGCGCCACGCCTCTTGACGCGCGCGGGCCGTCCGACCGGCAGGACCGACACGCATCTAAAGTGAACGAAATGCCCTTGCGACCCGCGGCGTCATCCACTCATCTGCGTGGGTCAGATCATCCCGAAGGCCCAGACGCATGCGCACATTCCCCGTATGGCTCCTGATTGTCGCGCAGGGGGTCATCAGCGCCGCCTCCCTTGTGGTCGAGATCGTGGCCGGGCGGATGCTCGCGCCGCATGTGGGCATGTCGCTTTACACCTGGACGGCGGTGATCGCGGTTGTGCTGGCGGGGTTTTCCGTCGGCCATTGGTGGGGCGGGCGTCTGGCCGAGAAACAGCCCGGCGCCGCGCTGTCCTGGACCGGCGGCGCGCTTCTGGCCGGGGCGGTGGCGACAGCGGCGGCGGTGCCGATCCTGCCCTGGCTGGCCGGGCCCGTGCTGGCTGCCACCGCGCATCCCGTCTGGGGGATCACCACGCTCACGATGCTGGTTTTCTTCCTGCCGTCCTTCTTCGCAGGCGTCCCTGCCCCGGTCCTGACCCAGATCGCCGTTCTGGCCGCAACCCGCACCGGGCCCGCCCTTGGGGCCATGTTCGCCGCCGGAGCGGTCGGCGCCATCGCCGGGACGTTGTTGGCGGGCTTTGTCTTCATCTCCTGGCTCGGATCCGCCGCAACGCTGGCGGTGGTCGCCGCGATCTATGTGACATCCGGCCTGATGTTTCTGTGGCTGGGCCGGTCGGCGCGGTTTCCGCTGGCCCTTGCGGTCTCGGCGGGCGCATTGGCCCTTGCCGGGATGGCGCTGGCGGCCCCGCCGCCCTGCGATCGCGAAAGCCGCTACTTCTGCCTGCGCGTAGACGATCTGTCGGCCGACCCCGCCCGTCCGGTGCGGCTGATGGTCATCGATCATCTGGCCCACGGCATCAGCGCGCGGGATCTTCCCGAGGTGCAATTCACCGAGCATACCGCGATGCTCGATGCGCTGGCGCGGCTGCGCGCGCCCCGGCCCGACTTCACGAGCTTCCATATCGGCGGCGGCAATTATGCCGTGCCCCGCGCCTTCGCCGCGCGCGGCACCGGGCCGATCACCGTGGCCGAGATCGACCCCGAGGTGACACAGCTGGCCATTGACGCGTTCTGGTTCGACCCCGCAACCGCCCGGGTCCTGGACGAGGACGGACGGCGCGCGCTTCTGACCCGTCCCGAGGCGGAATACGACATCATCATCGGCGACGCCTTCACCGATGTGGTCGTGCCGGTGCACTTGGTCACCCAGGAATTCTTCCGCCTTGCCGCGCAGCAACTGGCACCCGGCGGCAGCTTTCTGATGAACGTCATCGATCACGAAGACCGGCTCGAGGCGCTGGCCTCGATCGTGAAGACCATGCAGACGGTCTTTCCCGTGGTGGAGGTCTGGACCAAGCAGGCGCAGCCTGCCCCCGGCGCGCGGATGGTCTTCGTGGTTGTGGGCGGCGAAGCCCCGACCGCGCGGGACGCTATCGTGGTCCCGGCCCCAGATCAGACGCGCTTCGGGGCCCTTGCGGGCGGGCTCGTGGCGCAGCTCGCGGCCACGCGCGGGCAGCTGCTGACCGACGATTATGCCCCGATCGACCGCCTGATGGGGCGGCAGGACTAGGACTGCAGGCGCTGGATCACGCGCGACCGTGCGACGGGCCTTGCCTGACGCTCGCGCAAGAGCGGCGCGTCTTGGGCAGCCCTTTTCCGCTTCCGCTACGAGAAAGCCGCGCCGTGAGCGCCTTTCACGGTTGACATGCTCCACCCCAATCCGCGTTCTTTGAGCACTGCCCGTTCCTGCATCACCCAGCCCACTGGAGAGGAAAGACCTCCGATGCCCGCCAGCGCGAAACAGAAGAACCGCACCGAACTGATCTGCGTGGCCCTGCGCGCGGCGATCCTCGAACGTGCATTGCTGCCGGGTATGAAGCTGCCCGAGGATTCGCTGGGCGAACGTTTCGGCGCCAGCCGCACGATCATCCGCCAGGCGCTGGAGCGGCTGTCGGTCGAGGGGTTGGTCGAGCTCAGGCACAACAAGGGCGCCGCGGTGGCGCAGCCGAGCCTGGAGGAAGCCCGCGATCTGTTCGAGCTGCGCGCGCAGGTCGAGGATCTGGTGATCGCCCGGCTTGCCTCGGAGCTGAGCGCCGAACAGGAGGCCGCCCTCAATGCCCATATCGCCCGCGAGGACGAGGCCAGCGCCGGTCCCTCGGCAATCTCGATCCGCCTCGCCACGGAGTTCCACATCCTCATGGCCGAATTGACCGGAAGTCCGGTCCTGATCAGGTATGTCAACGAGATCGGCTATCGCTGCGGCTTTACCCTGTCGCAGTTCTCGCGGCCGCACTCGACCCATTGCGGCATCCAGGAGCATCGCGACATCGTCGCCGCGCTCAAATCCGGGGATGTGGCCGAGGCCCAGCGGATCGCGCGGCTGCACCTCGATCAGGTCGCCGCGCGGGCGCAATTCAACGGCGCCGACCTGAACGGGTTCTCGCATCTCGACGCGCTGGAGCCCTATGCAAGCTCCGTCCGTCAGAAGGAATGAGGCCGATCAGGCCTCGATCCCGCGCATGGTCAGGATGCGTTCTGCACTGTCGTTCCAGACATCCATTTTGACGATCTTGCCGTTTTCGACGACGAAACGATCGACATAGCGGTTGCCCTCGAACGCGGTCCCGTCCGGCCATGCGCCATAGAGATAGCCCGTGGAATACACCACTGTGCCCTCGGCGCCCTGGGCGACATCGAACTGGCGCATGTCCTTTTTGACCCAATCGTAGCGCATCGCGTTGAAGCCTGCCGGGCCCGAAGGATGATGGAAGACGCGCCCGCCCGTGAAGGTGATGACGACGCCCTCGGCCATGTAGCCCGCCGCGCGCTCGGGGTCGGGGACCATCGAGGCTTCCAGATAATCATGCACGATCCGCGCCTCTTCAGGCAGCGCGTCATAGTCGATCTTCAGGGCGTCGGACATGGGTGTCTCCTTCATTGAACCGATTCGAGACCTGCCACAAAACCGTGGCCCTGCAATCTGTATGCGACAACTTAATACAAAAATTGCATGCAATTTGCCCGATCTTTGTGCATCCCCATGCATCGCAGCGAAAAACGCGACCGATTTTCGGCACGCAGGTTTGACAGCACCCGGGCGGGCCGCGCCTTTGGAAGCCACCCACCTTGTTCTGCTCACGGAGAGACATGATGCCCATTCGCACTTCCCTGACCCGCCGCTTGATGCTGGCCGGTGTCGCCGCCATCGGCCTTGGCGCAGCCCTTCCCGCCTCCGCCCAGGAGGACCCGATCAAGATCGGTCTGGTCGCCGCCCTCAGCGGCCAGTCCGCCAAGTCGGGCGAGGCCATCACCCGGGGCATCACCCTGGCCCTCGACAAGATCAATTCCGACGGCGGCGTTCTGGGCCGCCCGCTGGAGCTGGTCAGCCGCGATGACGAAAGCAACCCCGGCAAGGGCCTGATCGCCGCGCGGGAACTGGTGCAGCGCGAAGGTGTGGCGGCGATGATCGGCGGGCTCGACACGCCGGTGTCGCTGGCCATCGTGCCCTTCGCCAATGACGCGCAGGTGCCCTTCATCGGTCCCTGGGCCGCGGGCACGCCGATCACCCAGAACGGCGCCGAGGAAAACTACGTCTTCCGTGTCTCCGCCGTGGATGAATATGTCGACGAGGCGATCACCGAATACCTCGTCTCCGAATACGGCAGCCAGAAGCCGGGCATGATCCTGATCAACAACCCCTGGGGCGAGTCGAACGAGAAGGGCCTGATGAAGGCGCTCGAGAAGCGCGGCATGGAGCATGCGGGCATCGAGAAGTTCGAATCGAATGACGTGGACGTGGTCCCGCAGCTGACACGCCTGAAGGAGAACGGCGCGGACGGTCTGTTCCTCGTCGCGAACGTCGCGCCCTCCGCGCAGGTCGTGAAGTCGCTCGACCGGATGGGCTGGGACGTGCCGATCGCATCGCATTGGGGCCCCGCCGGTGGCCGCTTCACCGAACTGGCCGGTCCCTCGGGCGAGAAGGTCCACTTCATCCAGACCTTCCTCTTCACCGATCCCGAAGCGCCGTTCTTCAAGGAGCTGCAGGCGAAATTCCCCGAGATCGAGACGCTGGCCGACGTGACGCCCGCCACGGGCATCGCGAATGCCTATGACGCGACGCTGCTGCTGGCTGCGGCCATCGAGAAGGCGGGTTCGACCGACGGCCCCGCGATCCGTCAGGCCATGTACGAGATCGAGGGCGTCGAAGGGGTCATCAAGACCTACGACACGCCCTTCACGCCCGACAATCAGGATGCGCTCGGGCCCGAGGATTACATCTTCGCCAACTTCGTCGAGGGCGAGATCGTCCCCCTCGCCGACTAAGCCACAGGCGCGGCGGCAATCCTCCTCCCGAGGCTGCCGCGTCTTCCGTCCCGGCCCCCGTGCCGGGACCTCCCCTTGCCCCACGGCCCAGACCCCGGAGCCCCAAATGACCCTATTCGTGACCGCGCTTGTGACCGGCATCGGCCTTGGCGCGATGTATGGCCTGATCGCGCTTGGCTTCCAGATCACCTATTCGGTCTGCAGCCGGGTGAATTTCGCGCAAGGCTCCATGGTGATGCTGGGCGCGGTTCTGGGCTTCGTGCTGACCGAACGCGCGGGCCTTCCGGTGATCGTGGCCTACCCGCTGGCCCTTTTGGGCTGCGCCCTGATGGGCGTGATCGTGGAATTCTGCCTCGTGCGTCCCTTCGCCCTGCGCGGCTCCGAGGCGTGGCTGATGGCGACCGTCGCGGGCGGCATTCTTCTCGACAACACGGTTCTCTTCACCTTCGGGAACGAGCCCCGCAGCCTTCCCTCGCCGCTGGTTGAGACAAGCTGGCAGATACTGGGCACCGGGGTCTATCCGCAGCAGATCCTGATCCCGCTGGTGGCGATCGGCGTCGCGGTGGCGCTGCAACTCGTGTTCCGCCGTACCCGGCAGGGCCGCGCGCTTCTGGCGGTGGTGCAGAACCCCGAAGCCGCACGTCTGATGGGGATCAACACGCAGCTGATGATCTCGGGATCGTTCGCGCTGTCCGCGATGCTGGCGGGCGCGGCGGGCCTTCTGATCGCGCCGCTGTTTTCCGTGCATTCCGACATGGGCACGCTCTTCGGCATCAAGGCCTTCGCCGTGGCGATCCTGGGCGGCATGACCTCGGCCTCGGGCGTGATGCTCGCGGGGTTCATCTACGGGCTCGTGGAGGCCTTCGTGACGACCTATCTCGGCTCTTCGCACACCTACATCCTGACCTTCGGTCTCCTGATTGCAGTGCTGGCCGTGAAGCCCAACGGGCTTTTCGGCAAAGCCGCCCTGCGAAAGGTCTGAGCCGATGAAAGCCTTGCTTCACACTCGCGCCCTCGACGGCACGATCCTGGGTCTTGCCGCACTCGCGATCCTCTCGCTGGGCCTTGTCGGCGGTTATACGCAATTCGTCATCGGCCTCGTGGCGATCTGGACGATCCTCTGCGTTGGCCTCAACGTTCTTTATGGGCAGACGGGCCTCGTCTCGCTCGGGCAGGTGGGCTTTTTCGCCATCGGCGCCTATGCCCATGCGATCCTGATGCAGGCGGGCCTGAGCTTCTGGCTGGCCCTGCCCGCCGCGACCGCGATCAGCGCGGCGGTGGGCGCGCTTCTGGCGGTTCCGGCGGTGCGCATGGCCGGGCCGTTCCTGGCCATGGTCACCATCGCCTTCGCCTTCATCGTCGAGCATCTGGCCATCGAATGGCGCAGCCTGACCGGCGGTCAGAACGGCCTGATGGGCTTCGACATGCCCGGCCTCTTCGGATGGTCCCTGGGCGAGCGCGAGCTTGTCATCCTCTGCATCGTGCTCGCGGGCGCGTCGCTTCTGGCCTATCGCGCGCTGGCGGCGAGCGGATGGGGCATGGCCATGGCCGCACTGCGCGATCAGGAGGTCGCAGCCGGATCGCTGGGCTTCGATCCATTCATCACCAAGCTGACGGCTTTCGCCATCGCTGCGGGCACGGCGGGACTTGCGGGCGGTCTCTTCGCCACGCTGATGCAGTTCATCGCCCCGTCGAACTTCATGCTGTCGCAGTCGATCCTGTTCCTGTTCGCGGTGATCCTGGGCGGCGCGGGCACGGTGCTGGGCCCGCTGGTCGGTGCGGCCATCGTGGTCTTCCTGCCCGAGATGCTGTCGGGCCTCGCCGAATACCGCCTTCTGTTCTTCGGCGCGCTGCTGATCGCGGTGCTGCTGATCGCGCCGCGCGGGATGGTCGGCACCATCGCGGCCTTCCTGCCGCGCCGCCGGGACGCCACGCCTGCCGCCCCACGCGACGCGGTGCTGGAGTTCATCCGGCCCGAGACCAAGGGCGGGCTGAAGGTCGAGGGGCTGGGCATCACCTTCGGCGGCTTGAAGGCCGTGGATGGCGCCACATTCGAGGCCAAGCCCGGCGACGTGACCGCCATCATCGGGCCGAACGGCGCGGGCAAGACGACGCTTCTGAACATGGTCTCGGGCTTCTACGTGCCCGGCCGGGGCCGGATCGAGACCGCCGGACAGGACGTGGCAGGCTGGTCGATGCACAAGACCGCCCGGCTGGGCGTCGCGCGCACCTACCAGGCGACGCGGCTCTTTGGCGCGCTGCCCGCGGAAGACAACGTCATGGCGGGCCTGCCGCGCGGCAAGGGCGGCGCCCCTTTCGCGCCGCTGGCCACGACCGACCGGCGGGCCTTGGCGCGCGGGCTGCTGGCGCTCGTGGGCTATGAGGGCGACCCGAGCACACCCGCCGCCGATCTGCCCCATGTGGACCGCCGCCTCGTGGAGATCGCCCGCGCGCTCGCCATGCGTCCGCATGTTCTGCTGCTGGACGAGCCCGCGGCGGGCCTGATGGCAGGCGACAAGCGCACGCTCGCCCAGCTTCTGCGCAAGCTCGCGGATTGCGGCATCGCGGTGGTGCTGGTCGAACACGACATGGAGATGGTCATGGGCATCTCGGATCGCATCTTCGCGATGGATGCGGGCCAGCCCATCGCCTTTGACACGCCCGAGGCGATCCGCAGCAACGAAAAGGTCATCGCCGCCTATCTGGGCGAAGGCACGCTGAACGCGCCTGCGCGCGAACTGGAATACGTCCCGGGCGCGATGGACCGCCTGATCACCCGCAAGCTCTGCGCGGGCTACGGCGCCGCGGACGTGTTGCAGGAGGTTGATCTGCGCGTCGGTCAGGGCGAGTTGGTGGCGCTTCTGGGCGCGAATGGCGCGGGCAAGTCCACCTTCCTCAAGACCCTGTCGGGCCTGATGGCGCCAAGTTCGGGCGAGGTCATCCTCGAGGATCAGAACGTTCAGGGCAAACCGGCCCACCAGATCGTGGAACGCGGGCTGGTGCTGGTGCCCGAGGGCCGACAGGTCTTCCCCGACCTGACCGTGGCGCAGAATATCGAGCTGGGCGCCTATACCCGCAAGGACCGGCCCGACGCCTCCGAGCTCGAGGCGATCCTCACCCGTTTCCCGCGTCTGCGCGAACGGATGGACAGCCCCGCGGGGCTTCTGTCGGGCGGCGAGCAGCAGATGATGGCGATTGCGCGCGGCCTGATGGCCAAGCCCCGGCTTCTGCTGCTGGACGAACCCTCTCTCGGGCTTGCGCCCGCCATGGTCGAGGAACTCTACGCGATCCTCGCCGAATTGCGCGATGACGGCATCACCATCCTGCTCGTCGATCAGATGGCGACGCTGGCGCTGGCGGTGGCCGATCGGGCCTATGTGCTCGAACAGGGACGGATCGTGGCCCAGGGATCGGCCGAGGACCTGCAGGGCGATGAGGCGCTGATCGCCGCCTATCTGGGGGGCGGCACGGATGCCGCACCTGCGCCCCAGCCCGCGAAGAAGGAGAATGTGGCATGAGCCTCGATCTGGTGATCCGAAACGCCCGGCTGAGCGATGACGGCCCGCTTCAGGATATCGGCATCCGGCAGGGCCGGGTCGCGACCATCGCGCCCGCGATCCCGACCGATGCGCGCGCGCTCGATGCTGCGGGCGGGCTGGTCATCGCAGGCTTTGCCGACAGCCATCTGCATCTCGACAAGGCCTGCCTGCTGGACCGGGCGGCGAACCCGTCGGGGACGCTCAAAGGGGCGATCGATGCGGTCAGCGCCGCCAAACGCGACTTCACCTCCGAAGACGTCTATGCCCGCGGCGCCCGCGTTCTCGACAAGGCCATCGGCCAGGGCACGACCCTCATCCGCACGCAGGTCGAGATCGACCCGGGCGTGGGGCTTGCAGGCTTCGACGCTGTGCGCCAGCTCAAGAAGGACTATGCCTGGGGCGTGGATCTGCAGATCTGCGTCTTCCCGCAGGAGGGCCTGCTGAACTATCCCGGCACCGAGGAATTGCTGCGTCAGGCGCTGGATCAGGGGGCCGATCTGCTGGGCGGCTGCCCCTATACCGACACCGACCCCGAGGGCCATATCAAGCGACTTTTCGCCATGGCGCGGGAATATGATGTCGACCTCGATTTCCACCTCGATTTCGATCTCGACACGTCCTGGCGGCATCTCGACTGGGTCGCGCGCGAAGCCATCGCGCATGGCATGCAGGGCCGCGTGGCCATCGGGCATGTCACCAAGCTGTCCATGCTGGCGCCCGATGCGCTGGCGGACACGATTGCGCTGATGCAGGAGGCCGGCATCGCGCTGACCGTGCTGCCCGCGACGGATCTGTTCATGACGGGCCGCGATCACGATCATGCGGTGCCACGCGGCGTGGCGCCTGCGCACAAGTTCCACGCGGCCGGGCTTTGCTGCACGGTGGCCACGAACAACGTGCTGAACCCGTTCACGCCTTACGGCGATTGCTCGCTGCCGCGCATGGCGAACCTCTTTGCCAACGTGGCGCAGCTTGGCAGTCCCGAGGCGCTGAGCGGAGCCTTCGCGATGGTGACCGAAGAACCGTTCCGCCTGCTGGGCCGCGACCCCGAGATCCGCGAAGGCGCGCCCGCCGATCTGGTGGCGCTGCCCTGTGCCTGCCGCGCCGATGCGGTGGCCGAGATCGGCCGCCCGATCTGGGGCGTGAAATCCGGCGCACTCAGTTTCGAGGCCCCGCAGCCGCGGCTGATCCGGCCCGGCGCGGAACGACCCAAGGCGCTGGCAGGATGAGCATGGCACAGACACACGCGCCACAACCGCTTTGCCCGAACAACCGACGCGGATCGGGAGGCGCCCGATGACCACGCCTTGCGATCCGCTCATAACGCGTTTCGACGTACCGCTGTCCACCGGCGTCGACGGCCCGCTGTCGGGGCTGAGCGCCGCGGTGAAAGACAATTTCGACATTGCGGGCCATGTGACGGGCAATGGCTCTCCTGAATGGCGGGACAGCCATGGAGCCGCCGAGCAATCCGGGACGCTGGTTGCGCGCTTTCTGGACGCGGGATGCGCCATGATCGGGAAGTCCCAGCTCGATGAGATGGCATATTCCCTGATGGGCCGGAATGCCCGTTACGGCACGCCGCGCAATCCTGCGGCGCCCGATCGGGTGCCTGGCGGGTCGTCCTCGGGATCGGCGGTCCTGGTGGCCTCGGGCGCCGTCGATATCGGCATCGGAAGCGATACCGGAGGCTCCGTGCGCGTGCCCGCAGCCTTCACCGGCACGATCGGGCTCCGCCCGACCCATGACAGCCTGCCGGTCGACGGTCTGGTGCCCCTTGCGCCAAGCTATGACACGCCGGGTTTCTTCACCCGCGATCTGAGCCTGATGGCGCGCGTTCTGGCAGTCGCGTCGGGGACAGAAGTACAGGGCAAAGCCCTCAGGCAGATGCGCGCGCCCTCCGATCTTTGGGCGCTGGCACATCCCGAGACCCGCGCCGCGCTCGAGGCGGCGCTGCCCGACGCGCCCACCGACCACACTCCGATTGCCGAAGACGGCGCGCTCGGGGACTGGTTCGAGGCATTCCGCATCCATCAGGCCTTCGAGATCTGGCAAACCCACGGCGCCTGGGTCCGTGAGGCCCGGCCCGCCTTCGGACCCGGCATTGCCGAGCGCTTTCAGGCGGCATCGCGGATCACCCCGGAGGAGTTCGCACAGGCACAGGCCGCGCGGGCCCGGATCACCGCACGATTGCACGAGGCATTGCCGCCCGGAACCTGCCTTCTGCTGCCGACCATTCCCGCCCCTGCGCCGAGCCTGACCGCGACCGAAGCAGACCTCGACGATTTCCGCAGGCGGGCCATCACGCTTCTCTGCGTCGCGGGCCATGCCGGCCTGCCGCAATTGAGCCTGCCCGTGCCCGGACCCGGCGGCCTTCCCTTGGGCCTGTCACTCGTGGGTTCGCGCGGCGCGGAGGCCGATCTGATCGCCACAGCGCAAGAGGTCTTTGCACGATGACCGCACAGCCCATGCCCCCTGAAGGCATCCCCGAGAGCCATATCAACCGCCCCGAGATCGTGGCCGAGGTTCGCGCCGTTTTCGACACCTATGAACAGGCGCTGGTCAGCAACGACGTGCCGGTTCTCCAGCAGCTTTTCTGGTCCAGCCCGCACACGATCCGCATGGGCGCCACCGAAAATCTCTATGGCACCGAGGAGATCGAGGCCTTCCGCAAATCGCGCCCCAGTGCGGGGCTGATGCGCGATCTGACCCGGGTGGAGATCCGCACCTATGGCGACGATTTCGCCACGACGCACGCGGAGTTCACCCGTGAGGGCGTCCCCGGCATCGGACGGCAGACGCAGACCCTCGTGCGCTTCCCGGGCCTGGGCTGGCGCATCGTTTCGGCACATGTGTCGCGGATGGGGTGACGCCCAATTCGGGCAAGGACGATGCGCTGCGCGACTAACGCGCGCTCGTTGCCCGAATTCGCGCAATATCCCTGCAAGGCGCCGAACATGACGCCTTCGCAGCCATGCGCCTTCCATGACGCTGGACGGGATCCAGCCTGCCGTTACCCTGAAGGGGCCATTCCCGAGGAGACTGACATGTCCGATTACGCAACCTTCGAGATGGGACCCACACAGCTCTCCTGCGGCATACAGCTGCCCGAGCTGACACTGGCATACAAGGCGTATGGCACCCTGAATGAAGACAAGTCGAACCTCATCCTCTACCCGACCTCCTACGGTGCGCAGCACTCCGATATCGACTGGCTGATCGGGCCTGGCCGGGTGCTCGATCCTGAGCGGTATTGCATTGTCATCCCCAACCAATTCGGCAACGGGCTTTCGACCAGCCCGAGTACTCTGGCTGAGCCCTTCCGGCATGGACGCGCCCCGGCGTTTTCCCATCTGGACAATGTCGCGGCACAGAAACGGCTTCTGGAAGAGGTCTTCGGCGTGACGCGGATCGCCCTGATCTATGGCTGGTCCATGGGCGGACAGCAGGCGCTGCATTGGGGTGCGCTCCACCCCGAGATGGTCGAACGGATCTGCGTCACCTGCACCTCGGCCCGCACGAGCCCGCATAACGCGCTGTTTCTCGAAGGTTTGCGCGCCGCGTTGCAAACCGATGGCGCCTGGAATGGCGCCTGGTTCACCGAGCGACCGATCCGGGGTCTTCAGGCCTTCGCGCGCATCTATGCAGGCTGGGCAATGAGCCAGACCTTCTACCGAGAAGACCTGTGGGCCGAAGCGGGCTTTCTCAATCGCGAGGATTACATCCTGCGCGCCTGGGAAGGGAATTTCATGCGCCGCGATCCGCTGGACCTTCTGTCGATGATCGCAACCTGGATCGCCTCCGACATCGCGGACAACGATATCTTCGGCGGCGATCTTCGCGCGGCACTCGGGGCGATTACGGCTCGGGCGATCGTGATGCCATCGACGACGGATCTCTATTTCACGCAGGAAGACAGCCGGATCGAGACAGCGATGATGCCCAACGCGGAATTGCGGCCGATCCGGTCGGATTGGGGCCACCGTGCAGGCAATCCGCAATTCACCCCTGCAGACGAGGCCGTGATCCGCCAGGCGGTCGAAGATGTGCTGGCGGAGTGAGGGGCGTGCGGCACATCAGGCCGCGCCGCCCCAGCCCACCTCTCAGGCCGCTCTGCCGATGTGCATCGTCGCGGCATCTGACGGCGCCACAATCTGACACCGACCTTCGTGCTGCGGGAAATCGGCGGTCGGACAGGCGCAGAGTTGATGACAGCAAGACCCGAATACGCCTTTCAAAGACCGGGCGATTGCGGACATGCCATTGAGTGAGGGTCGCCGGTCCTTTTGCGGCTTCGCTCCGTCGCTACGCGCAGGGCGCGCCGACCCTGAAGCTCAAAACGCCTTGCGCAGCCCGTCGGCGGCTTGTGCCAGAAGCAGAACGTCCACACCCACGGCAGTAAACCGCGCGCCCGCATCCATGTAGCCCCGTGCCTCTGACGGATCGAGCGACAGGATGCCCGACGGGACGCTCAGATCCGAGAGCCGTTCCAGCACCGATCCGATCACCGCGCGAACCTCGGGATGGCCGGTCTGTCCCGGAAAACCCATGCTCGCGCTCAGATCGGCAGGCCCGATGAAGATGCCGTCCACTCCGTCAACGCCCGCAATCTCGTCCAGCGCGTCGACACCGGCCAGAGTCTCGATCTGCAAGATCAGGCAGAGTTCTTCCTCCGCGCGGGTGAAATAGTCGGCGACACGCCCGTATCGCGTCGCGCGCGTCATCCCGGCCATGCCGCGGATACCTTGCGGGCCGTACCGCATGGCGGCCACGGCGGCGCGCGCTTCCTCGGCGCTTTGCACATAGGGGACCAGAAGCGTCTGCGCGCCCATGTCGAGAAGCCGTTTGAACAGCACCGGATCATTGGCGGCAGGCCGCACCACCGCCGAGACGTCGGGATATTGCCCGATGGCCTGCAGCGCGGGCAGCACCTCCACCGTCTCGACCGCCGCATGTTCGCAATCCACGAGCACCCAGTCGAACCCCGCGCCCGCCAGCAATTCGGGGACCGTATTGCCGCCGAGCGAGTTCCAGATCCCAAGCTGCTGGCTGCCTGCCTTCAGGCGTGTCTTGAAGCGGTTCTTTGGCAGATCCATGCCCGTTCCTCCGTGACCCTCTACCGGCATACCCGAACATGCCGGGCAGGAAGAGCACAATATCGCGGACGCCCCTCGCCACGACAATCGCGCCAATCAGCCCGGCCGACACCATGCCGGGGATGTCTTGCGAGATGACGATAGGACCGAGGGCGATCGGTATGCCGTGGCCCTGATGGGTCAGCCGAAGGATAGGGCCGAAACCTGATGCGGCTTGAGCGCGATCCGGGCCGCCGGACGCGCGCAGATATCGGGAAACAGCGCCTCCAGCTCGCGCCGCTGGTCCGGGTCCATGCCGGTCAGAACCTCATGCCCGGGATGGAAACTTTCGGTCCAGGCGCCGTCGCAGAGGATCAGTTCATGCCGGTCGAAGAGCAGGTGCAGATAGCAGACCTGCGCGACCGCCTCGCGGGTAATGCCCCGCCATCCGACCAGATGCGCCGCCGCGACAAGCGCCTCGGACGTTCCGAAATGCAGCTCTGCCGCGGCACTGCGGATCAGCACGCGGTGACGGGGCGAGACGACAAGATCCCGGTCGGGCCCCTGCCCCAGCGCACCCCTTGCGATGCGCACCGGCGCGAAATGCGGGGCCGCCGCCAGCTCCTGCGGCCCGAGCGTCCGGCTGCCGACCCAGCGCAGCGAGGCATAGCCCCGATCGCGCGTGATGATCCGGTCACCGGGCCGCAGCCTTTCGACCGCGACCGGGCCGCAATCGGTCATGATCTGCGTGCCGGGCGTGAAGCAGGGCGGCGTCGGCACCTCGATGCGTTCGATGCCGCTGAACCGCAGCACACTGCCATCGGCGAAGGCGACGTTGCCGCTTTGGCCGTGATCCCCGTGCGCACGGGCGGTCTCGACGGCATCAAGCGTCACGACGCCCTCTCCGAGCAGGGTCAGCACATCGCCGCTATCTTCGCCGCCCGCGCCGCCACGCACCTCCATATCCGCGCCGGTCAGGGCATCGGGGTCGACGATGAAACGGTCATCCCCGTCGCCGCCCTCGACCGTGTCGCCACCCCCCACCTGGATCAGATCGTTTCCGCCCTGCCCCAAGACCAGATCGGCCCCGGCATCGCCCCCGAGGCTGTCATCGCCCGCGCCGCCGTCGATCACGTCGTCATCGTCGCCGCCGCGCAGGCTGTCCGCGCCGGCCCCGCCGAAGATCGAATCCTCGCCGCCCGCGCCATCGAGGCTGTCATCGCCAAGCCCGCCCGACAGGTCGTCTTCGCCCGCGCCACCCGTGACCCTATCGCCCGCCTCGCTGCCCGTGACGGAGAAGCGGGTCCCGGGCACGGGCGCCTGCAGCGCCAGATCCAACGGCCCCTCGCTGCCATCGAGCACCAGCTCGGTCGCATTGCGCGAGGGCGCGATCACGAAATCATCCGCATCGAGCGCCCCGGGCCGCTGCCCCACGACAAGGCCGACCGTGACGCCGCCGATCTCGATCTCAGTATCCGGCCCGGAAGCGCGCAGCGTCACGTCCGAGAACGGCACCCCGAAGGCCTCGAGGCTGATCCGGTCGACGCCTGGTGTAAAATCGAGGATCTCGTCCCGCCCGCCGTCCGGGCGCAGCATGAATGTGTCGCGGCCATCGCCGCCCGACAGCAGATCCGCTTCGCCAAGCTGGACAAGCCGGACATCGCTCAGCACCGCGCCGCGGGCGTCCTGGCCGGTATTGAGGATCATGTCCTCCACCAGCACCAGCGCGTCCGTCTCCATCAGGGTCAGGGTGTCGGCGCCGGTCCCGGTGAAGCGGAAACTGTAGGTCAGCCAGTCGTCCGTCGGGGACAGCGACGGGGTGGCGGCAAGCTCGGCCTCGGCCACGGATACGGCTTCGATCTGGGTGCCGTTCAGCATGACCCGGATCGCGAGGCTCGGATCGTCGGGGTCGAGCCCCGGGCGGCCCCGCATGGTGAAGGAAAATTCGTAGACCGCGCCCGCCTCGGTCGCGAAGGTCTGGGTGATGCCTTCGTTCAGGGTCGCATCGTTGTCGATCTCCAGCATCCCGCCCTGTCCGGTCAGGGACAGCACGCCCTCGCCCCAGCGTTCCAGCATGTTGCCCGCGGGGTTCGTCCAGCCGCCGGTCGAGGTGACGTACTGGACCTGACCCGCCGCGGTGCCTCCGAAATCATGGGCATAGACCAGCACGCCGCCGCTTTCGTCGCCGCCCGAGATCACGTCGTCGCCCGCGCCCCCCGACAGGGTGTCGACGCCCGTGCCGCCATCGAGCGCGTCATCGCCCGCGCCGCCGGAGATGGCATCGTCCCCGGCCCAGCCCGAGATCATGTTGCCGTCGGAATTTCCGCTCAGCGTGTCGCCCAGATCGCTGCCTATGATGTTCTCAATCCCGAAAAGCACCGCCTCCTGGGTGAAGGGCACATCGCCCGGGCGCGAGGACAGGCGCAGGAAATCTGCCGTGCTTGCGCCCGCATCCGTGCCCGAGCCCAGCGTGACGGTGTAGCCCGAGACTTGCAGGAAGGGGTCGTCGTATTCCGCCGCGATCTGCTCTTCGACGAAGTGGTCGAGCCGGAAGGCGGCGTTGGGCCGCAGATCGAGCGTATCGGTGCCCGCGCCACCATCGACACTGGCAGCCTCCGCCCAGCCCACGACCAGCACGTCGTCACCCTCCCCGCCCGACGCTGTCGCGTTGACCGTGCCGGTCAGATCCAGAACGTCGTTGCCGCCGCCGCCCAGAACGGTGTCCGCGCCCTGATAGGCGAAATAGTAATTGGCGTCGTCATCGCCCCGGAACAGATCGTCGCCCCGTGTGCCCACGACGCCTTCGATGTCCAGAAGATAGCCCGTGGCCGCCCGCCCTGCGATGCCGCCGTCCCATGTGCCCGCCTGAAGGTCGATGGTCAGGTCCTGAACACCGCTTGCCGTCACCTCGCGCGCCTTGATCGCATCGAGCGAAAAGTTCACCAGATCGAACCCGTCCCCGCCATCGAAGAGGCTCGTGAGTTCCGAGGCAAAGAAGACATCCGTGCCGGCCCCGCCCAGGAAGACATTGCCGTCGAGCGTGTATTCGGTGCCTTCATGGGTATAGGCATAGCTGCGCTCGGGCGCGATGAACCCGTCAAGCGATCCCAGCGCATAAAACGCATCGAGCGCGTCCGTCCCCTCGACCACCGACACATTCGCGAGATTGAGGGGCTGCGGACGATCCGCGCTGTTGCTGGCGAAGACCGCGGAATGGCTGCCGAAACTTTCCTCGCCGGGGGTGTCGTTGTCGTAGACCGCCACCCGCACACCGCTGCCGTCGCTGCTGTAGGCCGCGCCCGCAAAACTGATCGTGGCGACGCCCCAATCGTCCGGATCGCCTGACGGGCCCAGGAAGTGGCGATAGATATCGCCCTGTCCCGCCCGCATGAAGATGTCGTTTCCCCCGCCCGTGCCCACGGTTTCGGCCGCGTCGGAGCCAAGCCAGATGTCGTCATGCACGGAGCCCTCGACGATCTCGACCGAGTCCAGCACGCCGATGCCGAAGCTGCC
>CAZTEV010000002.1:14346-19818 GCA_964612785.1 uncultured Roseivivax sp. | reverse complement strand
TATTCGGTGATGTCGCCCAGATACCAGGCCCGGTCGATCCCGGCGCCGCCGAAGATGTCGTCATCTCCGCCGATCGGCACGAAATTGTCCGCAAGCCCGCTGCCCTGCAGATCGTCGCCATCCTGCGTGCCCAGCAGAACCTGACCGTCCGGTCCGTCAAATTCGAAGACGCTCAGTTCCCGGATCGAGCCCATCGGCCCGCCCACATCGAACAGATCGTCGAGCGAGGCCCAGAAATCCTCTGCCCGCTCGGCCACATCGACAGAAGTCACCTTGTCCAGCACCTGGCTGGCCAAATCGGAGAACCGGTTGAAGACATCGGTCTCGAGCCGGGCGGCCAGATCCTCCATCAACTGGTCGAGGCCCGTCGCCTCCAGGAAGGCGTCGACCACGGGATCGACCACCTCCTCGATCACCGACTGGCTGGCATCGAAGGCCCATTGCAGCGGCTGCATGACCTCCAGGAAGTTGTCGACCGTATCCTCGAAGGGCGAAGTCACGTCGGCCAGCGTATCGAGCGCGAATTCCACATCGTTCAGGACGCCCGCCAGCGCATCGAAAATCTCGGCCTCGACCGCCTCGAACGCCGTGCGCGCGGGCTCTGCCGCGTCCTGAAGGACGGCGATCAGGTCGTTCGCGCCGACAAGGCTTTCGTAATTCGCCTGACTGGCCAGCGTGTCCTGCAAGGGGTCGTCCGGGCGCAGCGCGCCATTTTGAAACAACGCCTCGAGCGCGTCATCCCGGGCGGTCTGCGCCGAGATATTCTCATCGAGCAGCAGTCGCGCCGCGGTGAGGCCTGTCGATATCTTGTCGAGCGCGCTGTCGAGCACCTGGAGCGGACGTTCAAGCGCGCCAAGCGCACGGTCGGTTTCATCCACCGCCTCTTTCGAGCTCTTGGTCAGTTTCAGAAGCAGCGAGGCGGAGGTCTTGATCGCGGGGACCGGTACGAACTTGACAACCGTCAGAGCCGCCTCGATCCGGCTCAGACTTTCGGAAGTCTCCTCGGCCTTGCTGACGACGCGACTGGCCGCCGAAACAACGCCGCTGACGCCGCTCAGAACGTAAAGCAGGTTGGTAATGTCGATATCCGCGATCTGCGTGAGCGCAAGGCTCTGCTCGATCTCGCGCTCCAGATCGCTGGCTGTGGGCATGAAAATCGCTCCGGTCAAATACTCCGAAAGGATAGCCGAGAATCGCGAAAGACCGCGCCGAAATGCGCAACCCTGACGGGTTTCAGGGACAAAGACGGCTCAAACCGGGCCGGATTTTCCTAACTACGGCACCAATTCCAGCCTCAAAACCCGCATTGTTTCGGCGGCATGCGCCCCTTTTTCACTCCGCCTTAGTTTCGACACTGTCATTCGAACGCTGTGATTCGCGGTCTCGCCGCCCGTATGAGTGGATTGTTCACCGCGCGTCACGAAAGTGGCAGCGCAGAATATCTTTGTTCATAATTTTGCCAATGTGTGCTGTTAGACCATTATGTGGATAAGTATGGTCGGCGCCAACGGGCTCTCTGTCCGCGCATGAATTTGGCGTCGGTCCAGTGTATGAATGTCAGTTTCGGTCAGTGTGGCCACATGAGCATGTGATGAGAACATAAACGAAATCTCTCCGGCAGCGCGACGCGCCATCGCCGGGGGGCAGACAGCATTGGATGGGCCTTGAACAAGGATCACCCCGACAACACGGCGCCTGCGGGCAATGTGCAGCTATTGAAGAACCTGCGAAACTATTCGCGGGCGATCAAGACGCTGACCTGGCAGCGCCAGGGTATCCTGGCGGCCGTCGCGCTGTTGACCGGGGCGTTCTTCTCGCCGTGGAAGGCGGCGCTGTTCTTCTCGATCGGGATGCTTTGCGAATATGCCGACCTGCGACTGGCCCGTCGCACGATGCGGCTGACAGCGGACCAGACGCCGCAGCTGCGCCGTATCGTGGCGGCCTTCGTGGGCAATACCATCGTCAGCACCGGCACCATCGCCGTCTATGCCGCCTGGGTCGGGATGACCCAGGACGGCGTCGGCATGTTCACCGCGCTCTTCTGCCTGTTCGCCGCATCGCTCTACGCGGCGATCCACAACCACCAGATGCCGCAATTGCTGACCCTGCGGCTTATTTCCTACAGCGCGGCCTTCCTTGTCATCACCGCCCGTCCTCTCTGGGTGCATCGCCCGCCGCTTAATTCAGACATGTGGCTGCAATTCTTCACGATCCTCTTCGTGATGTATTTCGTGGTCGACTGCTCGCTCGGCTTCCTGAAGATGTACCGGCAAGACGCCAAGCGCCTGGAGGATCTGGAGCGAGAGCATGAACGCGCCAAGGAGGCGCTGGTGCTGAAGACCCAGTTCGTGTCCGTCGTCAGCCACGAATTGCGCACGCCGCTGACTTCGATCAAGGGGGCGCTGGGGCTGATCGGGTCTGGCAAGTTCGGCGAGGTGCCGCCCACGATGACCGGGCTTCTGGATCAGGCGAACCGCAACACGCACCGCCTGACCGATCTCGTCAATGACCTGCTGGACCTGCAGAAACTGGAGGAGGGCAAGATGTCCTTCTCGAAAAAGACCCTGGAGCTGTCGACCTATCTCAGCGAGGTGACGGAATCGCTCGAGGGCCTCGCGGAGAACTACCACATCACCTTCGAGCTCGCCCCGGCTGGTCCGGGCCGCACCTACATCCACACCGACCCCGCCCGCCTGACGCAGGTTCTGGCGAACATCATGTCCAATGCCGCGAAGTTTTCCCATGACGGCTCTGTCGTGAAGATCTGGCAATCGGCCTCTCACGGACGCGTGCGGATCTATGTGCGCGATTACGGCTGCGGCATTCCCGACAATGCCAAGGAAGACGTGTTCGGCCGCTTCACGCAGGTCGATGTTTCCGATCAACGGCAATTCGGTGGCACCGGTCTTGGCATGAATATCTCGCGCGAGATCATGCACGCGATCGGCGGCTCCATCGATTACGAAAGCAAGCTGGGCGAAGGGACAACCTTCCACATCGAGTTGCCCTGCACCACGGTCTATGAACCCGGCAGCGGCGATTCCCCCACGCAGGATGGCTCCGATCAGCGTCCCGGCAGCCTGCCCCTGATCTCCTCGGCGGGATCGTAAGACACGGCAAGGATCGCCTCGCTTCCCAGACGTGATCGCGGAAATATGACTGAAACATGTCAGATTAACGCGATGCGTGCTTGATACCTGGATTCATGCAACCTATTGTAGAATTGTAAGGAAGCCGAATTTTTGCACCGGTTGCCTTCGACAACGAGACCACGCAGAATTTTCTGCGTGGAGTGTGTCGCGCAGCTGTTCATGCGCTTTCAATTAAACCGACGACGTAACCCGACGGGATCGGCAGCTTATGCTTGACTCACTCACAGGCGCCATCGCGCTTGCCTATTTTCTGATGATTTCGATGGCGACGAAACAGCATTTCAGCTCAAGCACTTATCCAGTCGGCATGTATGTGATTTCGATCCTGTCGCTTGTCGGGCTGTTCTCCTACGTCGCCTCGGCCTTTTCGCAGGAATTGGTGTTTCCATTTGTGGCGCTGGCCCTCATGCTTGCAGCGACCGCCCTCTTCCTCTGGGCGGCCAAGAGCAGTCGCGACAAAAAGCTGTCGTTGGCATTCGACGACACGGTAAAGATCGAGGGCATCATCACCTACGGCCCCTGGCGGTATGTCCGCCACCCATTCTACGTTTCCTACACCCTGTTCTGGCTGGCCTGCGCGGTCGGGTCGGGCAGCCTCACCTCCTATGCGGTGCTGGCGTCTTTGGGCTTCATCTACATCTATTCCGCCATTCGGGAAGAGCGGTTTCTGAAAGCCGGCAATCACGGCCCGGCTTATCTGGAATACCAGCAGACGACCGGCTTCTTCCTTCCCCGACTTCCCTCCAGGCAATGACATGACATCCAAGAAAATCGACATCTCGCAGGCCCGCACGGAAGCGGATCTGCTGGAGATCGGCGCCTTCCGATACGCATGCTACCACGCGGAAGGGATGATCGCCCCCCGCGCGGACCGCATGTTCATCGACGAATTCGACCGGTGCGATACCACGCATCTGTTCATGCTGCGCCACAAGGGACGGCTTGTCGGATCGATCCGGCTGCAGATCCTCGACGCGCACTCCCACGAATCCGCCACGATGCGCGCCTTCAGCGATATCGTGATGCCCCGCATTTCGAGCGGGCAATCGGTGATCGACGGTGCGCGTTTCGTCGTGGCCCCCGATCTGGGCGCCTTGCGCCTGTCGATCGCGCGGCATTCCCTGCGGCTCTACGAGACCTTCGCGGAGAAGCGCGGCGTCGATTACGGCATCGCGGCCGTGACGCAGGAACGGGTGGAATTCTACCGTCGCATCTTCGGCTTCACCCAGATCGGCGAGGCCCGGGACTACGGTCAGCTGACGCAGAAACTCGTTCTGATCGGCGTCGACCTCAACAAGCGCCGCGAACAAAAAATCGCGGCGGAGTAAGCACCCCGCCGCGTCGTATTGCCCGCTCTCGGGAGGGATCAGCCGAGGGCAAGCTTCTTGGACGTGTTCACTTCACCGTTCTTGGCCCGGATCCGCGCCTTCGCGACCTTGACCAGACGGTCGAAATTGGGCGCTGCGCCGACGTAAAGCTGCACCGGCTCGCCCACCGTGATGGCAAGCTTGGCCACCTCGATCTCCTGCTGCAGGCGCTCGGAGATCTGCCCTTCCAGCACATCGAGGTCGGGAACCTCCATGTTCACCGTCGAGAAGATGAACATGCCCATGCCCACATGACTGACGAACATGTTCCGCGACACGAAGATTTCCTTCAGAACCCCGAGGAAGGAATTCAGTACGGACAGAAATTCATCCGGGCTCAGGCTGGTATAGATATCGTCGATATTGTTGATCTGGATCGCGACGATCTTGATGTTGTTCTTGTCGCTGCGCGCAAGCTTGCCGAGATAATTCTCGAACACCTGCAGGGAGACGAGGTTTTCGCCCTCGATATGCATGCTTTTCGCATCGATCGCCTCGTTGATCGAGGCGAGCGGCAGCCGCGCGATGTTGCTGTTGCGCTGGCTTTCGAGACGCAGGGCAAGGTAGCTGTCGATCGCCGCCTTCCGCTCGGCGATCAGACGGGACGCCACCTTGATGCGCGCGCCGACCTCGACGAAATCGAAGGGCTTGGTGATGTAGTCGGAGGCCCCGGCCTTGAAGGCCGCGTCGATATTGTCGCGATCCTTGAGCTGGGTGATCATGAGGATCGGCGTATTGCGGTAGGTCGGAATGGCGCGGATGTCCTGACAAAGCGCAATGCCGCTTTTTCCGGGCATGACGATATCGAGCAGGATGCAATCATAGGTCACATGCTCGCCGTTGAGCAGTTTTTCCGCCTTGACCGGATCATTCTCCACGTCCACATCCCTGTGGCCCGCATCATCGAGACAGGCGCGGAGAATATCGCTCGCGTCTCTGTCATCATCTACAAT
>CAZTEV010000002.1:11535-14246 GCA_964612785.1 uncultured Roseivivax sp. | reverse complement strand
GCAAATCCAAGCGTTGGCGATACGCCCGCCATCTTGTGCGCATTGCTGCGCACCTCCTCCAGGTCGAGGTCTTTCGTCTTTCGATCCCGCAGGCAGACTTGCTGAGTAACAAGGCTTTCCTCGATCTCCGGCAGCGCAGCGAGGAATCTGCGGCGGACTGTCTGCAGAACGGCTTCGAGCGCTGCGCTCATACGATCCTCGCTTGTGCCTTCGCGCCCGGATTGCCTGCCACGCCACGCGCAGATCCGGCGCGATGTCCCGCCAGGGTTTCGGCCTGAGATGTCGCCTTCAGCATCGCAGCGACGACGCCTTGCTGCGACTTGAAATCCAGCTGGATCGGATCACTGACCGATATCTGGTAGAGAACGGGACGCCCATCTCCATAATATAGTTCATATTCCGGGGCGATGTCGACCCAGCGTTCCAGAAAAGTCTGGCGGCTGAAGGCCCGTCCGAGATCCGTGACACCGGCAAAACTGCCGCCCCCCACATGCGACATCATGAAGTGGCTGGGCTTGAGCACGTCCGACAGGATCTCCGCGATGTCGTGGATCAGGAAGCGGAATTCGTATTCCATCATACCCGACGTGATCCGGTCGAAATCGTTCAGGGCAACGCCGAACGTGCAATTCCCGAAATGCGCCGCGCGCGACAGATACAACAAGTAATTCTCGAGGCTCAGATAGTCGAGAAACCCGTCCACATCCTCGATATGCATCGGGGAAGAAAAATCTGCAGGACGGATCAGATGCTGTGCGGCGTGGTCGACATCATTCCGCAGGGAATGAATCTTCCGCCGGTCCGCCGCCAGCTGACACAGCACGTTTACGCGCGATTTGACCGTGAAGGAATCGAGCGGTTTATTGATAAAATCCGTGGCTCCCGCCGCAAAGGCGCCATCGACGAAATCACGCTCCGTTTCGGATGTAATCATCATGATGGGCGCGGTCCGGTACTGATCGGTCGAGCGAATGTAATGGACCAGCTCAATACCGCTCATGCCGGGCATGCTGATATCGAGCATGAAGGCATCGTAGGGCAGTTGCGCATTCGCCATCTTATCAATGGCATCCGCCCCGGAAAATGCGAAATCCAACCGCTCGATCGTCAAATCGCGCAGCATCAGCGCTATCAGTTCGTGTATGATGAAATCATCATCGACAACCAGCAATCTCATTCGGGTAATCCTTGCAAATATGGCGTTTGTTATTCGGGTTACCGGCTGCCACTCTGATACAAATCTTCCGCAAAAATATTCATGACCTCGGACTGGGTCAGCTTTTCCTTCCGCGTCCGCGCCGGACGGTCTTCCGTCCTCTGTTCTTCACGCTGCAGGCGGTCGGCATGTTCCAGGATCTGATGGGCGCGGCGGATGCGCGTGGCCATCTGGATACGCAGCTCGATCTCGAGCACGTCGAAAGGCTTCGTGATGTAGTCGGTCGCCCCCGCTTCCACCGCCTTGGCGAGAGAGGCGCGGTCCTGCTGCGCGGTCAGGATCAGGATCGGCACATGGCGATAGCGCCGCAACTCGCGGGTGCGGCGACACAGCTCGATCCCGTCCATATCGGGCATGACGATATCATATATCAGGCAGTCGAAGCCGGGACCGGCCTCGAGCTTGCGCAGCGCGTCGCGCGGCGACACGGTGCACTCGACCGTGTGATGACCGTCAGCGGTCAGGATCGTGCGCAACAGATCCAGGATGAAAAGATCATCGTCAACAACCAGGACATGCATAAGCGGGCTCCCGTGTCAGGCGTTTGATCTACCATGTCGGGCGCCCAGAATTTTGGAGGGGCAAAGGCGGATTTCCGGCGTTTCCAAGTCGTCCGGCTGTCAGAAATGAGGCAGCCCGCGCGTGCCTGTTGCCAGAGCCGCGAAACACCGCGTCAGCCTGGCGCCCCCCCCGTCGCCAGACAGCGCGGCAGCGCAGCAAAGAGCGTCAAACGCCATTACTTTGCTGGATTTTGGCACGAAACGCCAAGAATCTTCAAAAATAAGACCAGCTTCGCAATTCTAATCCGGGACCGCCGCTCTAGTATCTGCAGCAAGAAGAAACGGGGGAGGTAACGCATGGCACCGCTGCAGGGCTTGCGGGTCATCGAACTTGGTCAATTGATCGCAGGTCCCTATTGCGGACAGGTCATGGCCGATTTCGGCGCCGAGGTCATCAAGGTCGAACCGCCCGGCAAGGGCGACGCGATGCGCCAATGGGGGCGGCTTGATGACAATGGCGATCCGGTCTGGTGGTCGGTCATCGCGCGCGGGAAGCGCTCCGTCACCGTCGATCTGCGCGGCGAGGCAGGCCAGGCGATCCTGAAGGATCTCGTGCGCGAAGCCGACATCCTGATCGAGAATTTCCGCCCCGGCACGATGGAACGGTGGGGCCTGGGCTTTGATACCCTGTCCGAGATCAACCCCCGTCTCATCATGGCGCGCGTCTCGGGATACGGTCAGGACGGGCCCTATTCGAAACGTGCGGGCTTTGCCGCCGTCTGCGAGGCGGCGGGCGGCTTGCGCTACCTGTCGGGCTATCCCGACCGCCCGCCGGTGCGCGTGGGCCTCAGCCTGGGCGACACGATGGCGGGTTTCAACGCGGCCATGGGCATCATGATGGCGCTGCAGCACCGGCATGTGACCGGCAAGGGCCAGGTGGTCGACAGCGCGATCTACGAGGCGGTGCTGGGCCTGACCGAGGCGCTGGTCGCCGA
>CAZTEV010000002.1:5226-11435 GCA_964612785.1 uncultured Roseivivax sp. | reverse complement strand
GCACCCTGCCCGCGCAGGAGGTCGTGGATCGCCTGGCCGAGGCGGGCGTACCGGTCGGTCTGGCCTATACCGCCGCCGACATGGTCGACGATCCGCATTTTGCCGCACGGGAAAGCATCGTCCGGGTGCCCGATCCCAAGCGCGGGACGCTTGCCATGCAGAACGTCTTTCCCCGCCTGTCCGACAGCCCGGGCGAAATCCGGGGGCTCGGCCCCGAACTGGGCGCGGATACGGATGACGTGCTGGGCACGCTTCTGAACTATGACGCCAAGCGCATCGCCGCCTTGCGGTCAGACGGGGTCATCTGATCGGCGCAGAGCGACGGGTAAAGGCGGCTTTGCGAAAACAACAGAAGCGCAGCCCGCCCAAACGGGAGAGAAAGACCATGCGAGTTAAAGGGATGGGGAACCTATGATGATCGAGCCGATACTGGTCGTGGTGGTCCTTCTGGGCCTCATTGGTGCCGGGGCGCCGATCTTTCTGGCGCTTGGCGCGTCGGGGCTTCTGGGCCTGTGGATGGCGCGCGGCTCCATCGCGTTCTTCTTCGCGCCGACCTCGTTCTTCGGCCAGCTCAACAGCTTCGAGCTGATCGCGCTGCCGCTGTTCATCCTGATGGGCAACATCCTGGGCGCGACGCCCGTGGGCAAGAACCTGTTCCATGCCGCAGCCCTTTGGCTGCAATGGCTGCGCGGGGGGCTTGCCATCGCCACGGTGGGCGCCTCGGCGATCTTCGGCGCGGTCTCGGGCGTGTCGGTTGCGGGCGTGGCGGCGGTGGGCTCGATCGCGGTGCCGCAGATGCTCGAGCGTGGCTATTCGCGCAAGCTGGCGGCAGGCTCGGTCGCCTCGTCGGGCGCGCTGGCGATGCTTATTCCGCCCTCGGTGCCCTTCATCATCTACGGCGCCGTCTCGGGCGTGTCGGTCGGGGCGCTGTTCATCGGCGGAATTCTTCCGGGCTTTGCCCTGGCCCTCGCCCTGTCGATCTACATCTACATCCGCGTGCTGCGGAACCCCGAGGAGGCACCGGCGCTCGAAGGCCCGAAGCCCAGCGCGGGCGAGAAATTCCGCGCGCTCGGCGGCATCTGGCACGCGATGCTGCTGGTCATCATCGTTCTGGGCGCGATCTATTCGGGCATTGCCACGCCATCCGAGGCCGCGGCCTTCGGTGCTGCGGGCGCGCTTTTCATCGCCGCCGCGATCTTCCGCTGCCTGAGCTGGAAACGGACGCTCGAGATCTTCTCGAGCTCGATCAAGGTGTCGGGCGCGATCATGCTCATCATCGGCTCTGCCAAGATCTTCGGCGATTACCTGAACCTCGTGCGCGTGCCGGAAAACGTCTCTGCCGCGCTGACCGCCACGGACCTGCCGCCCTGGGCGATCCTGACGCTCATCATGATCGCGCTGGTGCTGCTGGGGATGCTGGTCGATGCGGTCTCGCTGATCGTGGTGACGACGCCGATCCTGTTGCCGCTGGTGACCACGCTCGGCTACGATCCGCTGTGGTTCGGCATCGTCCTGGTGATGAACCTGGAAATCGCGGTGGTGACACCGCCCGTGGGCCTGAACCTCTACGCCTTGAAAGGGGTCTGTCCCCAACTCGAGGTCGAGGAGATCATCCGCTCGGTCGTGCCCTTCGTCATGGTGCAGTTCCTGATGCTGATGATCTTCGTCCTGTTCCCGGAAATCAGCCTGTGGCTGCCGGGACTTCTGTAACCACCCGTCATTCATTCCAGAGGAGGAGAACGATATGACACAGACCAGACGCACGTTTCTGACGAGCTCGGCCGCGCTCATGGGCGGCTCGGCGCTTGGCTTGGGCGGCTTCGCAACCCCGGCCGCAGCCCAGACCACCATGACCGGCGTGAGCTACCTGCCGCCCAGCTACAAGGCGCTTTCCTACGGCTCCGCGGGCTTCGTCGAGCGGCTGAATGCCTCGGACGCCGTGAATGTCGATTATTACGACAGCGGCAAGCTGCTGAAGGCCGACGAACAGCTGCCCGCCCTGCGCGCAGGCACGATCGACTTCATGTTCCACACCACGTCCTATGTGACCCGCTCGATCCCGATCCTCGGCATCACCGGCCTGCCCGGCGTGGTCGAGGAGCTGCACGCCAATCCGGGCCGCATCGCCAAGGGCTCGCCGCTGTTTGAGCTGGTGAACGAAGAGCTGGCGAAAGAAGACCTCTACATGGTCTCGATGATGGGCAACATCCTCGAGCCCGAATACATCTGGTCGACCGAAGCGGGCCCCATCCATTCGATCGCGGAAGTGGACGGCAAGAAGGTGCGCGTGGTTAGTTTCGAGGCCACGCAGCTGATGGAAGGCTTCGGCGCAGGCGCGGTGCGCATTCCGTCGTCGGAACTCTATCTCGCGCTGCAGCGGGGCACGGTGGACGCCGCCGTGGCCAATATCTCGACGATCATCGGGCGGTCCCTGCAGGAACAGCTCGACGTGGTCTACAAGCTGCCGCTGACCGCCTATGGCATCGGCCTGTTCACCACGACCCAGCGTTGGGAGCGCATGGCCGACGAAGAGAAAGCGGCTTTCGAGGAAGCGGGCGCCTGGTTCGAGGAGAACGGCGCGGCCTATTCCAACGACGTCATCTACAAGGAAGAATACTGGCCGATCATCGAAGAGGCCGGTCTGGAGATCGTGGAGCCCTCCGCCGAGGACATCGCGACGCTGCAGGAGGCGTCGCAATCGGTGCACCAGGCCTGGATCGACGAGGTCGGCCAGGAGGTGGGCGAGCGCGCCATCGCACTGGCGATGGGCGAAAGCGCCTGATCCGACACCGAAAAGCGCGCGCGGGGGGCCATCCCCCGCGCGTCGCATCCGATACTGACCAAGGTTTATGGGGCGCAGCATGAGACGGATCATCGAGGGACTTGAGAAATTCACGCTCGCAGGCGGCATGTTCGTGCTGGCCTTCATGGTCGCGACGATCTGCTACGATGCGATCATGCGCTATCTCTTCACCGCGCCCACCTCCTGGTCGCTCGAGATCAACACCTTTCTGATCGTCTATGTGGCCATCATGACCGCCGCCGACGTGCAGCGCACCGACAGCCATATCCGCATCTCCTTCTTCGCCGACATGATGGGCCCCACCGGGCAGCGCGTGAACCGCATCATCATCGGCATCTTCGGCGCGGGCCTGTCGGGCATCATGGCCTGGCGCGGCTACCTGATGGCCTATCAGGCCTGGGAATACGGCGAACGCGTCTCGTCGAGCTTCGGCACACCGATGGTCTACCCCTACGCCATGATCCCCATCGGTTTCGGCATGCTGACGATCCGGTTCCTGCTGAACATTCTCGACGCGGTCACCGGCCAGGACCAGCAAAAGGGCGAGGATCTGCAGGAGATCTGATTTCTCCGCCTGCCCTTTACCTGCGACCGAACCGAAAGGCCCCCACATGACCCGCCAGCCCATCATCTGCGAAGTGGCCCCCCGCGACGGCTTTCAATCCATCGCCGAGCCCCTGCCCACCGACGAAAAGATCGCCATCATCCGCGATCTCGTGGCCGCAGGCTGTCCGCGCGTCGAGATCGGCTCCTTCGTCTCGCCCAAGGCCGTGCCCCAGATGGCCGACATGGTTGAGATCACAGCCGCGGTGCTCGATCTGCCCGCGCGGCTCTGCGCGCTCGTGCCCAATGTGCGCGGCGCCGAGAACGCAGTGGCCGCAGGCGTGAAGGAAGTCTGCTACGTCTTCTCCGTCTCCGAGGCGCATAACCGCAACAACGTGCGGCAAAGTGTGGCGCAATCGCTCGAGGGGCTGGCCAATGTGGCCGCCGCGCTGCCCGAAGACGTGGCCTTGCGGGTCGATGTGGCGACCGCCTTCGACTGCCCGTTCGACGGGACCGTGCCGCTCGATCAGGTGCTTGCCGCCGTGACCCGCGCCGCCGAGATCGCGCCCGAGGCCGAAATCGCGCTCTGCGACACGACGGGCCGGGCAAACCCGTTCATGGTCCGCGCCCGGTTCGAGGCCGCGATGGCCCTGCCCGAGACCCGCGCCAATCGCTGGGGCTTTCATGGCCACGACACGTTCGGCATGGGCGTGGCCAACGCGCTTTCGGCCTGGGAGGCGGGGTGCAACAATTTCGACACCGCCGCGGCGGGCCTCGGCGGCTGCCCCTTTGCGCCGGGGGCCACCGGCAACACCGCGACCGAGGATCTTGCCTTCGCCTTCAACGAAGGCGGGCTTGAGACCGGGATCGACATGGAGCGGCTTCTGGCCGTCGCGGACCGCATCGCGAAGCTGCCCGGCGGGGTGGTCGGCAGCCACCTGCGCAACGTGCCGCGCGACCGGGCGGCGTAAGCCCGACGGCATCAGGCGCGTGACGCCCCGGCCCCGATCCGGCGCCTCGCCGCAGTCGGTCGCACCGACGCCCCCCGTGCCCCGGGCTTGACCCGGGGCCTCGACCGGCAAGTTCGCATCCGACGCCCCTGCCACGGACCCGATCCGGGACCTCGACCCAGTCAGTCGCACCAACGCCTTCTCCTGCCCCGGGCTTGACCCGGGGCCTCCCCCTCAGCGCAGATGATCGAGCGGCAGCGCCGTCGAATAGCTCACCTGCTGCAGTGCGAAGCTCGAGCGGATGTTCGCGACGCCGGGGATCAGCGTCAGGCTTTCCTTCAGGAACCGCTCATAGCCCGCAAGGTCCGGCACCACGACCCGCAGAAGGTAATCGCTTTCCCCGGTCATCAGGTAGCATTCGACCACTTCGGGCCGCTTGCGCACCTCCTTCTCGAAGGCGGTCAGACGGTCCTTCGACTGTTTCTCGAGCTGCACCGAGACGAAGACCGACACGTTCAGCCCCAGCACCGTCGCATCGAGCAGTGTCACCCGCTTCTTGATGACGCCCGCCTCTTCGAGGATGCGCACACGCCGCAGGCACGGCGACGGGGACAGACCGATCCGGTCGGCCAGATCGACATTCGAGATGTCGGCATCCTCCTGCAGAGCCTTGAGGATCTTGAGGTCGATGGCGTCGAGTTGGATCATGGCGGGGCCGGTGTCAGAGGGTCAGATGCGCCACCCTGCCACCGGCCTCGATCGCGTGCAATCGCAGGCTCACCGCGTCCAGGGCGCGGCGCCGTCCGGATCGGCGCCGACCTTGGCGCGAAGGGTTTCGCATTGGGCCGCGCTCGCCTCGCCGCGCGCGGCCAGATCATGCGCGGCAGCCAGCGCGATATTGGGCGCGTCCACCTCGAAGAAGGCGCGCAGACCCTCGCGCGTGGCGGACCGTCCGAACCCGTCGGTGCCGAGCACGGTGAAAGGCGCGCGCAGATAGGGCGCGATCATCGACGGCACGGCGCGCACATAATCCGACGCCGCGACGATGGGCGCGTCGCCCGGCAGAAGCGTCTCGAGATGGCTCTCCGCCGCGCCGCCCAGGCGCCGGGTCCGTTCCGCGCTGCGGGCGTCGCGGTCGAGCTCCGCATAGGAGGTGACGGAGATCACCTCGGAGGCGATCCCCGTCTCGGCCAGCAGCTCGGCCGCGGCCACGACCTGCGGCAGGATCGAGCCGGAACCCAGAAGCCGCACCTTGGGCGTCCCCTCGCCGTGCCGCGACAGCGAATAGCCGCCCTTCAGGATACCGTCCCGCACGTCCTGCCCCTCGGGCATGGAAGGCTGCGCGTAATTCTCGTTCATCACGGTGACGTAGTAGAATTCGTCCCGCTGCTCTTCCATCATCCGGCGGGTGCCGTCCTCGAAGATCACCGCGAGTTCATAGGCATAGGCCGGATCGTAGGCGCGGCAGGTGGGGATGGTGGCCGCGACCAGCTGGGACGATCCGTCCTGATGCTGCAGCCCCTCGCCCGACAGCGTCGTGCGCCCGGCCGTGGCCCCCAGAAGGAAGCCGCGGGCGCGCTGGTCTGCGGCGGCCCAGATGAAATCGCCCACGCGCTGAAAGCCGAACATCGAGTAGAAGATGAAGATCGGCAGCAATGCGACGCCATGGGTCGAATAGGACGTGGCCGCCGCGGTCCAACTCGAGATCGCGCCCGCCTCGGTGATGCCTTCCTCCAGAAGCTGGCCATCGGCCTTTTCCCGGTAATAAAGCATCGAGCCCGCATCCTCGGGCTCGTAAAGCTGCCCGTCAGGCGAATAGATGCCCACCTGCCGGAACATGTTGTCCATCCCGAAGGTGCGCGCCTCGTCGGCGACGATGGGCACGATGCGCGGCCCGAAGGCGCGGTCCTTCA
>CAZTEV010000002.1:0-5126 GCA_964612785.1 uncultured Roseivivax sp. | reverse complement strand
CGAACCGGTCCCGGAAGGCCTTGAGCGCGTCGAGATCGAGCTTCTTGGCCTGATGCGCGACCATCCGGCTTTCACCCGCGCCCCCCATGCCGTAGCCCTTCTTGGTCTTGGCAAGGATCACCGTGGGCTGGCCCTTATGGGCCTTTGCCGCCGCGAAGGCCGCGTAGAGCTTGCGGAAATCGTGCCCGCCGCGCTTGAGTTTGTGGATCTCCTCATCCGTCAGATGCTCGACCAGTGCCGCGCTTTCAGGATCGGCGTTGAAGAACTTCGCGCGGTTGTAATCGCCATCCTTCGATCCGAGGTTCTGGTACTGCCCGTCCACCGTCTCCGCGAAGCGGCGCAGAAGGACATGCTGGCGGTCGGCAGAGAAGATGCCGTCCCATTCCGAGCCCCAGAGCACCTTGATCACGTTCCAGCCCGCGCCCAGAAAGAGGCTTTCAAGCTCCTGGATGACCTGCCCGTTGCCGCGCACGGGCCCGTCGAGACGCTGCAGATTGCAATTCACGATGAAGGTCAGGTTGTCGAGCTTCTCGCGCGCCGCCAGCGTCAGACCGCCAATCGACTCGGGCTCGTCCATCTCGCCGTCGCCGAAGACGCCCCAGACATGGCGACCTTCGGTGCGCGCCAGGCCGCGCGCCTCGAGATAGCGCATGAAACGCGCCTGATAGACCGCCGACATCGGTCCGATGCCCATGGAGCCTGTGGGAAACTGCCAGAAATCGGGCTTCAGCCAGGGATGCGGATAGGAACACAGGCCCGGCGCCTCTCCCACTTCCTGACGGAAGCGGTCGAGATCCCCCTCATCGAGGCGGCCCTCCATGTATGCACGGGCATAGACGCCCGGCGCGGAATGGGGCTGAAAGAACACCAGGTCGTCGGCACGGAAGAAATGGTTGAAGCCGGTCTCGAAGATCTCCGCCGCCGAGGCATAGGAGGCGATGTGACCGCCCAAGCCCCCGTAGGCCTCGTTCCCGCGGATCACCATGGCCAGCGCGTTCCAGCGCAGCATCGCGGTCAGCCGCTCCTCGATGGCCAGATCGCCGGGATAGCGGCCCTGCCGGGCGGTGGGGATGGTGTTCTGATAGGCCGAGACCGGGCGGGACAGCACGCTGAGGCGATTGTTGCGCGCGGTCTCCTGCAGCTGATCCATCAGGAAGCGGACTCGTTCGGGACCATCGGCCTCGTGCACGGCTTCCAGCGCCTCGATCCATTCCTGCGTCTCTTCCGGATCGAAATCGTCCCGCGCTGTCTGGGCCATGGCCGCTCTCCTTCTGCTCTCACGCCTGCGCTGAAAATAGCGCGAGGGGTGCGAAAGGCGCTGCCGAATTGCACTGCGCCGGGCTTATCTTTTGGCATTCTGGACCACAAAAGCTCACCTTGGCGCCATGAATTGCCGCTGCTCTCCGCGCCGCCAGCATCTGCGCCCCAGCGCAGCCCCGCGCCCTCCTGGCCGAGAGACAGCCCGCGCAAGTGGTGCTTTTTTAGGCAAACGCTCCGAAACCCCGTCCCTTTGCGCCGTTTTTCATTGCGCGCGCCCGGGGCCCGCGCGTCATCTCGGAGATGCAGGGCGTTTAGGGTTCCGCCGCATCTTCGCGGGTCAGGTCCGAGAAACGCCACCCGCGCGGCAAATTCCGGGCGGGCACACGGCGGGCCAAAATCCCGGGAGACATACTGCGCAGGTCTGACCCGCGCCCTTTCTCTCGTTCCGCCAGCGGGCCGGACCTTATCTCAAACCTCGGGCGGGACGCTGACAAAGGGTTACGTCCATGAACAGAAGAACGCTGCTGTCCTCGACCGTTCTGTCGCTCGGTCTCGTCGCCGCATCGCTGGGCCCCGCCGCCGCGCAGGAGAAGACGGACTTCCGGCTGGCCTGGTCGATCTATGTGGGCTGGATGCCCTGGGGCTATCTGGAAACATCCGGCATCATGGACAAATGGGCCGAGAAATACGGCATTTCGGTCGAGATCGTGCAGATCAACGATTACGTCGAATCGATCAACCAATATACCGCCGGTGCCTTCGACGGCGTCTCGGCCACGAACATGGACACGCTGTCGATCCCCGCAGGCGGCGGCGTCGACACGACCGCGCTGATCATCGGGGATTATTCCAACGGCAATGACGCGGTGATCGCCAAGGGCGACGCGACGCTCGAGGATCTGGCGGGCACGTCCGTGAACCTCGTCGAGCTGTCGGTGTCGCATTACCTGCTCGCACGCGCGCTCGACAGCGTGGGCCTTGCGGAGCGGGATCTCGACGGGGTCGTGAACACCTCGGACGCGGACATGATCGCAGCCTTTGCCACCGACGACGTCAGCACCGTCGTCACCTGGAACCCGCTGGTGTCTGAGATCCTGAACACCAATCCCGAGGCCACGAACCTCTTCGACAGCTCGGCCATTCCGGGCGAGATCCTCGATCTGATGGTGGTGAACACCGACACGCTCGCCGCCAATCCCGATTTCGGCAAGGCCGTCGTTGGCGCCTGGTACGAGGTAATGGGCCTGATGGCTGCGGGCGACGAAGAGGCGCTGACCGCCATGGCCGAAGCCTCGGGCACGGATCTGGAAGGCTACAAGGCCCAGCTTGCCGCGACCGAGATGTTCTATACGCCCGCCGATGCGGTCGCCCAGGCTTCGAGCGCGGATCTGCCCGACACGATGGTGAACGTGGCCGAGTTCCTGTTCGACAAGGGCATCCTCGGCGTCGATGCGCCTTCGGCGGATTTCGTGGGCATCGAGTATCCGGACGGGACCGTGACCGGCAACGCGGACAACGTGCAGTTCCGCTTTGACGCGAGCTACATGCAGATGGCCGCCGACGGCGCGCTCTGATCCCCTGACGCGCCCGGCCCTGACACGCCGGGCGCTTTTCCCTGCCCCGAGGAAGATCGCGCCCCATGCGCCTGATCAACCGACGCCCCACATCGCGCCCGCTGGTGGTCGTGCTGGCAGCCCTGCCCTTCGTGGCGGTCGCCATCGCCTATGCGATCGGATCCGAGATCCGGCTTGCGGCCAATCCGCAGGACAAGCTGCTGCCCGCGCCCGCGACGATCCTCGACACGGCGATCCGGCTTTTCACCGAAGGTGACCGGCGGTCGGGCGAGATCCTGCTGTGGCAGGATACATGGGCGAGCCTGCGGCGTCTGGCGCTGGGTGTGGGCATCGGCGCGGCCATATCGCTTGTCACGGGCGTGGTGATCGGGATGCTGCCCTATGCCCGCCGCACCCTGTCGGATTTCGTCGCGGTCCTGTCGATGGTGCCGCCGCTGGCCCTTCTGCCCATCCTGTTCATCGTCTTCGGGCTGGGCGAGACCTCCAAGGTCGTGCTGATCGTCGTGGGCATCACGCCCTTCCTGATCCGCGATCTGAGCCAGCGGGTTCTGGACATTCCGCATGAGGAGATCGTGAAGGCCCAGACCCTGGGCGCCTCGACGCTGGTGATCGCACTGCGCGTGGTGCTGCCACAGATCCTTCCGCGGCTGATTGCGGCGGTGCGGCTGTCGCTGGGCGCGGCCTGGCTGTTCCTGATCGCAGCCGAAGCGGTCGCGGCGGATGTGGGCCTGGGCTACCGGATCTTCCTGGTGCGCCGCTACCTCGCGATGGACATCATCCTGACTTACGTGATCTGGATCACGCTTCTGGCGTTCCTGATCGACCTGGCGCTCAAGACCCTGTCGCGCCGTGCCTTCCCCTGGATGGGGGCGGGGCTATGAGTTTCGTCACCGTCTCGGATGTCTGGCAGGCCTATGGCGGACGCTCGATCATCGAGCGCGTCAATCTCGACGTGGCCGAGGGGGAGTTCGTCTCCATCGTCGGCGCGTCGGGCTGCGGCAAGTCCACCTTCCTGCGGCTCCTTCTGGCCGATGAGCGTCCGACACGGGGCGAAATCCGCATCGATGGCGGCGCACCGGCCACCGAGCCGGGCCGCGAGAGGGGCGTCGTGTTCCAGCGCTACTCGGTCTTCCCGCACATGAATGTGCGCGACAATATCGTCGCGGCAGAGAGTTTCCCCACAGGGCTCGGCCGCTTCTTCGGCGCCAAGCTGCGCGCCGCCCGCGCCCGCGCGGACGAGACGCTGGACCGGATCGGTCTGGCCCATGTGGCCGACAATTATCCCGCGACGCTGTCGGGCGGCATGCAGCAGCGGCTTGCCATCGGGCAGGCCCTGACCGCACGGCCCCGCATCCTGCTGCTGGATGAGCCCTTCGGCGCGCTCGATCCCGGCACCCGGATCGCCATGCACGATTTCCTGACCGAGCTCAGGGCCGAGACGGCAATGACCGTCTTCATGGTCACCCATGATCTTCAGGAAGGCTTCAAGCTGGGCGACCGGGTTCTGGTCTTCGACAAGCCACGCTGGGATCCGGACTTCCCCGAAGCTTACGGCGCCACCATCACCTACGATTTCGACGCCCGTGACGGCGGCATTCCCTATCAGCGCATCCTCGATGGCGTGCCGTCCCTCGCATCGGAGATCCCGCAAGCGCCCTAAGCCGCGCTGCGCCACAGAATACCCCTGCGCGCCGCCGGGCCCCGCGCAGGGGGCACAGCCAAGGTCCGGAAGCCCGACGCCCCAACGCGGGGCCCCGAAAGGGAGACAGAACACATGCTCTTTGAGCCCATGACCCGGCAGAGCCGGTCGCATCACCCCGACGCCCCGCGCGCACGCCATGCCGCGCGGGAATGTCGCTTTCACCATCCCGACCTCACAAAGCTGGGCGGCTGGCGCGCCATGCAGAAGGAGGGCGAGCTGCCCGAGGGCCGCTGGGACGAGGAACGCCGCTGGGCGCTGCGCATGGGCCTGACCGGCGCCGACAGCATCGACGACAAGTCGATCCCGACCTTCGCGCGGGGCGAGCTGCCGCATTACGCGGGCATCAACACCTTCCTCAAGGCGCCCTATACCGAGGACGTGCTGGAGGTCGCCAATTACGACGCCACCGTGCTGGGCATTCCCTTCGACGGCGGCACCACCTACCGCCCCGGCACGCGCTTCGGCCCGCAGGGCGTGCGCAAGATTTCGGCGCTTTATACCCCTTACAACTACGAGATCGGCGTCGATCTTCGCGAACAGATGACGCTCTGCGATGCGGGCGACGTGTTCACCATTCCGGCCAATATCGA
>CAZTEV010000001.1:63261-67355 GCA_964612785.1 uncultured Roseivivax sp. | reverse complement strand
GCCGCGCGGTCGAGACCTCATCGCTCGTGACGCTCGATACGCAGCATGGACGTTGGGACGTGTCGGACATCCGCCCCGAGACGCCGGGCGTGCAGGTCTATCTCGACAATGGCGAGGCAACGTTCGACCTGCTCGCACCGCAGATTTCCGGCCCCGACCGGATCACCGCGACCAGCAGCTTCGGCAAGGCCGAGGCCCGGATCAACTGGGTCCCCGACCTCGATGCGCGCATCCTCGTGGGTGTGATCGAAGGCGCCGTGGCTCTGGGCGACGGCAATGCGGCCCTCGATGCGGACCAGCTGTCGGCCTTCGAGCAGACGACGACGGGCCTTAGCGGCGAGCTGTACCTGAAGGGCCGGATCAAGGGCGATGCGCTGCTGACCCTGCGCTATTCGTCGGACCGCGACACCGAGGACCGTCTGTTCCGCGACATCCGCACGGATGAATATTATCCGGTCTATGGCGACGATTCCGAAAAGGGCTACGACGCGGCCTCCTCCACGAACCTCTACGTGAAGATCGAAAAGGGCGCGTCCTACATCCTCTACGGCGATTACGCGATCGAGCCCGGCTCGGAGGCCTATCAGCTGGGCGCCTATTCCCGCGTGACCACCGGCCTCAAGGGCCACTGGCAGGGCGAGGATGTGTCCGTGACGGTCTTTGCCGCGCATACCCGTCAGGGCCAGAAGATCGAGGAAGTGCCCGCACGCGGCATCTCCGGCCCCTATGATCTGGACCTCACGGACATCAAGGAAGGCACCGAACGGGTCGACCTTCTGGTCCGCGACCGCATCTCGGGCGAGATCATCGAGGAACGCAGCCAGATCCGGCTGACCGATTACGTGCTCGACTATTTCCGCGGCGCGATCCTGTTCAACGCGCCCGTGGCGCAGACCGATGCCTCGGGCAACCCGATCTCGATCCGCGTGCAATACGAGACCGAGGCCGACACGACCGAGCGCTACTGGCTCTATGGCGGCGAGGTTCTGTGGCAGGCCGGTCCGCGCACCGAGATGGGCCTCCGGGTCGTCCATGCGGATGCCGAGAAGATGACCGAGGAGCGCGAGCGCATCGTTGCGGCCTTCCTCAAGACCTGGATCGGCGAGCGCACCGAGATCGAGGCCGAGATCGCCCGCTCCGAGGACGGTGCAGGCGTGGCGGGTACCGGCGCGCGCGTGGCCCTCACCCATTACGGCAAGGCCGCGACCCTGCGGCTCGAGGCGGCGCGCACGGACGACGATTTCGCGCCCACGGGCGCAACCGTCGGCCCCGGCATCGACCAGGTCACGCTGGGCGTGGAAACGCTGGTCTTCGGCGAGGACCGCCTGCAGGCAGAGCTGCAATATGTCCGCGACCGCATCAACGAGACCGAGCGTCTGAACGGCGAAGCCACGGTCGAGATCGCGCGCAAGCCCGACGAGACCCTGCGCGCAGGCCTGCGTTTCGAGCATGACATGCACGACCCCGACGCCGACATCCGCCTTTACGGCATCCTGGGCGCCACCTGGTCGCGCAGCGCGGGCGAAGACGGGCGTCCCATGACCTTCGGCTTCGACATGCTGACGCCGGTTTCGGGCGGCACGGACGGCTTCGCGCGCTTCTCGGCGCAATATGCCGCCACCGACAAGCTGCGCTTCAACCTCGATGGCGAAGTGACGCTGTTCGGGGACGACCGGCCCGAGCGTCTGTCCTATCTCAGCTTCTCGGTGGATTACGCGGTCAGCGAGCATGTCACCGCGCGCAGCGAGATGCAGGCCGAGGGTCATGACCTCGAAGCGGCCCGGCTGATCCAGTCGATGCGCGCCGCCTGGTCGCCCATCCACGGTGTGGACCTGCGCTTCGGGGTGGAACACACCCACGGGCTGGGCTCGGACGAGGACTGGCTGACCGCAATCACCTTCGGGATGGACTGGATGTCCGAAGACGGCAACTGGATGGCCGATCTGGACCTCGAACAGACCTTCGAGACCGAGGGCCGGACCTTCTATGCCAATCTCGGCGTCGCTGGTCAGATCACGCCCGAGCTGAGCGTCCTGGGCCGCATCCGTCACGCGGTGGACGACACCGGCGCGGGCGATCCCCGCATCCGTCAGCGGGCCCGCATCGGCGCGGCCTACCGTCCGCTCGATGACGACCGCCTCAACGTTCTGGCCTGGTACGAGCGCCGGTTCGAACAGGACGGCCTGCGCGAGGATGCGCATCTGTGGTCCTTCGCCGCCGATTACCGGGCGCGCGAGAACCTCAACCTGCGCGGCAAGTATGCTGGCATCCACCGCGAGACCCGCTTCGAGGACGGTGTGGACGCGTCGGCCACGACGCAGCTGGTGCAGGCCGGGCTTGACTGGGACTTCGCCGACGACCGCTTCCGTCTCGGCCTGCAGGCCTCGCATCTGTGGGACAGCGAGGGCTACGCAACCCAGGCGCTTGGTGCGGAATTCGGTGTCGCGCTGGCCGAGGGCACGCTGCTTGCGATCGGCTACAACCACATCGAGCGGATGCTGCCGGGGGCCGAGGACCTGATCGGAGACGGCTTCTATGTCCGCATCCGTCTGCTGCTCGACACCTCGCTCTGGGACCGGCTCGAGCGCTGGCTCGACTGAGCCGGACCACCGCAACGCAGAAAACGCCGGGCCTTCGGGTCCGGCGTTTTTCTGTTTGGGGGGCTTGGTTTCGGGGGCTTGAGCCTGCGCTTTTCGGGTGCCCCTGCCTCTGGGGCAGTCTGCCCGCGCGGGGCGTGGAGGCGCGCGCGCAGATCCGACCGCCCGGGACATCCCGACAGGCATCGAGCCTACGTCAGGCTGGGCAGGGCTTTGCATCCATCATCCGGGGCCCGCCATGTCTTTCGCACAAGCCCAAGCGGCACCGATCCCGGCCATACGGCTCCCCGCCAGCGGACCGGCCCGATACCGGCACGGAGGTAGACTGGGACTGGGACTGGGACTGGGACTGGGACTGGGACTGGGACTGGGACTGGGACAGATCGCGCGGCATCCCGGACGACCGCAAGGGCCGGAAGGCCTGTCCGCGCGGCCTAAGCTGCCTCATCAGACACAAAAAACCGGCGCCGAAGCGCCGGGAAGTCACAGGAGGGAGGGGAGAAAGAGGAAAAGAGAGCAGGCCGCAATCAGTCGAAGATCGCCGCCATGTGCCGGTCGTAATCGCGCCAGGAGATGGTCGCGTGGTTCCCGGCATAGCCGTGGTAATGCGACCGGCCCGAGCTGTTGGGCAGGCCCGCCCAGATCCGCGCGAGGTTGTTCATGAAGCGCTTGCGGCTGAGCTTTCCGTCATGGAACGCGACATAGCCCGCATCCATCAGCAGAAGATCGGCCAGCTTGTCCTGCAATTCGGGCGAGAAGCGCGCTGAATGGGGCGTGCCGCTGCGCTTGAGCAGCGCGCGCAGGGTCTTCGGGATGAACTGATAGCGACCGATCGCATGGGGCTGTCCGGGCGTGGCGCGGACCCAGTCGAGGATCTCGCCCACGCTCATCTCGGTGGGACGGCGCGCAGGCAGGCGCTTGGCGCCGTAATTGATCGCGTCATAGCCCAGACGCCCGGCCTCGGCGGCGGCGATCAGACTTTTCAGCTTGGCCACGCGGCTGCCGCCTGCCAGCACGATGGGCCCGCCCTGGCGCACAGCACCCATGGTGGAAATGCGGCCGGGCCGCGTCTTTGCTGGCTTCGGCTTGGCGATGTGCAGGCTCGGCGTCGAGACGGGATTGTAGAAGCTGCCATCCCACATATCGGCTGCGGGGGCATGGGGCATCGACGGCGCGCTGCGCAGATCGCGGGCTTCCGACATGGTGGCGATGGCGGGAAGAAGACAAGCGCAGGAAACGAGAAGCGCCTTTCGGGAACGGTCTATGAGGCAGGTCATGGGGCAGTGTCCTTCGGGGGCAGTGGACGGGTGAGTGCCGGTGGGGCCGACGCCGAGAACCCTGCCCCGCCCGGGGAAATCGCGGCAGTCCTGCAAGCGGACAGCCCCGGGTCCAGAGGCTTAGCCCCGCGTCTCGATGGACACGGCGCCTATCCGAAAGGTTGGCCCGCCCGCGCGAAGGGGGGCGTAACCTGCGCAGAAGGTTGGAGAATCGCCTCAC
>CAZTEV010000001.1:58461-63161 GCA_964612785.1 uncultured Roseivivax sp. | reverse complement strand
GCGCCAAGCGCCCCGAGCGGCGCTTCCGATGGCGCCGTGCGTAGCCTGACGCCCAAGCGACGCGGGGCGCCCGGCATGGGAAGACAGGGTCAACAGCAACCCTGCACACGGACCTGACACCATGCGTATCGACCCGACCCTCACCGCCGCCGCAATGCCCGGCAAAGCCTATTCGGCCGGTCGCACGATCATCGTCGTGCCCTGCTACAACGAAGCCCGTCGCCTGGATGTGGGCGCCTTCCATGCCGCACTCGACATGCTGCCCGGCACCGACTTCCTGTTCGTGGACGATGGCAGCCGCGACGCCACGCTGGAGCTTCTGAACGACATGGCCGCAAGCGCGCCGGGCCGCATCTCGGTCCTGCCCCTGGCACAGAACGGCGGCAAGGCCGAGGCCGTCCGCCAGGGCCTGATCGAAGCGATGGACCGCGGTGCCGCCCTGACCGGCTACTGGGATGCGGATCTGGCTACGCCGCTTGACGCCATCGGCGACATGGACCGGGTGCTTGTCCGTCACGACCGCGTCTCGGTCGTCTTTGGCTCGCGCCGCCCGCTTCTGGGCCACCGGATCGAACGGGCCGAGAACCGCCGCTTCGTCTCTCGCGTGTGCAACACCCTGGCGCGCGTCGCGCTGGCCATGCCCATCGGCGACACCCAGTGCGGCGCCAAGATGTTCCGCGTCAGCCCCGCGCTGAAGCGTGCCGTCGCAGCACCCTTCCGCGCAGGCTGGCTGTTCGACATCGAGCTCTTCTCGCGGCTGGGCGGCGCAGGCACGGCGCAGGCGGAATTCTACGAGATGCCGCTTGCCGAATGGACCGAGATCCCGGGCTCCAAGGTCAGCGCCCGCGCGGTTCTGCGCGCAGGTCTGCAGATGCTGGGCCTCATTGCCGAGACCCGCCTCGCGCCGCTCGCCCAGCGCGCCTCCTTCCTCTGAGCCGACGCTCCCGCCGCCTTCCCGTCCCGGAGACCCCCCGATGCCCCGCCTTGCCCGTCCTTTCGGATTGCGCCCCTCCGCGCTTCTGGCGCTGAGCCCGGCGGCGGCGATCTTCGTCTCCTCCAACATCGCGAATGTCGGCAACCTGGCCTACAACATGCTGTTCAGCCGCTGGCTCGGCCCGGAACTCTTCGGGGATCTGGCGCTGCTTCTGACGCTGAAACTGGGCGTCCTGGCCGCGCTGTCGGCGGTGCAGATGGCGATTTCCAAGATGGTCGCGGCCCAGGGCGGCGCCGCCCTGTCCGAGCCGCTGGCGCGGCTGGCGCGCGGCGCCCTGATGATCGGCGGCATCGCCCTGCCTCTCTGCCTGTTCGCACTGTGGGCGATGGGCGCGGGCGCCGCGCTGTCGCTTTCCGATCCCCGCGCGCTGATGCTGCTGGCGGTGGCTTTGCCCTTCGCCATGCCTTTGTGCCTGCTGCGCGGCGTGCTGACCGGACAGCTGGCCGTGGGCGCCGTCATCCGCTCCACGCAAGTGGAAATGCTGGTGCGGCTCGCGGGCGGTGCACTGGCCTGGCATCTGGGCGTCGGCCTTGAGGGCATCACCGCAGCCCTGGCCCTGTCGATCGTGCTGGGCTGGGCCGTCATCGCCCGGGACATTCCCGCCAAAGCGGCCGCCGCCGCACCGCAGACGCGCCGCCTTCTGGGCGGGCTGACGCTGGCCGCCCTGCCCTTCGGCCTGCTGCAACTGGCGCAGGTGGCGCTGCTGGACGGCGATCTGTTCCTTGCCAAGCGGCTACTGGGTCCGGCCGAGACCGGCCAGCTGGCGGTCCTGGCCCTGTTCCAGCGGATCGAGTTCTTCGCCTGCTTCGGGCTGGCCTCGGTCCTGCTGCCCACGGTCGGGCTGGCCCTGGCACGCGGCGAAAGCGGTCTGGCTGCGGCCCGCCCGGTGGCCCTTCTGTTCGCCGCCGTCTCGCTGCCGCTGCTGGCCGCCGCCGCCCTGATCCCCGAAACGCTGGTGCGCCTGCTGGCCGGTTCCGCATACGACGCCGCCGCCGCGCATCTTCTGCCCGCCGCGGGCGCCGCGACCGCCTTCACGCTCAGCTACCTCGTCGCAACCTTTCTGGCCGCCCGCAGCGATTACCGCGGCATCGCGATGCTGGCCGCAGCCGTGCCCGTCTATCTGGGCGCCGTCGCCCTGGCTGCGCATCTCGCGGGAACAGCCGACCTCGCCCTTCTCGTCACGCTGAAGGCGCAGATCCAGACAGGCCTCGCCGCGCTGATGCTGGCGCTTGCGATCCTGCGGCCCGCCACCCTTCCGCGCAGCACCGCCAGGCCCGCCTGAGCGCCGCGCCCCGAAACGACACAAAACGACACGACCCAAGACCCCAACCCAACCTCACCAGCCTCAAGGACAAGACCATGACCAAACACAGCCCCATCGAAGCCGACGCCCCCGCAATCACCCGCGAGACGCGCCCCTGGGGACATTACGAATCGCTGATGCTCGGCGGGCGCTTCCAGGTGAAATCCATCGTTGTCGATCCCGGCGGCGTTCTGAGCCTGCAAAGCCACATGCACCGCGCCGAGCACTGGATCGTCGTCGAGGGCACCGCGACCGTCACCGTGGGCGAGGATATCCGCCTTCTGCCCGAGCAGAGCCACGTCTTCATTCCGCTGGGCGCCAAGCACCGCCTGGCCAATTCCGGCAAGGTGCCGATGCGCCTCATCGAGGTCCAGATGGGCCCCTATCTGGGCGAAGACGACATCACCCGTTTCGAAGACATCTACGACCGGACCTGACCCGCTTTCCGCGCGGACGGGCCCGCCACGCCCGCCCGCGCGCCCCGATCCCAACCTTGCCCCACAGACCCGGCCTCACCAGCCAGCTTTTCACCAGATGACCCAAAGGATCCCCGACATGCGCTGCCTCACCCTTCTGAAATCCCTCGCTCTCGCCTCCTCGCTCTTCGTGCTCGGCGCGCCCGCCGCGCAGGCCGAAGAAGGCGTCTCGATCACGCCCAAGATCACCTTCCCCGGTGCGACGGGCGGCATCCTGCGCTTTCCCAACACCAATCAGGACAGCGACGAGGGCAACGCCTTCGCGGAGGCCTGGCTGAAACAGGGCGTGCAGGTCTGGCAGAAGGGCGACACGAAACTGCAATTCTTCTATCTCGGCAATTACGTCCGCGACACCGAGCCGAACCCCTGGAACAACTCCACCAAGCACGGGCTTGGCGTGCAGCTGTCCACCCGGCTGGGCGATCACCTGGAGCTGACCTTCTCGGCGCGGCATGACTGGTACACCGAGCTGGAAAGCGGGCTCGAGAAATCCGGCTGGCGCTTCGCCGTCGATTACTACTACTACCGCTATTTCCCGAAGGAAGGCGGCGGGTTCGGCCCGTTCGACCGCGTCTCCTCGGTCTTCAAAAGCTACGGCACGCTGGCCGCGCCCGGATCGCTGGAGCCCGGCGACACCAATGTCGTGCTGACCGTCGGCGGGGAATATTCGCTGGAATACAAGATCGGCGACAGCCCCTGGCTGATGGTGCCCTTCGCGGACATGCACTTCTCCTGGGACAAGGACCAGAACAACTACAACAACAAGGCGATCCCCGCCGCGGGCGTGAAAGTCCGCCGCCCCATCACCAAGGGCGAGCTGTTCGCGGGCGCCAAGATCGAGGCCGATTATCGCTGGGTCGAGGGCACGCTCGATATCGGTCCCATGGTATTTGCAGGATGGTACAGGGGTTGGTGACCCCGTGGGGCGCCATCCTGCAAAGGCGGTCGGACGTGGCAGCGCCGACCGCCATTTACAAGAAGGGCCTCCGCGGGACGACCGCGGGGGCCTTTTCGCGTCAGGGTATCGCGGATCTGCGCGGACCCGAGCGTGAGATGCCCCGATCCTTGCGGCACCGGGACGTCTTGGGGCGGTGACGCTCCGGCTCTCGTCCCGGAAGGTCCAAGACCCGCAGATTGCCCCCATGCGCAGCCGGCGCTGATGGGTCGGACCGTGAGGATCGCCCCACCCGCTCCACCTCCCTGCGCCCGCGTAAGCCCGCCGGGAGGCTCTGTCGCGACATTTCCATCACCCCCTGTAAACCATGATCGACCAGTGCCGATTGCCTGCACCCAAAGGCGCGACGCCGAGCGCCCCCATCCGCCCACGCGCAATGTCCGGCGTTCTGCCCCAGCGGATCCCGTTTGGCACGGACAGGGCAGCCTAGGCGGCATGGACGGGCATGCGGCAAGACAAGGCAGCCCCGCCCGGCGCCCGCTTCCGCCTGCAGCCGGATCCGCAAGCGCCATGCATGCCGCAGGGGCCGCCCGTATCCTTCCGGGCCGCCCACATACGAAAAACCCCGCGGGGGCGAACCCGCGGGGTGTCACAGGACCAATGCGAAGACGGCGCGGGTCAGACCAACTCGGCCACGTAGCGTTCCCGGTAGACGGCGACCGTCTCGCGCCAGCAGGCGGTGATGTCGTCCACCGGCACGGTTTCGGGATCGACCCCTTCCGCTTTGAGGGTCTGTTCGAGCTCCTGCAGATGTGTGGCCAGACGCCGCGCGCCGAAGACGCCCGCCGAGCCTGCCAGCCTGTGCGCCTCCTTCGAGAGCGCCAGGTGCCCTGCAGGATCGCGGATGGCCTCGGGCAGCGCGTTGATGAAGGCCGCGACCTCTTCGCAGACCTCGTTCATCGCGCCCTCGAACCGATCCGGGCCAAGGGTCTGGCGCACCGTGCGCGATTGTTCCCAATCGACCAGCGGCAA
>CAZTEV010000001.1:55955-58361 GCA_964612785.1 uncultured Roseivivax sp. | reverse complement strand
CCGGGCCAAGGGTCTGGCGCACCGTGCGCGATTGTTCCCAATCGACCAGCGGCAATGCGGGCGCGTCCGTCTCGGACGTGTCCTCGTCTTCGGTCTGTGCCGCGATCACCTGGCGCAGCGATGCGATGGAGATGGGCTTGGCCAGGACGTCGGTCATGCCCGCATCGCGGAAGCGTTGCACGTCATGTTGCAGCACATGCGCTGTGGTGGCGATGATCGGCGCATGGGCAGATTTCCCGCTGCCCGTCCGGATGGCCTGCGTGGCCTCGATCCCGTCCATTTCGGGCATGGAAATGTCCATCAGGATCACGTCGAAAGCCGTGCGGCTGGCCATCGCCACGCCTTCGCGGCCGTTATGCGCCTCTTCGACCTGATGCCCGTCGCGTTCGAGCATTTCGCGCGCGACCAGCCGATTGACCGCGTTGTCCTCGACCAGCAGGACGCGCCGGGGCGCGGCCTCGTCGGTCGCGGAGGCCGCAGGCAGGGCGATATGCGCCGTATCGGAACGGGGCGCGTGATGATCGGCCGTCTGCCCTTCGGGCAGGGCCATCGACAGGCGCAGCCAGAAGGTGCTGCCCTGACCGGGCGTGCTGTCCGCGCCGATCTCGGCGCCCAGCGCCTTGGCCATGCGCGCGGAAATGCCCAGACCCAGCCCGGTGCCGTTGTTGTTGCGCGCATAGGAGCTGTCGAGCGTCACGAAATCCTCGAAGACGCGCGACAGGTTTTCAGGCTCGATGCCGATACCGTCGTCGATCACGCGGATCTCGACCGCGTCGAGCCCGTTCGGACAGGTCGCCTCGATCGTGATCAGCCCGTTGCGGGTGAACTTGATCGCGTTGCCCAGAAGGTTGATCAGGATCTGCCGGATGCGCGACGGGTCGGTGTAGACGCGCTTGAGCGCCGGATCGGCGGCGTTCAGCACGATCACGTTGCCGTTGTCGCGCGCGGGCTGGCTGTAGGTATCGGCCAGCTCTTCCAGAAGCGCGTGCAGATCGAAGATCCGCGGCGTCATGGTCATGCGGCCCGCATCGAGGCTGGAGATGTCGAGCACGTCGTTCACATGGCCCAGCAGCACATTGCCCGAAGAGCGGATGGTCTTGACGTAACGCTCGGCCTTCTGGTCGAGAGCGAGCGTCTCCAGCAGATCGAGCGTGCCCAGCATCCCGTTGAGCGGCGTGCGCATCTCGTGGCTCATCACCGCCAGCATGTTGGCCTTGGACTTCTCGCCCGCGATGGCGCGGTCGCGCGCGGATTTGAGCTCGTTCTCGGCGGCGACCCGGTCCGAGATGTCGCGGATATAGCCCACGAAGATCTCGCCCTCGGGGCGCTGCACATTGGCCACGGACAATTCGATCGGAAACAGCGTGCCGTCCTTGCGCGCGGCCTCGAGCTGCACGATGCCCTGATTGACCACCCGCTCCTCGCGGTATTTGAGAAAACGCGCCATGCCCGCATTATGCTGCTTGCGCAGATGGTCGGGCACGATCAGGTCCGCCATGTCCTTGCCCACCGCCTCGGCGCGGGAATAGCCGAAGATCGTCTCGGCCGCGCCGTTATATTCGATCACCCGCCCGCTGCGGTCGATCACGATGACCGCGTCGATGGAGGTGCGGATGATCGTCTCGATCCGGTCGCTGATCTGGCGGCTGTGGCGCGCGTTCTTTTCGGCGGTGCGGGCCAGCCGGGTCATGATGAAGACCATCAGCAGCAAGAGGCCAATGAGTGCCGTGGTGACCAGGGCCACATAGCTCAGCGTGTCGGACACGCCGCCGCGGTTGCGATCGCTGAGGGTGGCGAAGCGTTCGATGCCCAGAAGCGCCACGCGGCGCATGACCGGGCGCAGCGACTGGATCTCGGTGCTGATCTGCGGAAGCACGGCGCGCAATTCGTCATCGGGGCCGTCGATCGCGGGCACCGTGCGATTGAGGAAGTCATGCAGCTGCCGCAGGCCCGCGGATGCCTCGGGATCGCTGCGCAGCGCGGAAAAGACCGGCCCTTCCACAAGCGTCGTCACGCGGCTGTAGAAAATGTCGAAGCTGCGCCGCAGGGGCGCCAGCGAGGCCTCGGGTTTCAGGACCGCAAGCGCCGCCGCCTTGTCGAGCGCGGCCAGTTCCACCTCGCTTTGCGACAGGGTCCATTGGACATTGTCCGAAGACGCGGTCGCCAGCTGATCGAGCTGCCGCAACACATCGCTGGCCAGGAACAGCCAGACCCCACAAAGAATAACGACGACGAGGCCGAACAGGCCTCGTCTGAAACTGAAGAAACGGGTCAAAGACACGATATGCGCCCTTTCCTGAATGGCAGCGGCGGGTCCGCTCAGGATCCGTCGGAGACTCCGATGCGGTCAAGTTGCCAGATGCTGCGCGAGTAATGCACCTCGGACTGGTATTCGGGATTGGTGTC
>CAZTEV010000001.1:33942-55855 GCA_964612785.1 uncultured Roseivivax sp. | reverse complement strand
GTTGCCAGATGCTGCGCGAGTAATGCACCTCGGACTGGTATTCGGGATTGGTGTCATAGGGATAAACGACCCAGATCGGCCCCTTGTCGCGGACGGACATCGGCGCGCCGTTGCGGGTGAGCGCCAGGATCGGGCCATCCTCGACCGCGTCGGAGACCGGGATCTCGACCGCATAATCGTTTACCGCGGTCGCGGTCAGCGTGCCGTCCTCGATGCCAAGAAGATCGACCAGGGATTTCAGCGCGGGGCCGGTGAATTCCTGCTCGCCCTCGGTCCAGATCGTGGAGGTGGTCACCGTCTCCACGCCCAGCGCTTCGAGCATGGCGCGGTCGAATTGCGCGGTATCGCCCACATTGGTCTGCGCGATCGGGCCGGATACGGTCAGGATGACATCGCCTTCGGGCTGGCCAAGCGTGGCCTCCTGGGCGGATGCGGCGGTGCAGGCCAGCGCGAGGGGAACAATGCAGACACGGGCGAGGTCAGAGACATTCAACATGGGTCGGTGATCCTTACGGGGCAAAAGTTCAACGAGAACACAATGCACGATTGCTTTCGCCCAGTCACAACGGCAAATGTATGGAGGCGATATACTTTCGCATAGTCGGCCTATGCAGCTTCCTTGCAAGGCCTTTCGGAAGAGAGGCTGCCCTGCGCCGTTTTTGAGAGTAACGTTAACGCAGATCGCTGGAGCCAGACTGATGCGCCGGACAGGATGACGAAAGACATGGTTACGTCTCGAAATCATCAAAATGCCCACAAAAGCGCCAAAGTCTTGGCAAAAGTTTAGACGAATTGTGAATAGCAACTCTTGAAGGGAAAAGGACATGTCCCTGCGTATTCTGGTCGCCGACGACCATATTCTTGTGCGTGATACGATTGCCGCCTTTTTGCAGGCAGAAGACTTTGCCGAAGTCACCACCGTCGCCAGCCTGACCGAAGCGCTTGATGAAGTGCGCAAGACGGGCAGCTTCGATCTGGTTCTTCTGGACTATTCCATGCCCGGGATGGACGGGCTCGACGGGCTCGCCAAGATGCGCGCCGCCAATGAAAACAAGCCCGTGGCCATCCTCTCGGGCACAGCCCCCCGCGAAGTGGCCGAAGCCGCGCTGAAGGCCGGTGCGCAGGGGTTCGTGCCCAAGACGCTGGCCGCCAAATCGCTGGTCGTCGCCGCGCAATTCATGGCCGCGGGCGAGATCTACGCGCCCTTCGGCTTCCTGCAACAGGCCGAGGACGACGGCTCGGGCCCCATGACCAAGCGCGAGCTTCAGGTCCTGCGCGGCATCTGCCAGGGCAAGTCCAACAAGGAAATCGCCCGCGACACCGAGCTGCAGGAAGTGACCATCAAGCTGCACGTCAAGACGCTCTGCCGCAAGCTTGGCGCCCGCAACCGGACCCATGCCGCCATGATCGCCCGGGACCGCTACCTGGTCTGATCGCAGCCTTCGTACCCCACCTGACGGTCTGACCGCCTGCCAGCGCGACCGACCCGCCTTCCGAATTGGCCCCGCCCATGACACCTGCCGCATCATACCGATGGGGGGGAATGATCTCCCATGCGCCATCCGAAGCCGCTGCCCCCAAGGGCACGCAGCTTCTGATGTTCGCGCTGATGATCGCCTTCGTGCTGCATGGCGGGCTGTTGCCGTTCACCCACGGCAATACCTACGACGCCTTCATCCACATGTTCTTCGCCGACAGCTACCACCGCAGCTGGTTCGACGTGTGGGAGCCGCGCTGGTACACCGGGTTCGCCACCACCTCCTACCCGCCGGGCACGCATATGGCGCAGGCCGCGCTGATGCATGTCATGCCCCTGCGCGCGGCCTTCGTGACGGTGCAGCTGACGGGCGTTCTGCTCTTGGTCGTGGGCGTCTACCGCTTCGCGCTGATCTGGGTGCCCGCGCGGTCGGCGGGTTATGCGGCGATCACGCTCGCGCTGTCCTCCTCGGTTGCGGAGACGGTGCATCTTTTCGGCCAGCTGCCCACCATCGTCTCGCTGAGCATCTTCCTGAACGCGTTGCCTTACGTGCACCGCTGGTTCGTGATCGGCGGCTGGGGCAACCTGGCCATGGCGATCCTGCTGTCGGCGGCCACCACCGCGGCGCATCACGTCACAACGATCTTCGGCGCGGTGCTGTTCATCATCCCGCTGGCCCTCGACACGCTGCGGCAGGTCACGCTGCGCGACCCGCGCCGGGGCCAGCCCGCATGGCGGCGCGCGCTGCGCTACGTGAAGCCCGTGGGCCGGGGCGTCTTTCTTGCCATCCTGATGATCGCCGCCGTCGCCACCACCGTGCTGCCCTACTGGCTGTGGTCGATTTCCGATCCGATCACCCAGGTGCCGATCCCGCATGGCTCGCGCGAGAGTTTCCTCGAGCGCACGGATCTGGGCTTCATCTTCTTCCTTCTGCCCTGGGGCCTGCCGCTTCTGGCGCTGCCCTACGTTCTGTGGAAGACACTCAAGACGCGGCTCTGGCCTTTGGGCGGGGCGGTTCTGCTGTGCTTCGTGCTGGGCACGGGCGGCACGACCCCCATCTCGCGTGCGATCCTGGGCGGGGCGTTCGACATCCTGACGCTCGACCGGTTCACCTTCTGGGCGACGATCCTGATCCTGCCCTTCCTGGGTGTGCTGATCGACAGCCTTCTGCATGGCCGCTCGGGCCGCCTGCTGGACGAAACCTTCGGCCGGACACTGCGCCGCGCGATCACGGGCGGGGTCTTCGCGGGCCTCGCACTCATTGCGGTCTTTGCGGCGATCCTGCCCACCATGCGGCCCACCCAGCCCGATTTCATCGACCCCGCCCCCATCGTCCGCTTCCTCGAGACCGACGAGCATCACCGCTGGCGCTATCTGACGCTGGGGTTCGGGGACCAGTTCGCCTACCTGTCGGCGCAGACCACGGCACAATCGGTCGACGGCAATTACCATTCGGCCCGCCGCCTGCCCGACATGACACGTTATTCGGTCGAGCGGCTGGAGAACGCCAAGTATCTGGGCGTGCCCGGCCTCGGATCGCTGCGGCAGTTCCTGGTCAATTCCGGGCGCTACAACCTCAAATACGTCTTCTCGAACGATGCCTTCTACGACCCGCTTCTCTATTTCGCGGGCTGGAACCCGCTGAACCGGCTGCAGAACGGCGTTGTCGTCTGGGAACGCCCCGACGTGCCGCCGCTGCCGCGCCTGATGCCGCGCCGGGACTTTCCGACCGCGCATCTTCTGATGTGGGGGATTATCCCGCCTACCGCGCTGGTGCTTGCGGCACTGGCCATGATGGGCGCGGCCTTGGGCATGACACGCCGCCTGCCCGCCCTGCCCACGCCCGCGCCGCTGCCATCCGCCGCGCAATATCCCGCGCCGCAGCGGCTGCGCCGGGTGGTCTTCGTGCTGCTGTTCCTGGCCGTGGCGGGCGGCACCTTCGGGGCCACGCGCGTCGCGGCCGATCTGAACCGTCCGGTCAGCCCCGAAGAGGCGATCACCCGCTATTTCACCCATCTCGACTTCCGCCGTTTCGCCGATGCCTATGCGCTCCTCGACCCCGAGACGCGCGCGCCGCTTGACGACACGCTCTTCGCCTGGCGCTGGACCGGGGGGCTTCTGGCCTCCTACGGCAAGCTGTCGGATCTGGAGATCGTCAGCATCGAAGGCGCAGGCGGCACGCTGACGGCCGAGGTGCGGCTCGACTGGCTGACCGCGCTCGACATGCGGAGCGAGACGAAAACCCTGCAACTCGTCCGGCGCGCGGGCAACTGGTACCTGATGCCCGTCGATCTGCGGCCCTGGCAGACGCCGGTGCGCCTGCAGCGCGAGACGGCGGCGATCTGGAACGCGGTCGGGCGGCGGCAGCCGCTGCCCGAGGCCGATCTGCACCGCGACCGCCTCGACCGGCCGCGCATCGCGATCACCGGGGCGCGCCTCGTGCGCCATGCGGGCAAGTTGTCGGTGGTGGGCCAGATCACCAATGCCGATGCTGATCCCGCCCATGTCACGATCGAGGCCACGGCACTGGCCGAGCGCGACCCGCAGGGTCGGCAGACTGCAGGGGTGCACACCGCCTCGCGCCTTCTGCCCGCCGAGGCCGCAGGTTTCCGCGTCACCTTCGAGAACGTCCTGTCGCTGACCGATGCCGCCGCCGACGATGCCTTCGACCCCGAGATGTTCGTGCCCCCGGAATTCGACAAGGCGCCCGACGGCGCCGCCATCGACGCGCGTGCGCTGGTGGGCACGGAGGGGCTCTATCGCGGGATCATCCTGACCGATCTGAGCCTGCGGGCCGAGGCGGATGGCCTGGTGCTGGAGGCGCTGGCCTCCAATGCCGGGACCGAGACGGCGACGATCCCGGCGGTGAACGCGCTGCTCTATGACCGCGCGGGCCAGTCCATCTGGAGCGAGACAGGCGCGGTCGAAAGCAACCTCTATCCCGGTCAAAGCGCGCCCCTGCGCCTGCCCCTGCCCGCCTGCCACGCGATCGAGGTGTTGGGCGCGGTCGCGCCGGACGACCTGATCGTGAATGCGAGCCGCCAGCAGATCGACATTCCCCTGCCCGGCGCCCGCGACGGCACGCTGGATCTGCAGGGCCGCGGTGGATGCGGCGCGCTGCGCCTTAACGTCTTCGCCATGACCTACGAGCCGCTGCGATGATCGCGCGTGTGCTCATAACCCTCGCGGCCGCAGGCGTGGCAGCGGTGACGCTGGTCGGCGCGGCGCTGGCGCTGGCGCGCATGCAGGCCCCGGCCGATCCGGCCGCCGAAGAGCTGACCGTCGCCCCCTTGGGCGCTTGGCGCAGCGACGCCTTCGGGCTCTACCGCTCGGGCAGCGATGCGCCGCGCGCCCGCTGGGCCGGGCTGGTGCTGGGCGCCGATGACAGCTTCCGGCAGGATGTTGCCCCGGCGGCGGTGCGCGATCTGGCGATTTTCGCGGGCCCCAAAAGCCAGCCCGCGGGCAAGGACCGGGTCCATATCGTGGCGCTTGGCTTCGATGCGCATGGCAATGCGGTGGCCGATGGCACGCGCGTCCAGCTCACGACCGGCGACGGACGCGGCGCGCTGCGCGGCGCCCTGGGCGGCATCGCCGACCTGCTGCACGATCCGAGCGACCGCGCCGCGCTCTATCATGCGGGCGCGACCGCAGGCGCGGTCCAGAGCAGCCGGGCGATCTACCGCGTTGTGGCCGACATCTCCAGCATGGCGCCCGCCTTGGACGATCCGGGCCGGGCCGAGCTTGAAAGCTTTGCCGATCTTGCGACCACGCCCTTGACCGACCGCTTCGGCAACCGCGCCGAGGACGGGCTCGCCCTGCCGATCTGGCTGGAGGATGCGACCGGCGACGCGGCCCTGTTGACCGGCATCGCCGCGGGCGGTCTGGCCCGCGCGCGCCTGCTGACGCGCGGCGTCGACGGCCCCGTGGCGCTGCACGCGGCCCTGGGCGACCGGACCGCACCTGAGGCCACGCTCGATCTCAAGGCGATGCGCGCCGCAGGACCGCTTGACGCGCAGGTGCTGCCGCTGCCCGATATCGACGCGATGCAATTGCGCGTCGGCCCCTTCCTGACCGATGCGGGCCATGTGCTGAACGACGGCGCCCTGGCCCGCATCGAGACCGAGACCCGCAACGGCCATTCCCAGAAGCGCGAGGCCTGGATCCGCGACGGCATGGCCGAGCTGATGCTGCCCGGCCTCTCGAAAGGCTTGCCGCTGAGCGTGACCGTCAGCACCGCGCTTGGCGTCCAGACCGCCCATCCCCGCCTCGTGCTTGCCCCCGTCCAGAGGACCCGCGAATGAAACGCCCCGTCCGCACCGCCTTTGCGCTGGCCTGTGCCAGCGCGCTTGTCCTGCTTGTGCCGCTGAGCGGCGTGTCGGCGCGCTATGACGCGCTGCTCGAACGGCAGGTGCAATACCGCTATATCGATGAGGCGCTGAGCCGCCCCGAGGACAGCCTGCAACCCATCACCTGGGAGGCCGCGACGCGGCCCTTGGTGCGGGAGTTGAACGACAGCGACGAGCGGATGCTCGAGCGGCGGCTGGGCGATGCCTGGACCAGCTTCGCACTGGCGCAGGTGACCGGCGAGACCGCGATGCTGGCCGACTGGTTCGGCGGCAGCGCCCTGCCCCGCGCCCAGGATGCCGCCGCGACCGCCTTCGCGGAGGATACCCGCATGGTGGTCCTGCAGCAGACCGCGCGGCCCAGCTTCTACCATCTCGACGGCTCGATCCTGCAGCTCGAAACCGAGGCGCTGACCGTGCGCTATGCCACCGACGCGGACGGGCTGGCCTTCTACGAGCGCGGGATCGACCATGCGCGCTCGACGCTGGTGAACCGTGCGACCGGCTGGCACATCGCCGCGCATGAGCGCCGCGACTGGCAGCCCATCGCCGAAGAGATCGCCCCGCGCCTGGTGCCGCAGCCGCTGATCGGGCTGAACTACTACCCCGCCGAAACGCCCTGGCGGCTGTTCTGGCCGAATTACGACGCCCGGGTGATCGGCGCGGATTTCGACCGCATCGTGGATCTCGGTGCCAATGCCGTGCGGGTCTTCCTGCCCGAGGACGATTTCCGCCCCGGCAGCGACGCGCTCGAGACCAATCTGGTGCATCTGCAGGATCTGCTGGACCAGGCCGAGGCGCGCGATCTGCATGTGATCCCGACGCTGTTCGATCTGAAGAACACCTATTCCGCGGCGCAATGGGCGCTCGATGTGCAATATCTGGACGCCGTGCTTCCGGTGCTGGCCCGCGCGCCCGCCGTTGCGATGATCGACCTGAAGAACGAACCCGACCTCGATTTCGAGGCCCATGGCGAAGGCCATGTGCTGGCCTGGCTGCTCAGCATGACCGGCATGGTCCGCCACATCGCCCCCGAGACGCCGCTGACCGTGGGCTGGGCCCAGGCCGAGGTCGCGGATCGGCTCTGGCACGAGCTCGATGCGGTCAGCTACCACGATTACGCCCCGCTTGACGGGACGGCGGCGCGGCTCGAGGCGCTGCGCGCGCGGATCGGCCAGCGTCCGGTTTTCGTCACCGAAATCGGTGTCACCGCCTGGGACATCGCGGGCGGCCTGCCCAGCTCGCCCGACGCGCAGGCCGACAAGCTGGCCCGGCGCATGGACGGGCTCGCGGGGGCACAGGGCGTGATGATCTGGACCCTGCACGACTTCCCCGATCCCGACCGCAGCGCCATCGGCGCCTCCCCATGGGTGCGCGGGCTGCAATCGCATTTCGGCCTGATCGCGGCCGATGGCACCCCCCGGCCCGCCGCGGCCACAGTCAAAACCGCCTTTCAATCCTTCCAGACCGGAGACCTCCAATGACATCCCCCCGCAAGATCGCGCTTGTCAGCGCCTTTCCGCCCGGCATGGGCAGCCTGAACGAATACGGCCTTCACCTCGCCCGCGGCTTTGCCGAGCGCGCCGATGTGTCCGAGGTCGTTGTGCTGGCGGACCTGCTCGAGACCCCGATGGCCGAGCTTGATCTGGGCCCGAAGATCCGCGTGCGCCGGGTCTGGCGCTTCAACGCCCTGCGCGCGGGCCTCGACATTCTGCGTGCGCTGCGCGCCGAGGCGCCCGACGGCGTGGTCTACAACCTGCAGATGGCCAGCTTCGGCGACCGGGAGGTGCCCGCGGCGCTGGGGCTTTGTACGCCGCTCGCCTCGCGCCTGATGGGCCTGCCCTCGGGGATCATCGCGCATAACCTCGTCACCGGCGTCGATCTGGATCAGACGATCCTGAAGGGCCAGCCGATCCGCCAAGCCATCGTGCGCGCGGGCGCGGCGGTTATCACCCGCGCCATGACCAGCGCCAGCTACATGACCGTCACGCTGCGCAGCTACGCGGAGCCCATGCGCGCGCGCTATCCCCGCGCCGACATCTCGCTCGTGCCGCATGGCACCTTCGATACCGACGAACGGCCCTGGCATCCGCTTCACACCCGGCCCGCGAAGATCGTCACCATGGGAAAGTTCGGCACCTACAAGCGGCTGGAGACGCTGTTGGCCGCCTTCGACCGGGTGCGCGAAACGAAAGGCCTCGAGGATCTGACGCTCGAGATCGGGGGCAGCGACCACCCCAACACGCCGGGCTATCTGGCGGGCCTTGCCGCCGCGCGGGCGGGCGATCCCGGCGTCGTGTTCCGCGGCTATCTCGCGGAAGAGGAGATTCCCGACTTCTTCGAGACCGCGCGGATTTCGGTCTTCGACTACGAGACGACCACCGGCTCCTCGGGCGTGCTGCACCAGACAGCAAGCTACGGCGCGGTGCCGATCTTCCCGCGGATCGGGGATTTCGTCGATCTGTGCGAGGATGAGGGCCTGTCGGGCCTGCATTACGCGCCGGGCGATGCGGATGGCATGGCCGAGGCGATTCTGCGCGCTCTCAACGAGACCGAGATGGCCGAAACCCTGGCGCTGTCGAACGCGGCTGCCGCCCGTGGCATGCCCTTTGCCGAGGTGATCGCGGTGCACATGGACAAGCTTGGCGCGGCGGGGCGCAAGGGCGATGCGGGCAGCACCGGCGACTATACGAACGAGAGCGCGGGCTATGCCGCAAGCGGTGCCAACCCGCCTTCCGCACGATAGCGGCACGGGGCCCCGGCGCGGTAGGTTGATGACAGAACGAAACACTGACCACCGGAGCCCCTCATGACCGACCTCGCGCACACCGCCCGCCTGAACCGTCTCAAGGCCCTCGCCGCCCTGTCGGACAAGCCGCGCAGCCGCCGCGATGTCCGGAAGATCCGCAACGTCTTCTCCGTGATCGGGATCAACGGCCCGATGATCGAGACCGCCTGACCCGCAGGCCAAAGAACACTCCGCGCCCTGAGGGGAAATCCCCCCTCATGCCCCTCTGGGCCGGAGCCACCCGATGCGCCGCCAGCCGGTGACCCAAGACCGCCCGTCGCCTCTCATACAGGCAAGAAGATACCCCCCAGGCGACATTGGCGGCGCATCGGACCCTACCCGTCCTTTCCGGTTCCAGAACTGGACCGAAGCCAGGTCCGCCACTGCCCTCTTCTCTCCTGTTCTCTCCTCTTCTCCCCTCTTCTTCAGGTCGCTCTCGGACCTTCCGCGCCCAGCCCGCGCGCTCTCCGAACCGTTCCGTGCCGATGGCGCGGGACGGTTTCGGCGTTTTCAGATTCCGCGTTTTCAGGCCCCGGCGGCCCCCATGCCCGCCCGAACCCGAACTGTACGAAAGGACAGTGCGCTATGCGCCCGGACGCGGGCGCTGTGCTTCTGCCAGCCCGCAATTCGCGCGGGCCTATGGCAGGTTGAACGGAACCACCCACGCGCCCGTCGCTGCCACAACGCCCCTTTGAAAGCCGGTATATCGCCATGCCCTTCCAGATTTCTGCCGTCCCGACCCGTTTCAGCCGTGCCGTCCTTCGCCTTCTGGCGATGATCCTCACCCTCGCCGTCTTGACCGGACAGGCGCGCGCCGAGACGACCTTCACGCTGAATTACGCGTTCGGGATCGCGAACGGGATGCGGCTTTGCGACTCGTCCGTCGCGCCCAGCTACTGCGTCGACATCACGCGCGATCCGGCCAGCTCGCCCGCGGCACCGTCGGATTTCACCCTGGGCGCGAGCCCGCGCATCAGCGGGAGCAGCGTGGCAGGCGGCGCAACCGCCGAAGCGGTGATCCTGAATTACGACACGTCAAATTCGCCGACGCCCTTCACGCTCGACCTGATGAACATTTCCAACATTGAAAGCCTCACGCCCGCGGATGCAGGCGGTGGCGTGCGCGACGCCTATGCCTGGGCCGAACCCGGCCAGTGGAGCATCCTCGGAACCGGCGGGGCCGCAAGTCCCGCAGGCGCCATCGTTTCGGTGGACCGCGCGAACAGCTTCGGCGGTATCGGCAATTACGTGGGCGATTTCGTCATCGCGGACCCGGATGTTTTCAACGGCACGGATTTCTTCGGCAATCCGATCCCGTGCAGCCCGCCCAACGAGATCAACCAGATCCAGCAATTCAACGCGCTTGTGCAGCGGGAACCCGCGCAATCCTCGGACGTGCTTCTGAACATGTGCGGCCCGCTTGACGGGCATAACGTCAGCTTCGAATTTGCCACGCCGGCAACGTCGGCCAAGCTCTATGCCTTCAACGCGGGCCCGAATGCCATGCGCTGGGGATTTGTCCCCTCCACCACCGTCACCCTGCGCGATCCGCGTATCACCTTGCGCACCGTCGTCGACAATTCCGCGGGCGGCACCGCAACCGCATCGGATTTCCTGCTGAGCTTCGACAATGGCGCGGGCACCTCCGGCAGCGGCGTGAGCGGCGATGCGGCGATCACCAACGTCACGGTCGCCTCGGGCAGCTATACGCTGACCTCCGGCAATCTGGCCAACTACACCACGAGCCTGTCCTGCGCAGGCGCGCTTGACACCAACCCCGATGACGGGCTGACGCTTCAGGACGGCGACGGTGCGGTCTGTACCTTCACCAAAACCTACGTCGCCCCGCCGCCGAGCCTGTCCCCCTTCGCCACCGGTCCCGGCCTTGCCGCCAGCCAATGCGGCGCGACGACGCCTGCCACGGCCTGGGAAGACTACGCGATCAACTGGCACAACAATGGCGGCACCAATATCGACATCGCGCGGCCCGACATCTTCGCCTCGGCCGTCGTGCAGGCGCCGCGCAACATCTCGACCGCCATCGTGAACACGGTGACCGAGATCGACCGCGCCACCGTGACGGCGACCTTCGACGCGTCGAAATCCTTCGAATACAGCTTCACCACCACGAACTTCCCCGACATCGCGGAAATCTGGGGCATCGGCGTCGGCGCCTATGACGACGCGAACGGAACCTATGCAGACGAAAGCGGCGCGTTCCGGTTCTCGGTCATCATCGACGAGGACCCGGCCTTCGGCAGCCCGCAGGTGATCCTGACCGAGGGGCAGATCGACTCCGTGACCTTCCCCGGCGCGCAAGCGATCGAGACACAGGATACCGGCTGGAACATCTACGGCTTCGGCCATTTCGATGCCGATGGCACCGTGGTGCAGCTGGCGCCGAGCACGACCTATTACATCCGCGTCAACATCTACGGCGATACCCGCTCCGGCATGCATTGGGGGCAGTTCGCCTCCGAGATCGTCATGTGGGACGACTTCACGCTGAAGACCAAGACCTGCCCCGTGCCGGTGATCGACGCGGTGGACGACAGCCTTGTCGCGCTGCAGACCGACAGCAGCGCAGGCAGCGTCTACGCCAACGACACGCTGAGCGCGACGCCCGTGACCCAGGCCAATGTCACGTCCTCCGTGCTGGTCCCCGCCCTGCCTGCGAGCCTGGGCGCACCCGTTCCCTATCTGGAGACCGCAGGCGCGCAGGAGGGCGAGATCCTCGTGCCCGCGGGCACGCCCGCCGGCGTCTACAGCATCGAGTATCAGCTCTGCAGCACGGCCGATCCGCTGAATTGCGACACCGCGACCGCGACCATCGTGCTGCAGGTCTCGCCGCCCACGGCGCCGCTGACCTGTACGCCCGGCAATGTCTTTGCCGCGCCCCGGACGCAACTGGCCGGTCCGGGCTCTGCCGCCGCGGTCCATCCCGACGACATCTACCTGTTCGACAACGTGGCCTCCGACATCAACGGCAATCCCATCGATGTGGTCTTTCAGCTGAATACCGTCAGCGGCCCCGTGAACATGCGATTTAACGACACCTGGAACACCCTCGATGCGGATATGCGCGCAGTGGACAATTCCTGGCTCAGCTTCGACGTGACCATGGTCCGTGACGGAACCGCCACGCCCGCAACCCCGCAGGGCACGCCCATCGACCTGAGCCGGGTCAACGGTGTCATCATCCAGCAGGTCGATATCGACAGCTACGGCGTGAATCACGACAGCTCGGACGTGGGCGGTTTCCTGACGGGCAGCCCGGATGTGAGCTATTTCAACACCGTGCCCTGGCCCGCTTTCCCCGCGCCCGGTCAGGCCATCGTGATGGACCCGGCCAAGACCGGCACATCCGCCAACTGGTTCGACGAGCCGAACCAGAGCGATTTCGACAACTACGCCACCTACCGCTACGAGGCGCTGAACACGGGCACGTTCCTGCTGGGCTTCACCGGGTCCGAGACCAACCTTGCCACGCGCGGCGCGGGCATCCTTCTGTGCACCATCGCGGATACCTCGGCGAGCCTCGTGGCGACGGACGACGATTACGGCGCGAGCCCGGTGAATGGCGGTCTGGGCGGTGTCGCGGGCAATGTGCTGGATAACGACACGGTGGATCTGTCGCTGATCGACCCGGTTCTGGCCTCGATCACGACGATCGCGCCCGCCACCCCCGTCAGCCTGGGCGACCCGGTCCCCTATATCGAAACCGATGGCGCGCTCGAGGGCCAGGTGGTCGTGCCGCTTTTCACGCCCGCGGGCACCTACACCATCGTCTATGAGCTCTGCGAGACGATCGACCCCTCGAATTGCGACCGCGCGACGGTCACGGTGGCGGTGGATCCCGCGCTGATCGACCGGGGCGACGCGCCTGCAAGCTACGGCGAGGCCGCGCACCTGATCGTGCCGCAAATCTTCCTGGGCGCCGATCTGCCCGACAGCGAGGCCAGCGCCAGCTATTCCGCGGACGCCACGGGCGACGACAGCGCGGGCATCGACGACGAGGACGGCCTTGCCCTGATCCCTGACTTCATCGCGGGCGAGACGGCAGAGCTGACCGTCAGCGTGCGCGAATCGCTGAACTTCGACCCGCTGCCGCCGTTGTTCGGCGTGACCTATCTGAACCTGTGGATCGACTTCGACGGGAACGGCAGCTTCGGCGCGGGCGAACAGGTGGCCGTGGATGTCGTCAATGGCGGTCCCTTCGATCTCGATGGCGGCTTCGACACCGAGATCCGGCTGGCCGTGCCGGTCCCAGCGGATGCCGTGGCGGGCCCGACCATCGCGCGCCTGCGCTGGTCGACGACCGCGGGCCTTGTCTCGGACGATCTGCTGGGGTTCGCCCTCGATGGAGAGGTCGAGGATCACGAGGTCACGATCTTCACGACCCCGCCGGAGGCCGACCTGTCGCTGACGAAGACCGTGCAGGACACCGCAGGCGCCCCCCTGACCGAAGCGCTTGCGGGCACCGCGCTCGATTTCGTGCTGACGCTTTCGAACGACGGCCCCGGCGCGCCCGATGGCGTGGTGGTCAGCGACCTGCTGCCCTCGGGCTATGCCTATGTCTCGGACGATGCCGCGGCGCAGGGCATGAGCTATGACGCCGCCACGGGCCTGTGGCAGGTGGGCAGCGTGCCTGCGGGCGAAAGCCGCAGCCTGACGATCCGCTCGACGCTGCTGGCCGCGGGCAATCATCTGAACCGTGCCGAGATCATCGCCTCGTCCCTGATCGACCCCGACAGCGACCCGGCCGTGGGTCCGGTGACGGACGATCTGGGCGACGGGATCGCCGATGACGACGAGGCCAGCGCGGGCATGAGCGTCCTGCCGGGTGCCGCGACGCTGTCTGGCACGATCTTTCTGGATAACGGCGCTGGCGGCGGCGTGGCCCATGACGGCACCCGCGACGGCACCGAAGCGGGAAGCCAGGCCGCAATCATGACGATCCGCGACGGCGCGGGCACCGATCTGGGCACCGCGAGCCCCGATGCGGAGGGGCAATGGTCCTTCACCCTGCCTGCGGGCTATACCGGGGCGATCACCGTTCTGGCCGAGGCCACGGGCGATCACGTCCTGATCTCGGAGACGCAGTCCGCCCTGCCCGGCCGCGTCCTGCCCGATCCGCTGGATGGCGCGCTGAGCTTCACCAGCGATCCGGCGACCGATCAGACCGGCCTCGATTTCGGCCTCATCCGCGAGGCAAGCCTGACCGAAGGCCAGGAAGCCACGATCAGCGCGGGCCAGATCGTCCAGCTGCGGCACGAATACCTGGCCCATAGCGCGGGCGAGGTGACCTTCTCGGTCGCCGATGTCAGCCAGCAACCGGCAAACGCCTTCAGCGCCACGATCTACAGCGATCCCGCCTGCGACGGCACGCCGGGCCTGCCGATCACCGCAAGCGTGACGGTCACCGCCGACACCCGGATCTGCCTTCTGGTGCGCGTCTCCGCGGATCAGGGCATCGGCGACGGCGCGGTCTATGCCTATGATCTGATTGCCGAGACTGCCTATACCGGCACCGCCCTGTCCGAGACCGACACCAACACCGACCGGGTCTCGAGCCAGGGGGGCGCGACCCGGCTCGAACTCAGCAAGACGGTGGAGAACATCACCGCAGGCTCGGGCGCGGGATCGCAGAATGCGGCCTCCATCGGGGACGTGCTGGAATACCGCATCTACCTGCGCAACACCTCCACGAGCTTTGCCCGCGACGTGATCATCTACGACCAGACCCCGGCCTATACGCGGCTGTCCGCGCCCGTGGCCTCGCCCGTCTCGGTCGGTATCGATCTGGTCTGCAGCCTTGCCGAACCGGCGACAAACGCGGCAGGCTATGCCGGACCGCTGCGCTGGGAATGCACCGGGGGCTATGCCCCGGGCGAGACGGGCTTCGTGCAGTTCCGCGTCGAGATCGCGCCGTGATCCTGCCATTGGCTGGGCCCGGAGTCTCAAAGGTATAGTCGCGTTATTCCTATGCTCGATGGGCATGCCATCGGACGATGGTATTATCGTCCAGATAGCAGCGACGCTGTCCATTCGTGCGAACCGCATGAAGGCGACATGCCGACGGACGACAAGGCCCATCCGGACGGAGAAAGGAAGAAGAGCATGGCACTGAGTTTCCTGAGCAAACTGACCTCGCGGGCGCAGCCCGACGCCCCGGTGGCACAGCCGGAAACGACGCCTGCGGCGACGGTCGCTCAGCGGGACGACCTGCTGGACCCCGAACGCCTGAACGAGCTGAAGCAGGTGTTGCCGAGAGAGGCGATCGAAAACCTGATCGAGACTTTCGTGGCCGAAACCGACGCGCAATTGCCGAGCGAGCCGGTCGATCCCGGCGCCTGCGACGCGACCGCCAAGCGCGTGCACAAGATCGCGGGCTCTGCCGCGGTGCTGGGCGCAGCGCCCTTCCATGCGGCCTTGGGCGCGACCGAAACGGCGCTCCGCGCCGAGGATGTGGCTGCCGCGGAGGCCGCATTGACGGAGGCGCACGCGCTCTGGGCCCAGACCCGCGCACGTCTGCGCAGCCTGCCGCTCGATCCGGAATTCGCGTGATGAGACCCGCCGCCATCGTCAAGACCCTTCGCCACGGCATCGCCGCCGCCCTGACCTGCCTGGGCCTGACGACAGGCGCGCAGGCCGACACGTTCACCGTGGGCGTGGTGCCGCAATTCGAGCCGCGCATGCTGGCGGGGATCTGGACCCCGATCCTAGAAGATCTTGGCGCGCGCACGGGCCACGAATTCGTGCTCGTGGGCTCTCCGAATATTGCCGAGTTCGAGGAGGCTTTCCTCGATGGCGCCTTCGATTTCGCCTACATGAACCCCTATCACGCCATCGTCGGCGCCGAGGCCCAGGGCTATGCGCCGATCCTGCGCGATGGCGGCCGGACGCTGTTCGGGGTGCTCGTGGTGGCCAAGGAGTCGGAGTATCGCAGCGTGGCCGATCTGGCGGGCAAGACCATCGCCTTCCCCTCGCCCAATGCGCTGGGGGCCGCGCTCTTGATGCGCGCCGATCTCGACCGGGTGCATGCGCTGGACTACACCGCCGAATACGTCTCCACCCATTCCTCGGCCTATCTGAACGTCGCGCTCGGCATGATGGATGCCGCGGGCGGCGTGATGGCGACCCTGAACCAGGTCGATCCCGAGCTGCGAGACGGTTTGCGCATTCTCTACGAGACCAGCAAGCTGCCGCCGCACCCGGTCGTGGTTCATCCGCGCGTGGATGCGAGGATCGCCGAGACGGTGCAGGCCGCCTTCCTCGAGATGGCCGCCAGCGAAGAGGGGCAGGCCCGTCTTGCCAAAGTGCCCTTCCGCGAAATCACTGGCGCCAAGTCCGGGGATTACGACATGATCAGAACCCTGCGCCTGCAGGATTACTGGGTGGAACGCTGACGCCGCCCAATCGAAGACCGGGACCCCGCCATGCTGCCCACCACCATCCGTTTCCGGCTGATCGCCGTCATCCTCGCAGGAATCGGGCTGATCGCGCTGCTTTTCGAGTTTGCGTGGCTGCCGCGGCTCGATGACCTCGTGACCGAGGCGCAGGCCCGCGAGGTTGGCCGCGAGGTGGAGATCCTCGCCGAAAGCATCGTCCCCTACATGCTGAGCAATCAGCTGGGCGCAATCCACGAAACGCTGAGCCAGGTCGAGTTCCGCTATGACAACTGGGCCGCCCTGCATCTTGTAACGCCCGAGGGCCGCAAGCTTTATCCGATCTCGTCCGTGGATCTGCCCGAGGGGCCAGAGATCATCACGCGCTCCGCGCCAGTGACGTTCCGGGACACGACGCTCGGGACGTTGACCGCGTCCATCGACATCGCGCCCCAGATCCAGCGGTTTCAAAGCGCCCAGCGTAACATGGTGCTGCTGGGCGCGGGCATCGTGGCGCTGATCCTCGCAGGCGTGCTGTACACGATCGACAGGTTCCTGACCCGGCGGCTGGTCCAGGTGGCCCGCGCGGCCGATGCTATGGCGCTTGGCAAATACGATGTGACCCTGCCGGACGGACGGGACGAGGTCGGCACGCTGGCGCGCAGTTTCGGCGCGATGCGCGGTCAGATCCAGGATCAGACCGAACGGCTGGAGCAGGCACGCGCGCGCTCCGAGCGGGCGCTCGAGGCCCGCTCGCGCTTCGTCGCCACCATGAGCCACGAGATCCGCACACCCCTCAACGGCATCCTGCCGGTGGCGGAAATGCTGGCGCGCACGGATCTCGATGCCGAACAGCGCGAGCGGGTGGAGACGATCATCACCTCGGGCAATGCGCTGTCGTCCATCGTGAACGACATCCTCGACGTGTCCATGCTGGAGAATGGCAAGCTCACGCTGTCGTCCCGGCCGATGTCGCCCGCGCGGCTGGTCTCCGAGGCGCTGGACATCGTCCGCCCGAGCGCCGAAGCCAAGGGCCTGACGCTGATCAACCGCTTCGAGGCGCCGCAAGACATGACCTGCCGCGGCGATGACGACCGCCTGCGGCAGATCCTCATCAATCTTCTGGGCAATGCGGTGAAGTTCACCGAGCGTGGCAGCATCACCCTGTCGGGTGCTGCGGTCCCGGCCCAGGACGGACAGGTGCGCCTCCGCGTCGAGGTCAGCGACACCGGCATCGGCATTCCCCCCGAGCATCTGTCGCGCATCTTCGGACGGTTCGAACAGGTGGACGACACAACCATGCGGCGCTTCGGCGGCACCGGGCTCGGCCTGTCGATCGTCCGGGGCCTGACCGAGGCGATGCACGGCACCGTCTCGGTGGACAGCACGCCCGGACAGGGCAGCCGCTTTACCCTGGAGATCCCCCTCGCCCCCGCGATCCTGCGCGAGACGCGCAGCACGAGTGACCCGGTCCAGACCGCCCGAGCCCAGCGTGCCGCGAAGGTTCTGGTGGTCGACGACAACGCGATCAACCGCAGCGTGGCAAGCGCCATGCTGAAAAAGCTCGGCCATGATGTGACCCTGGCCGAGACCGGGCGCGAGGCCGTGGCGGCAAGCGCGCGGTCGCGCTTCGACGTGATTCTTATGGATGTGCACATGCCCGAGCTTGACGGCCTGGACGCAACCCGCCAGATTCGCGCGGGCGGCGGCCCGAATGCGGGAACCCGGATCGTCGCCCTGACAGCCAGCGTCCAGGCGCGTGACGTGGACGCCTGCCGCTGCGCGGGCATGGACGATTTCATCGCCAAACCCCTGAGCTTCGAAGCGCTGATCGCAGCGCTGGACCTTGTACAGGCGGCAGATATCGCCGAGCCACGGCAGCCTCTCGAGATGCCGAACGGGTGAAAGCTTCCGGCTGGCGCCAGCTGCCGTGCGCCCGATGCGTCTGGCCCCTTCCCGCTTCGCGCAGGTCCGGCGGTTTTTGGCTTTCTGAGAAGACAGGACCGTTTTCAAGCAAGGGTGAAAACGGTGCCGACAGACATCCGCGAGGCAATCGTTTTCGCGCAAACCCAGCTGTCCCGGATGCCTTCCGCCGCGATACTGGCTCAGACGAACTCGAAATTTATCATTTATTATAAATGCCTTACCAACGACCACCCGGTCGCAACTGGCCGCGTCTTGCCCTCCCTTGACAGAAACTTAGGTTTCTAAGTATTACACAACTCAATCGTGCCACCCCTTCTTCAGGCACGCCAAGAGGAGGATGAAGCCTAGATATGGACGATCTGCAAATGCGCGTCGCGGCCAGACGCCCGCTCACCCAACATATCTGCGAATTCACCCTGGAACCCGTGGAGGATGTGACCCTCCCGAGCTTCGAGCCAGGTGCCCACATCACCATCGAAACCCCGTCCGGGGCGATGCGCCGTTACTCGCTCGTCAATGACGGAACGGCGCCTGAGGCGTACAAGATCGCGGTCAAGCGCGAAGCGGCGTCGCGCGGCGGCTCTTCGTCCATGCATGACGATGCGATGGAAGGAACCGTGCTGCGCATCCAGGAGCCCGAAAACAGCTTCCCGCTCGAAGAGGCCCCCGAATACCTGCTGATCGCGGGCGGAATCGGGGTCACGCCGATCTATGCGATGGCGCAGCATCTCAAGCGCGAAGGCAAGCCCTTCAACATCATCTACTGCACCCGCACCAAGGAAGACACGGCCTATCTCGATGACATGGTCGAGGCCTTCGGCGACAAGCTGGTCGTGCATCACGACAACGGCGACGAAGACGAGGTCTACGACTTCTGGGATCACTTCGAAGAACCCCGGAACATGCGGGTCTATTGCTGCGGGCCAGAGCCGCTGATGGAGGAGATCGAGTCGATCTCCGGTCACTGGCCCGAGGGACGCGTCAACTTCGAGGATTTCAAACCGGTCGAGGTCGTGCGCGAGGATGACAGCCCCTTCGAGGTGACGCTGCAGAAATCCGGCAAGACCGTGACGGTCCCCGCGGACCGCTCGATCCTGGAGGCGCTGCGCGAGGCCGGGGTGTCTACCGTCAGCTCCTGCGAAAGCGGCACATGTGGGACATGCAAGACCAAGCTCGTCTCGGGCACGGCCGATCACCGCGACATGGTCCTGATGGATCACGAGCAATCGGATCACATCATGATCTGCGTCTCGCGTGCCAAGGAAGGGGATCTGGTCCTTGACCTCTGATCCCGTCCGCCTCGGCGTGGCCGGGCTTGGCCGCGCCTTCGTCCTCATGCTGCCCACCTTTCGCGCCGATCCGCGCGTCAGACTTGTGGCCGCGGCGGCCCCGCGCGCCGAAAGCCGGGACGCGTTCGAGCAGGAATTCGGTGGTCGCGGCCATGCGGACGTGGACGCGCTGGCCGCCGATCCGGAGGTGGAGGCGATTTATATCGCCACGCCGCACCAGATGCATGCCGATCACGTCACCGCCGCAGCGCGGCACGGCAAGCACATTCTTGTCGACAAGCCGCTCGCGGTCTCGCTTTCGGATGCGGACGCGATGGTTGCCGCCGCTGAAGCGGCGGGCGTGCATCTGATCGTGGGGCCGAGCCACAGCTTCGACGCGCCCGTGGCCCTGGCCCGGTCGATCATCGACAGTGGCGAGCTTGGCGCGGTGCGCATGGTGCACGCCTTCAACTACACCGATTTCCTGTATCGCCCGCGCCGCCCCGAGGAACTGCGCACCGAGGACGGCGGCGGTGTCCTGTTCAGCCAGGGCGTGCACCAGATCGACATCGTGCGGCTTCTGTGCGGCGGCGAGGCCGAGCGGATCACGGCGATGACCGGCGCATGGGATCCGGCCCGCCCGACCGAAGGCGCCTATTCGGCGCTGATGTCGTTTCGCAACGGGGCCTTCGCCAGCCTGACCTATTCCGGCTACGCGCATTTCGACAGCGACATCTGGATGGACGACGTGGCCGAGCTTGGCGCGGACAAGGATCCCGCAGGGTACGGAAAGGCGCGCCGCGCCCTTCAGGGCCTCGATTCCGCGGCGGAAGCGCGGCTGAAGACGACACGCACCTATGGCGCGACCGACGCGCCCGCAGCGGCCGCCCACCACGAACATTTCGGTCCCATCATCGTGTCCTGCGATCGGGGCGATTTGCGGCTGACCCCCGACGGGGTCGAGCTGTCCGGCGATTTCGAGCGGCGCTTCATCGCCGCACCGATGACCGACGCACCGCGAAAGACGGTGATCGACGCGCTCGTGGCGGCCGTCCGCGACGACAGGGCCCCGGCCCAGACCGGCCGTTGGGGTCGTGCGAGCCTGGAAGTTTGCCACGCGATCCTGCGGTCGGCCGAGACCGGCAACGCCGTGGATCTGACCCGCCAATGCGGCCTGAACAATGAGGAGGAGCGAGCATGAGCGATCTCACGCTTTCGATTGCCATGGGAAATTACGACCGGACGCGCGCGATCGTCGATGGTCGCGTGAAGATCGACGGGGTCGATCCCGTGCCGATGCTTTTGTCGCCCGAAGAGATGTTCTTCCGCGCCTTCCGTCATCAGGCCTTCGACATCTCGGAATTGTCGCTGTCGTCCTATTCCATCTCGGTCGCCCGCGGAGAGCCGCATTATGTGGCCGTTCCCGTCTTCCTCAGCCGCGCCTTCCGGCACACCTCGGTTTATATCCGCACCGATCGCGGCATCGACACACCGCAGGATCTCAAAGGGCGGCGCATCGGCATCGCCGAATATCAGCTGTCCGCGAATGTCTGGGTGCGCGGCATCCTCGAGGACGATTTCGGCGTTACGCCCTCTGACATCACCTGGGTGCGCGGCGGCATGGACACGCCGGGCCGCCCGGAGAAGATCAAGGTCGACCTGCCCTCGGACATCAAGGTGGAGAACGCCCCCGAGGGCGCCACGCTCAATCAGATGCTGGCCGACGGTGAGATCGACGGCTTCATCGGTCCGCGCTGGCCGCGCTGCTTCGCCGAGGGCCATCCCCATGTGGGCCGTCTGTTCCGCGACAGCGTCGCCGCCGCCGAGGAATATTACGGTCGCACCAAGATCTTCCCGATCATGCATGTGCTGGGCATCCGGCGCAGCATCGCGGAGGATCATCCCTGGCTGCCCGGCGCGCTTCTGAAGGCGTTCTCGGAGGCGAAGACGCTTGCGCAGGCGGCCCTGCAGGACACGTCGGCCACCAAGGTCACCATGCCGTTCGTCGAGGACAACCTGAACCGCGCGCAGGCGCTCATGGGGCAGGATCCCTGGACCTATGGCGTCGCGGGCAACACCCATGTCCTCGATACCTTCCTCGATTACCACCACGCCCAGGGCCTGTCCCCGCGGCGGGTGCAGGTCGAGGAATTGTTCCATCCGTCCACACAAGAAGCCTACAGCCTCTGAGGGGAAGACATGACCGATTTCACGCCAGGAGACGTCGTCGAAATCCAGACGGGCAAAGGCCTGGCCTATGCCCAGATCACCCATAACCACGGCAGCTACCCGCCGGTCGTGCGCGCGCTTGGCGGTCTTTTCGACACGCGGCCTGCGGATCTTGCGGCGCTTGTCGCAGGCGACAGCCTGTTTGTGGCGATGATCCCCCTCGGCAGCGCGATGGAGCGCGTGGGCCGCAGCTGCGCGGTCGTCGCCAATATCGAGGTGCCGGACGCGCAAAAGGCCTTCCCGACCTTCCGCATGCCGATCCGCGACAAGAAAGGCGAGATCGTCTACTGGTGGTTCTGGGATGGCCGCGGGCTGAGCTACGATGTGGAGCTCGATGCCCAGCAGGAATCCCTGCCCATGCGCGAGGTCATGACCGGCGCACGCTTCATCGAACGTCTCGAGACACAAGACGCCTGAACGCCGCGCGGTGCGCCGCGCCGCGCTGTGTCGTGCAGCAGGAGGAGGAGAACATCATGGACGGCGCCAGGACACCT
>CAZTEV010000001.1:0-33842 GCA_964612785.1 uncultured Roseivivax sp. | reverse complement strand
GCGCTGTGTCGTGCAGCAGGAGGAGGAGAACATCATGGACGGCGCCAGGACACCTGATATCGACGCAGCCCTTCCACGGCAGCGCGATCTCTATTTCGCGGGCGGCTGGCACACGCCGATCTCGGGCCAGTATGACGAGACGATGAACCCCGGCGCGGGCGGCACATTGGGCCGCGTCGCCACGGCAGGCCAAGGTGATGTCGATGCAGCCGTCGCGGCAGCCCGCAAGGGCTTTCTGGAATGGCGCGACGTGGCCCCGCTCGAACGCGCACGCATCCTGAAGGAGATCGCGGCGCTTCTGCGCAAGCATGGCGACGAGCTGGCCCTGATCGACGCGGCCAATTGCGGCAATCCCTATACGGAGATGCGGGGCGACGCGACCATCGCCGCGGCGCAGATGGAGTTCTTCGCGGGCCTCGTCACGGAGATGAAGGGCGACACGATCCCGATGGGGCCGGAGCGCGTCAACATGTCGGTACGCGAGCCCATGGGCGTGGTCGCCCGCATCCTGGCCTTCAACCATCCGTTCATGTTCTGCGGCGGCAAGATGGCCGCGCCGCTGGCCGCGGGCAATGCTGTGATCATCAAGCCGCCCGTGCAGGCGCCGCTTTCGGCGCTCCGTCTGGCAGAGCTGGTGGACGGTCTGCTGCCCGCGGGCGTCTTCAGTGTCCTGCCCGGCGGTACGGAGGCCGGGGCCTCCCTGGCTGAGCATCGCGACGTCGCCAAGGTCACGCTGATCGGATCGGTTGCGGCGGGGCGCGCGGTGATGCGCAGCGCCTCCGAGACGGTAAAGCCCGTCCTGCTGGAGCTTGGCGGCAAGAACGCCCTCATCGCCTACCCCGACAGCGATCCCGACAAGGTCGCGGGGGCCATCGTCGCGGGCATGAATTTCGGCTGGTGCGGTCAATCCTGCGGCTCGACCAGCCGGGCCTTCCTGCATGACGACCTGCACGACGCGGTCGTGGACCGGCTGGCCGATGCGGTGGCACGGTTCAAGCCGGGCGTGCCCACAGATCCCGAGACGACCATGGGCGCGCTGGTCTCGCGCGACCATTTCGACCGGGTCATGGCCTATATCGAAAGCGGCAAATCCGAAGGCGCGCGCGTCGTCACCGGCGGACATGCGGTGACCGAGGGCCCGCTGGCCGAGGGCTGCTTCATCGCCCCCACGATCTTCGCGGATGTGCGCCCCGAGATGACAATCGCGCGCGAAGAGATTTTCGGCCCCGTTCTGGCCGTCCGGCGCTGGTCGGACGAGGCGGAGATGCTCGCCGAGGTCAACGCGCTCGACGTGGGCCTCACCGCCGCGATCTGGAGCCGCGATCTGGCCACCGCGCACCGCGCCGCCCACCGGGTCGAGGCAGGCTTCGTCTGGATCAACGAGGTCGGGCGGCATTTCCTCGGCGCACCGTTCGGGGGCGTCAAGCAATCCGGCATCGGCCGCGAGGAAGGCATCGGCGAATTGCTGTCCTTCACCCACGAAAAGAACATCCACATTCATCTGGCCGGGCAGTAATCCGACCGGGTCACGACAAGGGACCGCCCATGCGAGACGAGATCGACCGCCCCCTGCCGCACGAGGTCACGGACTTCTTCGGCAGCGACGCCATCGCCGAGATGATGCGCAGCCTCGACACGCCCTATGTGGCGCTGAACCCGGGCTCGAGCTTTCGCGGCCTGCATGACAGCCTGGTCAATCACCTGGGCAACCGCGATCCCCAGATGCTGCTTTGCCTGCACGAGGAACACGCGGTCGCCATCGCCCATGGCTGGGCCAAGGTGACCGAAAAACCGCTTTCGGTGATCCTGCACGCCAATGTCGGGCTGATGCATGCGGCCATGGCCCTCTACAATGCCTGGTGCGACCGGGTGCCGATGATGGTCTATGGCGCAACGGGTCCCGTCGATGCGGCCAAACGGCGGCCCTGGATCGACTGGCTGCACACCTCGCGCGATCAGGCGGCCATCGTGCGCCCCTATGTGAAATGGGACGATCAGCCCGCATCGCTGCAAGCCTCGCTGTCGGCGATGATGCGGGCGGCGCGGATCACCGCGACCCCGCCCATGGCACCGACCTATGTCTGCTTCGACGTCACCGTGCAGGAAGAAAAGCTGGCCGAGATGCCCGCCCTGCCCCGTCCCGATCATTACCCCGCGCCCCGGCTGCCGGGATTGTCCGAGACCGACATCGCCGAGGTTCAGCGCCGTCTCGACACGGCAAAAGCGCCGGTTTTCCTGATGGGACGCGTCAGCCGCGACCCCGAGGCCTGGGACCGCCGCGTCGCGCTGGCCGAACGCTACAAGGCCCGCGTCGTGACCGACATCAAGACCGCGGCGGCCTTCCCGACCCGGCATGCGCTGCATGTGGGCGCGCCGGGATATTTCCTGTCCGACGCGGCCGGCGCAGCCATCGCCGAGGCCGATCTGGTGGTCTCGTTCGACTTCGTCGATCCGGCCGGCACGCTGTCACAGGCCGGGCTGGCGCCCGGTGCGGCGCGGATCATCCATGTCACGCCGGAGCCGCTGATGCAGAACGGATGGGCGCTAGATCATCAGGCGATGGCGGCCTCCGACCTGACGCTTCTGACGACCCCCGATGCGCTGATCGAGAAACTCTGCGACCGCGCGGGCATCGGTGCACCCGCCGCCGCGCCGGAGGCGCCCGCCCGGACCGGGCCCGCGCCCACCGGCCCCATGAGCATCGACGTGCTGGCAGATGTCCTGGCCCGGGCCACCGCCGAGGAGACCGTCAGCCTGCTGCGCCTGACACTCAGCTGGGACGGTTCCAATTGCGACTTCCGCGGTCCGCTCGACTATCTGGGATATGATGGCGGCGCGGGCATCGGCTCCGGGCCGGGCATGGCCGTCGGCTCCGCGCTGGCGCTTCGGGATGCGGGCAGCGACCGGCTGCCGCTTGCGGTGCTGGGCGACGGCGATTTTCTGATGGGGGCGACGGCGCTCTGGACGGCGACGCATCACAAGGTGCCCCTGCTGATCGTGGTGGCGAACAACCGCTCCTACTTCAACGACGAGGTCCACCAGGAGCGCGTCGCGCGCGTGCGCGGGCGCCCCGTCGAGAACAAGCATGTGGGACAGGCCATCGACGCGCCCGATATCGACATCGCCGCGATGGCGCGGGCGCAGGGTGCCACGGCCTTCGGCCCGGTCACGGATGCCGAAGCGGCGGCCGAAGTCCTGGCCCAGGCCATCGCTGCCACGCGCGCGGGCGAAACGGTCGTGATCGACATGCGCATCGGCCGCGGCTACAGCGACGCCATGGCGGAAGGCATGACACAGGAATGACCGGGGCTCCGCCCCGACATCCCGCGCCACAGGCCACACCTGGCGCGGGATAGCATTCCGTCGCATTGCCCTTCCCTGCCATTCACGACACATTGCGCCCGTAGAAGTTGGTTTTTGACGGGATCGGTGTCGGATGAACGAAAGCGCGGGCGCGACTTCCGAGCAGGCAGGCGAAATCTACGAAGAAGAACGGATCGCACGTCTGGTGCGTCTTGCGGCGCGGTCGTTCAATCGCTCGCTCCAGATGCGTCTGACCCCCGAGGGCGTGACGTTCGGCCAGTGGATCTTCCTGCGCATCCTTTGGAAAAGCGACGGCCTGTCCCAACGCGAACTGAGCGAGCGCGCGCATCTGACGGAACCCACGGCGCATACGGCCCTTCTGCGGATGGAGGAGCTTGGCTTCATCACGCGCCGGAACGTGGGCAACAACAAGCGCAGACAGCATGCTTTCCTGACGGAAAAAGGCTGGGCCCTCCGCGACCGGCTCGAGCCGCTTGCGGTTGAGACGAATGATATCGCGCTCGATGGACTCAAGCCCGAGGAGGTCGTGATTCTGCGCCAGGCGCTGAGCACGGTCATCCAGAATCTCGAACGCGACGAGAAAGAGGCAGGTGCGCGGGGCCTGAAGATCCCGCCCACGCGCTCCTTGTCCAACATTTAATCCGAACCGGATTTTTTAACTTCTTTTCAGGTCCTTACAGGTCCACCCCTGCAGGGGCGCGACGATCTCGTCGTGCCGTCGCCACGGCCTGAAAGCCACCGCCCTTACCACAACTAAGATATCTAATGTTTGACCTGGATCAAACGCGGCGTTAAAAACATAGATGTCTAAGATGTTGGATTGGGAGTCGGTCCGACATCGGAGGATGTGAAACTGGTCCGCCGATGCGGGCCGTGTCGAACCCAAGGGAGGACATCATGAAGATATCTACGATCGTCGCGGCACTCGGCATTGCCGTCGCGGCCCCCGCGGCGCATGCCGAGCCCGTCAACCTGACGCTCTCGGGCGGCAATCCCGGCGGCCTTTGGTCCCTGCTCGGTGCCGGTATCGACCGCGCCACCAAGGTCGATGACGAAGGCTCCGTGGTGACCTACCAGGCCACCGGCGGCGGCTTTGCGAATATCGGCCTTCTGGGTGCCAACCGCACCGATCTGGGCCTGCTGCACGACGCCGAGGCGCAGATCGCGCTTCAGGGCGGCGAGCCGTTCACCGCGCCCATCGAGAACATGCGCGCCATTGGCTACATGTATAACTGGGCCCCGATGCACTTCTTCCTCGACCGCGGCATGGCCGAGGAATACGGCATCGAAAGCCTTGCCGACATCGCGGAAAGCGGTGCGCCGATCCGCATCGGCATCAACCGCTCGGGCAACATCACCTCCAACGTGGCGCTTTCGATGCTGGCGCAGGTTGGCGTGACCGAAGAGGCATTGTCCGAGATGGGCGGCCAGTTCGTCCGTGCCGGCGCCAACGAGCAGGCGGACCTGATCCAGGACGGCCGGCTCGACATGATCACCAACGGCATCTTCATCAACCACTCGTCCTTCCGCGCGGTGGATGAAAACAGCGATGTCGTGCTGCTGTCCGTTCCCGAAGCGGTCGTCACCGCGACCAACGAGGAATTCGGGACCGGCACGATGACGATCCCGGCAGGCAGCTACTCGAACCAGAGCGCCGATGTCTCCACCGTGACGCTCGGCGCGCTTCTTGTGACGAACGAGGCGATGGACGAAGAGACGGCCTATTCGCTGACCTCCTCGCTCGTGAACAATATCGACGAGGTGCGCGCGGTGCACTCTTCGATGAAGGCGCTGAACCCGGAGCTTCTGGCCACCGCGAGCGTGCTTGAGTTCCATCCCGGCGCCGCACGCGCTTATCAAGAGGCGGGGCTTCTCAATTGATTGGCTCTCTCGTCGCAACCGGTCGCAGGCGTAAGCTTGCGGCCGGAATGCAGCGCGGCCTCGTCGTTGTCGCCGCCCTGTTCGCAGCGTGGGTGATCTACGCGAACCTCTTCACAATCTCGGACCCGCTGATCCTGGGCATTCTGTTCGTCTGCGGCATCTACACGATCATGTTCGTCGCCATCGGCGCAACCGCTTATGCCCCGGACAAGGTGCCTTTCTACGATTGGGCGCTCTCGGCGCTGAGCCTGGCCTGTGGTGTGTTCTTCTTCATCAATGCAGGCGCCATCGCGGACCGGATCAGCCTGTTGCACCCGTTCACCCCGGCGCAGCTGTTCTTCGGGACGTCCCTGTTGCTTCTGACGCTCGAGGCCACACGCCGGACGACCGGCATGGGCCTGACCGGCATCGTCGTGGCCTTCCTGGCCTATAACCTGTTCGGATATCTCCTGCCGCCGCCCTTCGGCCACGGCGTGAGCGATTTCAGTTATCTGCTCGATATCCTTGTCTTTACCACCGACGGCGTCTTCGGCGTGCCGATCCAGGTCGTCGCGAGCTATGTCTTTCTGTTCGTCATGTTCGGCACCTTCCTCGCGAAGGCGGGCGGCGGCGAGTTCTTCTTCAACCTCGCAGCGCTGCTGACCGGCCGGACGCGTGGCGGTCCCGCGAAGATCGCGGTTCTGTCCTCGGGCCTCTACGGCACGATGTCGGGCAGCCCCACCTCGGACGTGGTGGCCACCGGGTCCATCACCATCCCCGTCATGAAGCGGCTGGGCTACAAGGCACGCTTCGCCGCCGCCGTCGAGGTGGCCGCCTCCACCGGGGGCAGCGCGATGCCGCCCATCATGGGCTCTGCCGCCTTCATCCTGGCGGAATATACCGGCACCGCCTATCAGCAGGTGGTTCTGGCGGCTCTGGTGCCAGCCCTTCTCTACTATCTGGGCGTGTTCACGCAGGTGCATTTCCGGGCGGTGAACAACAATCTGCGGCCCTCCGACGACGAGATCCCGACCGCCGCACAGACCTTCAAGACCGGCTGGGTGTTCCTGATCCCCATCATCGGCATCGTCGTGGCGCTGATGGTCGGCTATTCCCCGACCTTCGTTGCGGGGATCGGCGTGATCGGGGCCGTGGGCGCGTCCATGCTGCTCAAGGCGACACGGCTCACGGCCTGGCAGATCGTCGAGGGGCTGGGCGAGACCACGCTGCGAATCCTGCCCGTGGCCGGGGCCTGTGCGGCTGCAGGTCTGGTGATCGGCGGCCTGTCGATGACGGGTCTCGGCATGAAGGCCGCGAACGTGATCCTGACGATCAGCAACGAACAGCCCGTGGTGACGCTGATCATCGCCGCCGTCGTGACGATCATCCTGGGGCTCGGAATGCCGACACCCAGCGCGTATATCCTCGCCGCCGTTCTGGTGGGCCCGGCCCTGGCCGAGCTTGGCTATCCGATCCTGCAGAGCCACATGTTCCTGCTCTACTTCGCGATCCTGTCCGCGCTCACACCGCCGATTGCGGTGGCGGCACTGGCCGCGGCGGCCATCGCCGAGGAAGATCCCTTCAAGATCGCCTTCTCCGCGGTGCGGCTGGCGGCCATCGGCTTCCTTCTGCCCTTTGCCTTCGTGGCCAATCCCGGGCTGATCCTGCAGGCCGATCCGCTGACAAACGCGATCGCCGTGCTCGGTGGTATCCTCGCGACAGCCGGGATCGGCATGTCGATCGAAGGGGCGATCGGGACAAAGCTGAAGACGGTGGAGCGGCTGTTGCTCGTCGTCGCAGCGGTTGCGGCGGTCACCCCCTGGGTGCTCGTGTCGCTGATCGGCATTGTGGTGCTTCTCGGCATGATGGTGCGCTACTTCATGATGATGCGTGCCGACGGCACTGCCGTGAACGAGACCGCGTGACATTGATCCTTCGGAGGGCGCCGGACGGGCGCCCTCCGAACTTCCGCGCCAAGCGGAGCCCGAACTCGAACCCCGAGGGAGCCTATCTTGCCCGACAGCAGCCAGCCTGATCGCGCAGCGCGGATCGCAGACACAGCGCGTCCAGTCGCGCCGCCTTTCTGGAAACGATGGACCCTCACGATGATCGCGATTTATCCCCCGCTCGTCGTGCTGGTCTACCTCGCCCAAAGTCTCGCGCCGGGACTGCCGACGCCGGTCACGCTGTTTCTGATCGCGCTTTGTCTCACCGGGCTCTCGACCGGACTTGTCCTGCCCTATCTGAACCGGAAACTGGCCTCCTGGCTGCACAATTGATCGACCATCCACGCGATATCCGGGCGCGACAGTCCCGGGCCGCATCACCCGTCAAGTCCGCGTTGAACGACTTGACTCATAATCTTAGATTGCTAAGACTATTCCAAAGCTCTAACTCACCGACCCGGAGGAGGACGATATGCTGACATACGAAGAAAACGAGCTTCTGACCCGCGTCACCGGAGAAGCCCCCATGGCGCAGCTGATGCGCCAGCACTGGACGCCTGTCTGCCTGATGGAAGAAGTGGCCGAGAATGACGGCAAGCCGCTGCGCGTCGAGGTGCTGGGCGAAAGCTATGTGGCATTCCGCGACACGAAAGGCCGTCTAGGCATGCTCGACGAGCTGTGCCCGCACCGCAAGGCCTCGCTTGTCTACGGCCGGAACGAGGATTGCGGCCTGCGCTGCCTGTATCACGGCTGGAAGATGGACGTTGACGGCAATGTCGTGGCCATGTCCTCCGAGCCCGAGGGCAGCCCGCTGATGGACAAGGTCAAGGCCCGCTCCTACCCGGTGCGCGAATGGGGCGGTTTCGTCTGGGCGTGGCTCGGCGAGAAGGAAGACATGCCGGAGTTCCAGCCGCCCGCCTTCGCGCCCGAAGAGGACACGCCGGTCTCCATTCTGAAGATCCGCGTGCCCGCGAACTGGGCGCAGATCCACGAGGGCCAGATCGACAGCGCGCACAGCTCCTCGCTGCATTCCTCGACCATGAAGCCCGCGAAGGTCGAAAGCGCTGCCTCGGACGACAAGTCCTGGTACCGCCCGTCGACCGACAAATCGCCCCGCATGCAGACCGAGACCACCAGCTACGGCTTCCATTACGCGGCGATCCGCAAGCCCATCAAGAAGGCCAAGACGCACCATTACCTGCGGGTGACCGAATTCGTCGCGCCCTATTACTCGCTGATTCCGCCGAACAACAATTACAAGGTGGCCAGCGTGATCGTGCCGATCAACGACGACGAGACCGCGTTCCACTTCGTCGCCTGGGGCGGCCCGAACGTCCCCTCGACCGATGAATGGCGCGCCTTCAATCACGCGGTGCCGGGCAAGGATCTCGATCACAAGTGGCGCACCAAGCGCACGCTGGAAAACGATTTCATGCAGGACCGCGAGTGGATGAAGGAAGGCCATTTCACCGGCGTTCCGGGCATTCCCAACGAGGACATCATCATGTGGGTGTCCATGGGCAGCCGCGTTCAGCGCCACACCGACACGCTCGGCGCGTCCGACCTGGCCATCGTGGAGTTCCGGCGCCTGATGGCCGATGCCGCGCAGAAGGTGAAAGACGGCGGACGGGCGATCGGCACCGATTCCGACATCCCGCAAGCGCAGATTGCCTCGCATGAGGGCGTCTATTCCAAGGATGTCGATTGGCGCACCCTGGTCGCGCCCGGCAACCCGGCCTCGCAGGCGGCGGAGTAAAGCCCGCCCGGGCTTCATCCTCCGGCCCGGTTTCGTCCGCTCCCGGTTTTCCGGGGGTGGACGCTTTCATGTCAGCGCCCGACCCCACCCCGCGCAACGACCAAAGACAGACAGGACACTGCCCCATGCTCGACGCGAACATGCTCAGCGACGCCAGCAGCGCCTTGTTCGTGGCCCTGCGTGTCGCGCATTCAGATGCCGAGGCCTGCGCCGCGAAGCTCGCCGGGCTGAACGATCAGCTTGAGCAGGCCGAGGGGTTCCTGCATCTCGACGTGATCCGCCGCGATGGCGGGCTCGGCACGGATTTCTTCATCATTGCGCGGTTTCGCAGTATGGCCGACCTCGAGGCCTGGCGCGCCTCGCCCGAGCGCGCGCAGCGCCTTGCTGAGATCGACGCCATGGCCATCGCGGATATCTCGCGCCAGCAGATGGCCGGGTCCAGCATCTGGTTCGATCCCATCGTCTCCATGCCGAGCCCGCCGAAACCGCCGCGGCTCTGGAAGCGGTGGGTCATGAGTTTCGTGGCCGTCTATCCGGCACTGATCGTGCTGGTCACGCTTCTCTCGCCACTGACCGCGGAGATGCCCGAGGCGCTGCGCCTTCTGATCATCGCGATCATCCTGACAGGCCTGACCACCGCCTTCATCGTGCCCTGGCTGACACGCAGGCTATACGCCTGGCTTCATGCCGGGTGATGCGTAACCGGACATGCCCTTTAGCCTCTGAACCGACGTGCCATTCCTGCAAAGGTGGTGCCCGGTCAACCCGGCTTGCCAGTCGCGCGCGCGCCCCTCAAGACGGCGCGGACTGTGCCCCCTGGGCCTGCCTGCCGGCCCCGCATCGAAGACCATGACCGATACACCTTCCCGCCCCCCCTTCGACGCCCCGCATAGCTGCAAGGACATCGTCCGATGATCGGAGAAGCCTTCGCGGTGGCGGCGGCCCTGCTTTATGCGTTCGGCTCCGTCGCCGTCACGCAGGATGCACGGGAAAACGGCGGCCGAGGCACGGCGGTTGTCCTGTCCATCCTGCTGACTGCCGCCTTTTCGGGGCTGCTGTGGCTCGTCATAGGACATCCGCTGCCAGCCCCGTCGGAAGGCCTGTGGGCCGGGATCGCATATTTCTGCGTGGCAGGTCTTCTGGCGACCGTCATGGGGCGCGTCTTCTTCTTCCGCGCGATCGAGCTGACGGGCGCGGTTGAAAGCTCCCTTTTTCGCCGGTTGATCCCGATCTTCGCCGTGCTCATGGCCGTTCTCTTCCTCGGAGAGCGCGTCACGCTCGCCATTGCCGTGGCCATCGTGCTGGTCTTCGCGGGCGTGGGCCTCGTGCTCCTGGCCGCACCGGCAAGCCCGCAGGCAGAGACCGATGCGGCACAGCGCAAGGATCGCATGACCGGCCGCCTGCTTGGCGTGGGCTCCGCAGCCAGTTACGGCGGCGCATATGTGACGCGGAAATTCGGCATGGTCTGGCTGCCAGACCCGCTTGCGGGCACCTTCATCGGCGCGATCGTGGGGCTTTCCGTCTTCTGCGCCCTGGCCCCCTTCAATGCCCAGTTCCGCGCTCAGCTCCGCGCTGTGCTGCGCAGGCCCACGCGCTGGCAGGCCCTTGCCGCGGGGGCCATATCGCTTGGTCAGATCGCCCAGTTCACCGCGCTCAAATTCACCTCCGTGACGGCGGTTGCGATCATCGCCTCGATCGAGATGTTCTTCGCCGCCTGGCTTGCGGGCTTCGTGCTCCGATCCGAACCGCGCCCGGGACTGCGGTTTCTTCTGGCGTCCCTGCTTGCCTTCATCGGCGTCGCGATCCTGGCATTGGATCGCGCCGGCGCGTGATGGGCCGGGAGATCCCCAAGGTGCAATCTTCGGTCCCACGCTTACCGAAACAGGACCTCGCGCCCCTCGACGGGCGAGGCATAGACCGTGTCATTGGGCGCGAAATTGCGGCTGCCCTCGACGCGCGCGATCATGGGGCCAAGCGCTTCGGTCTCAAGGTGCATGACTTTGTCGGCCATGGTCATCGCCTCGATCGATCCCTATCGGCTGTCAGGCTACCGCGCCCGCGTTGCGGCGGAACGCCCCGCCGTGACGGGCGCAGGCGGCGGGATCGTCTGACCGGAGCTGTGGGGCGGCGGGGCTGACGCCACAGGTTCAGGCGATCATGTTTCCGCGCCGGTCAAGCTGCCGGGTCAGGCCACTTGCCGTTTGAGTGCGACTGGCCTTTTCCAGCCCGGCGTGCCGGAACGCGAATGCGAAGACGTCTCAGCCGGACGGATGGCCCTGCCCTTTACCAGTGCAGTGGGCGCCACCCGTAAGAGCGGCGGCCCGACTGACCTTGAAGCTTCGTCTGCGGGCACGTCCGTGCTCGCCGTTGACATGGTTCGAAATGGCGACGTCGAACCGCGGGAGCACCTGAAACGCCATCAAAGAACCGGCGCATTTAGGTCCAGGATCAGCGTGCGGGTGGTGCTCATGGCATACAGCGCCTCAAGGCCCTTGCTGCGACCATGGCCCGATCCCTTCATCCCGCCGAAGGGCAGTTCGACCCCGCCTCCCGCCCCATAGCCGTTGATGAAGACCTGACCCACTTTCAGCGCGCGCGCGATCCGCATGGCCCGTGCGGTGTCCTGCGACCAGATATTGGCCACAAGCCCGTACTCGGTGTCATTTGCAAGTTTCACGGCCTCGGCGTCGCCCTCGAAGGTCTGGATCGACAGGATCGGGCCGAAGATTTCGTCGCGGGCAAGGATATGTTCGGGCGGCACCGGCCCATAGGCGCGCGGGGCCACGAAATGCCCCGCGGCGGGCGCGTCGGGCGCGATCTTGCCCTCGGCAATCAGCGGGATGCCATCGGCTTCGGCCTGGCGACAATAGCGTTCCACCCGGCGCTTCTGCGTGAGCGATATGAGCGGGCCAAGATCCGATCCCGCTTCCGGCGCCCCGGCGATGAGCGTCCCGAACGCAATCCGAAGCCGCGCACCGACCTCGTCCAGCAGAGCGGCCTCGCACAGAACGCGGCTCCCCGCGGAACAGGTCTGCCCGGCATTCTGGACGATATTGGCAACGATGGCTGCGATCGCCGTATCGAGATCGGCATCCGCGCAGAGGATATGCGGGCTCTTGCCGCCAAGCTCCAGCGTGCAGCCGATATGATTGCGTGCCGCCGCGATCTGAACGAGCGCGCCCACCTCGGGCGAGCCGATGAAGGCGATGGCATCGAGATCGGGATGCGCCGAAAGCGCCGCCCCTGCCACCGCGCCCTTGCCCGGCACAACGTTCAGCGCACCGGCGGGCAGACCCGCATCGCAGGCGATTTCGGCCAGGCGCAGGGGCACAAGGCAGGCATCCTCGGCGGGTTTCAGAACGCACGCATTGCCCATTGCAAGCGCGGGCGCGACCGACCGGCCCAGCATCTGCGCGGGGTAATTCCACGGGATAATATGCCCGGTAACCCCATGAGCGATCCGCTCGACCACGGCAAGACGACCCTCCGGATCGGTGAAGCTCTGGCCATGTATCTTGTCGGCCGCGCCGGCATAGAATTCGAAATATCGCGCCGCCGCAGCGATGTCGCCTTCGGCCTCTGCAAGCGGCTTTCCGGTATCGGTCGCTTCGAGCCGAGCGAGATCGGGAGCTGCCGCGCGGATCGCCGCCGCAACCGCCGCCAGGACACGCCCGCGTTCCAGCCCCGAGGCCGTGCCCCAGCCGCTCTGCGCCGCGCGCCGGGCAGCCGCGACCGCGCGGTCCACATCCTGGGCATTGCCCGCGGCCATGGTCCCGACAAGCGCACCGGTCGCGGGGTTGCGCGCCTCCAGCGTCTTGCCGGATGCACCGAGCACCCAGCGCCCGCCCACAAAGATCCCGTTCGTGGCATCGGGCTCGGGGCGCGTTCCGACGAGGCGCAGTTCCGTCATCTCCTGCCCTCTCCTGTCACGCGCATCCGTCCGCCGGTCAGATCTTCATCGTCACGGTCTTGGTGTGGCTGTAATGGTGAATGGCCTCGATCCCCTTCTCGCGCCCGTAGCCCGAGTTCTTGTGGCCGCCGAAAGGCGTCTGCACCGACATGGTGTTCCACACATTGACGAAGATCTGCCCTGCATCGATCCGGTCCGCGACGCGCAGGCAGCGGCTGACATCCCGCGACCAGAGCGTGCCGATCAGACCGTAATCGGACTCGTTGGCGATGCGGATCGCGTCCTCTTCGGTCTCGAACGGGATCACGACCCCGACCGGCCCGAAGATTTCCTCCTGCGCGATCCGCATCTGGTTGTCGACATCGGCATAGACCGTCGCTTCGATGTAGAAGCCGCCCTCCTGCCCGTCGACGCTGGCCACCTTCCCGCCTGCGACCAGGCGGGCTCCATCCTCTTCGGCGACCTTGAAGTAACTCTGCACCCGCTGGAATTGCGCGGGCGTGATGATCGGGCCCAGATTCTCGCCCGGCTTCATCGTGGCGGTGACTTTCGCCAGCTCCTCGACGAAGCGGTCATAGACCCCGCGCTGCACCAGCAGGCGTGTGCCGGCCGAACAGACCTGACCGGCATTCAGCGTGAACCCCTTGACGGATTCCTGAGCCGCCAGCTCGATATCGGCGTCATCGAAGACGATATTGGCCGATTTGCCGCCCAGTTCGAGCGTGAGCGGAATGATCCGCTCCGCCGCGATATGGCCGATGGCGCGCCCCACACCCACCGAGCCGGTGAAGGCCACTTTGCGCACCGCGTCGTGGCGCACGATCGCCTCGCCGACCTTGAGCCCGGTGCCGAGCACGATGTTGATGACGCCTTTCGGGAAGCCGACTTCGGACGCCATGCAGGCCATCTCGATCGTGGTCTGCGAGGTGATCTCGGAGGGTTTCGCCACGCAGGTATTGCCCGCGACAAGCGCCGGCGCGATGGCGCGCGCCGCCTGATTGAGCGGCAGGTTCCAGGGCGTGATGACCCCGATCACGCCATAGGGTTCGCGCTTCGTGAAAACGTGTTGATCGGGGGCCACGTCCAGGATCTCGCCCGTGGGCATGTAGACGAGGCTGCCGTAGAACTCGAAATAGGCGATGCTGCCCTCGATCTCGGCGAGCGCGCCCGCCATGGGCTTGCCGGTATCTTCGCGCTCCATCTCGGCCAGGCGCTGCTTGTTCTCGCGCATCTTGTGCGCCAGCGCGATCATCAAACGTCCGCGATCCGCGGCAGGGTAGCGCCGCCAACCGTCGGCGGCCGCCTCTGCCGCCTCAACGGCACGGGCCACATCCTCGGCGCTGCCATCGGCAACGGCGATACCGGGTTGACCGGTCATCGGGCTGACATTGCCGATATAGTCGCCGCTCTCAGGCGCGACGGAGGCCCCGTCGATCCAGTGATCGAGTTGGCCGGTGGCGGTGGCAGAGCTGACTTTGGTCTGAGTGTTCATCGTTCGGATCGCTTCGTCTGGGTGTCGAATAAGGGCACGGAAGGCGGCTCAGATATAAGGCATGGTCGCCTCGACAGAGGGATGCCCCGCCTGCCGTTCGCGCCAGGCCTTGAGCTTCGGCAGGTCGGCCAGCCAGTCTCGGTCCGTGAAGCGAAACACGATGTAGTCGAGCGCCGTGATCGCCGCGAAATTGGCAATGTCGGGCCGGTCGGCGAAATCGCGTGGCGGCTTGGCATCGAGCCGCGCAAGACCTTCGGCCATGGTGCGCCAGCGTTTCGAGCCGACCATGTCGCTGTCGAATTTGTCGGACGATTTGCGGCCGATGATAAGCGCGGTGGCCGCCTCCATCGCGCCCAGCACAGGGCCCGCCATCGCCAGCGTCTCGGCCAGCCCTTCAGAGGGGAAGATCCTGGGCGCCGCGATCTCGTCCAGGTATCGCAGGATCAAATGCGCCTCCGAGATGACGTGACCGTCATCGGTGGTCAGTACCGGCACCCGGCCGGCAGGATTCGCGTCGAGAAAGGCCGGAGGATCGCCCCAGGGATCGACGATCTCGGTCGTCACGTTACCCGAAAGCCCCTTCTCCTCGATAGCGAGGCGGACAAGCCGGACGAAGGGCGATGTGGTGTTGATATAAAGATGCATGGCGCGCGTCCTCACTTCACTTTCAGGGTGATGCCGCCGTCGACGACAAGCTCGATCCCGGTGATGTGCTTGGCCTCGTCAGACGCCAGGAAAACCGACGCCCAGGCGACGTCCCACCCATCGCCCATCTGGCCCAGCGGCACCAGCGCATCGCGCGCCGCGACCATCGCCTCGGTCGAGCCGTAGACGGAGGTGACGTTGCCTGCGTGGATCAAGGGTGTGTTCATCAACCCCGGCAGGATGGAATTGCAACGGATCCCCTTGGGGCCATAGTTCAGCGCAATGTCGCGGGTGAAGGCATTCACCGCGCCTTTCGAGGCCGAGTAGCTGATGCAGCTGTAGCCCAGCGAATGGGTCGAAGCGATGGACGAGATATTGATGATCGAGCCTTTGCCCTGCTCGGCCATGATCGGAAGGATATTGCGGCACGTCAGGTAGATCGACTTGACGTTGATCGCCATCAGCCGATCCCATTGCGCCTCGCTCAGATCTTCCGGCCCGCCGGGATCGATGATGCCGACATTGTTGTCGAGCACGTCGATGCGCCCGAATTTGTCCATGCAATCCTTGACGGCATCTTCGACCTGATCGGCCTTGGAGACGTCGCAAACAGCGGTTTCGACCGTTCCGCCTTCGTCGCGGATGATCTTGGCGGTCTCTTCCACAGCGTCGCGATTGATGTCGAGCGCGTAGATCTTCGCACCTTCACGCGCCATCGCAACAGCGGCGGCCTTGCCGTTGCCCCAACCGGGCCCGATGGCCCCTGCGCCGGTGAAGAACACCACCTTGTCTTTCAGTCTTTCGCCCATTGCAGCGCCGTCCTCGTCGTGTGTCAGCTTGGCCACCACCCTCAATCCTGTAGGGGCGTCGCGCAAATACGTTTCCGGTCTACGCCCCATACGAATTTCCTATACCGCTACTCGGGAAATCCGGAGCGCCACGGGAAATCGGCGAAAATTCCCGAATTTTTCTTGAAATTTCAATGATTGATGGGGACCGCCGCCACAGCCCCGCTGGCCCTTCCCGCCAAGGTATAAAAATTTCCTCTAATTGGCATGGTATTTTCGTCTTTGGCCCGACGGCGCGACGCGCGTCAGACTGGATTGGCCGGCACGAGGAGGACCGGGCGGTTCATACGCCCAATGCCGGATCAAAGGAGTTCGAGGAGGACCGAATGAAACTCTCAACCTTGCTGACCGCATCGGCGCTTGCCCTGGGGGTCGCCACCGCTGCGACAGCCGAAACCACGATCAAGATCCCCGGCTTCGGAGCCGCTTCGGGCGTCGTGGGCATCTTCGGCAAAAACTCGCACGCGGCCATGTCCGCGGCGGCTGAAAAGATCAATGCCGACGGCGGCGTCACGCTTGCTGACGGCTCGAAAGCGATGATCGAGACCGAATATTACGATGACCGCTGCAACGCGGAAGAAGGCATTTCCGTGCTGCGCCGGATTGCGTCGACGGATGCCCTCGTCGCGATTGGTCCGACCTGTTCCAACGTGGCCGAGCCGCTCTTCGGCATTCTGCAGGCCAAGGTGGACGATGCAGGCGATACGGGGCTGCAATTCCCGATCTTCACCGATGTGGCGATCAAGGGCGGCCTTGCGGGGATCTCGGAATGGGTGTTCCGGAACACGCCCTCCGAGGCCGCGATGTACGACAACCTCTTCGCCTGGATCCGCGAAACCCATCCCGATGCCAAGACCATCTATGGCGGCGTGGAGGAAGACTTCGCCCATTCCCGCTTCACCTGGTACTCGGTCATGAAGACCGCTGCCGAGAAGCATGGCTTCGAGGTCGTAGGCGAAGCCCAGTGGCTCCTGAACGACACCAACTTCTCGAACCAGGCGCGCGGCATGCGCCGGGCCGAGCCGGATGTGGTGGCGATCTCCGCGCACCCCTTCACCACCTGCGGCATGCTGCGTGAGATGTCGCGCCAGCGGATCGAGCCCAAGGTGCTCGTCGGTCTGACCTCGTCCTCGTCGCTCGAGACGCTGACGGGCTGCGCCAACGAGGCCCAGGGCCTGACGATCCCGACCTCCTTCGCGCCCGTGAACGAAGCTGCGGCCGCTGCCGCGGACGCCGTGGCAGAAAAGGGCGGCGCGCTTGATCTGCACTCCGCGGCCGCGTGGGAAAACATGATGATCCTCAAGGATGTCATTGAGGCCGCGCAGATCAACGGCAGCGCGGAATACGTCGAATCCGACCGGCGCAAGATCCGTGACGGTCTTGCCGCGCTCGAGGAAGTGGGCGGCCTTCTGGGCATGAACAAGCGTATGCCGGATGGCGAGGCGGTCAAGCCGTATGTCTTCGTGCATGCCCAGGAAGGAAGCTGGGAAGTGCTGCACGAGCCCGGCAGCTGACGCTGACCAACAGAGCCCCGGAGGCGTTCTCTCCCACGTCTCCGGGGCCTTTGACCTTGCTCTTTCCAAGAGGCACCCATGGAATATTTCTTCTTCATCGACCTGATCCAGTCGCTGGTGGACGGCCTGCTTTTCGGCACCACCTACGCGCTGATCGGGATCGGCTTCACCCTCATCTTCGGCGTGATGCGCAAGCTCAACCTCGCCTACGGCGCCGCCGCGCTGGCAGGCACCTATATCGGCCTCGTGCTGTTTCTGAGCTTCGATGCGCCGCCGCCCGTGGTGTTCCTCGCCTCAGCGGTCGGCTCCGGCCTCATCGGTCTCGTGGTCTATCTGTGCTGCTTCCGCTTCACACCCGAGAACTATCCCATGGCCTCGCTTCTCGCCTCGGTGGGCATGCTTCTGTTCATCGACGAAGTGGTGATCCACGCGAGCCACGGCCTGCCCTATCCCTACCCGTCGGTGTTCCGTGACGCGATTTTCGAGCTGGGCGACATCTGGGTGCGGGGCGATCTGCTGTTCGTCTTCTTCATGTGCGTCGTCGCCATGGCGATCCTGTTCTGGCTGCTCTACCGCACGCCCTTAGGCCTCGCGACCCGCGCGGTCAGCCAGCAGCCGCGCGCGGCGCAGCTTTGCGGCATCGACACGACGCGCGTGAACATGCTGACCTTCGCCATCGCGGGCGTTCTGGGCGGCATCGCAGGCGCCATGACCGCCGCCGCGGTGGGCGTGCTGTCGCCGATCATCGCCATGGGCCTGACCGTGAAGGGCCTGATCGTGGTCGTGATCGGCGGTCTGGGCTCGATCCCGGGCGCGATCATCGGCGGGCTCATCGTCGGCGCGGCAGAGAACATCTTCCTGCTTCTGCGCGGCGTCACCGAGCGCGACATCTACGTGATGCTCCTGCTCTTTTTGTTCCTGACCCTGCGTCCCGGCGGCCTGTTCGGCTCGGTCTCGGCGCGCGACTGACGGAGGAAAGATCCATGGATTTCTATTTCGGTCTTGCGCAGATCATCGGCGTCCACACGCTTCTGGGTCTGTCGGCCTATGTGGTCCTGCTGACCGGGCAGGTCAGCATGGCGCAAGCGGGCTTCTACGCCATCGGAGCCTATGTGGCCGCAATGTGCACGGCGATGTTCGGCCTGCACATCATTCCCGCCATCCTGATTGCAGGCCTTGCCACCGCCATCGTCGCCTGCATCGTGGGTTTTCCGGCGCTGCGCGTCAAAGGCCTGATGCTGGTGGTTGCCACGCTGGCCTTCGGGGAAATGGTGCGGCTCTTTTTCTTCAACTTCACCTGGCAGGTGGAGCGTGGCGGCGAAATGGTCGGCCCGAACGGGGCCGAGGGTTTCCGCTCGATCCGCTTCTTCCCGGAAAACGGCTGGGAGATCTGGGAGGTCACGGGCTTCATCTGGATCGTGGTCGCGCTGGTGATGGCCGCGCTTTACTGGATCGACAGCACGCGGGCAGGCGCGGTCCTGCGCGCGGTCGGGCATGACGAGACGGCGGCCCAGTCGATCGGCCTCAACCTGACGGCCGTGAAGGTCGGCGCGATGACGGCCGGGGGCCTGATCGCAGGCATGGGGGGCGGCATCTATGCCCATACCGTGACCCATATCGAACACCTCGTCTTCGGCGTGCTTCTCGCGACATTCGCCATCGCCTACCCGATCCTGGGCGGCCTCGGTTCGGTGTTCGGCACGCTGATCGCCGTGATCTTCGTGCAAGGTCTGCTAGTCGAGGGCCTGCGGTTCCTGGGCGACTGGCGCTCGCTGCTTTTCGGGGCACTGATCGTGGTCGCGATGAACTTCCGCCCCACGGGTCTCCTGGGCGAACAAATGCCCCGGCTCTTCAAGCGCCGCGCGCGTGAGAGCGCGCTTACCCTCAAGGAGGAATCGTGATGCTGACGCTTGAAAACCTGTCCAAGTATTTCGGCGGCGTCCGGGCCGTGGACGGCATAGACCTGACGATCCATGAAGGCGAGATCTTCGGCCTGATCGGTCCCAACGGCTCCGGCAAATCCACGACGATCAACCTGATCACCGGACTTTATACGCCAACGACCGGGACGGTCATGCTGGATGGCAGGGATCTGACGGCCCTGCCCCAGCACGCCCGGACCAGTCAGGGCGTTGCCCGGACCTTCCAGAACATTCGCCTGTTCGGCAATCTGACCGTGGCCCAGAACCTCTGGGTCGCGCAGAACGGCCACGAGCAGCGCCGCCAGCACTTCCTGTCACGCTGGTTCAAACCCGGCGGCGAGCATGGCGGCGATATCGATGAGCTGCTGGACTTCTCGCGGCTTCTGTCGAAACGCGACGTTCTCGCGGGCAACCTCTCGTTCGGCGAGATGCGCAGGCTCGAAATGGCGCGCGCGCTCGCCTCGAACCCCCGCATCCTTTTGCTGGACGAACCTGCGGCGGGCGCGAGCCTGGAAGACGGCCAGCTGCTGGCTGAACGCATCCGCGCAGTGCGGGACAGGGGCGTGACCGTGCTTCTGATCGAGCACATGATGGAACTTGTCATGGGCATCACCGACCGCATCGCGGTTCTGAACTTCGGCCGCAAGATCGCCGAAGGCACCCCCGCGGAAGTGCAGGAAAACGCCGAAGTGCGGGCGGCCTATCTGGGCAGCGGCGCAGAGAAGGAAAAGGAATTGGCAGATGCTTGAGATCCGCGACATCGAAACGTCTTACGGCAAGATCGCCGCGCTCAAGGGCGTCTCCCTCGATATCGACGACGGCGGGCTGACTTGCCTTCTGGGCCCCAACGGCGCGGGCAAGACCACGCTGATCTGGTCCATCGCGGGTATCCTCAAGGCGCAGACCGGATCGATGAAGATCGACGGGCAGGAAATCCGCGGGCTGAAGCCGCACCAGATCGTCGAGAAGGGCGTCGTGACCGTACCGGAAAACCGGCTTGTCTTCCCGGACATGAGCGTGCGCGACAACCTTGTCGCGGGCGCGTTTTCCCGGCGGAAGGAAAAGGGCGGTGTCGAGGGCGATCTCGAAGACGTGCTGACCCGCTTCCCGCGCCTGCGGGAACGGGCCGAACAATTGGCCGGGACACTTTCGGGCGGCGAGCAGCAGATGCTCGCGGTGGGCCGGGCGTTGATGGCGCGTCCCAAGATCCTGCTGATGGACGAGCCGTCCACGGGCCTCGCCCCCATCATCGTCGAGGAAATCTTCGAGATCATCGGCAAGCTGCGCGATGAGGGCCGCACGATCTTCCTGGTCGAGCAGAACGCCCATATGGCACTGAAATACGCCGATACCTTCTACCTTCTGGAACAGGGCCGCGTGACCTTCTCGGGCAATCCGGGCGAAGTCGATCATGACGAGGTCATCCATCGCGCCTATCTCGGGGCGCGCAAGGCGGGCTGAGGGACTCGTGCTCGATCTCGTCCAGAACACCATCGACGGGATTGCGGCGGGGGCCGCCTATGCGCTCCTCGCCACCGGCTTCACGCTGATCTTCGGCGTCATGCGTCGGCTCAACATCGCGTTCGGGCCGTCCATCATGGTGGGGGTCTTTCTGGGGGCCTTCGCCCATGCGCAATGGCAAACCGGACTGTTTGGTGCCGCGCTCGCGACATTCGCGGGCGCAATCCTCGCCTCGGCCTATGTCGAGAGGCTGTCATTTGCGGCAATCCGGGGGGATGCAGCGCTTGCATCCATGGCGTCGAGCTTCGCGCTTTGGATGCAGCTCGAACAGGCGGTAGCCCTGGCCTTTCCCGTCCGCACAACCGCCTACCCCGCTTTCCCGATCTTGCCGGATCTGAGCGTCGGAGAGCTGTATATTCAGGGCAACGATCTGCTGATCCTCGCCTGTGCCGTGCTCACGCTGCTGATCCTTTACAGGCTGCTCTACCACACGCATTTCGGGCTGGAGATGCGCGCCCTTGCGGACAATCCGGAGGCCGCCGCGGCCGCGCGTGTGGACACCCGGCGCGTGGCGATGTTGACGTTTCTTCTGGCGGCACTCATCGGCGCGATTGCGGGGATCTTGATCGCGGCGAATGACGGCCAGATCACCCCGAAATTCGGTCTGTGGGCCACGATGAAAGGCCTCGTCGCCATGATGATCGGAGGCCTTGGCTCATTGCGTGGCGCGCTTCTGGGCGGCCTTGCGCTCGGGATCGTCGAAGCGCAGGCGCAATGGTATCTCGGCGCCTCCGCGCGCGAGATCGTGGTCTACGGCGCACTCTTCGCGTGTCTCGTTCTTTTGCCCGGAGGGCTCGCTCGCGTGCCTGTCTCGGACGCAGCGCGGAAGCTCTGAGATGTCGCCCTTCCTGATCTCCATCCTGTCGAACATCGCGCTTTTCTCGTTTCTCGCGCTCTCGGCCTGGATCTTGCTCATCGGCGGCGAGATCAGCTTCGGCCAACAGGCCTATTTCGCGCTCGGAGCCTATGGAGGCGGCATCGCCACGGCGCTCTGGGGCTGGCCCTTTCCGATCGCGCTGCTGTGGAGCACGGCCCTCGGAGCAGGCATCGGCGCGCTCGTCGCCTGGCCCGCAAGCAGGCTGTCTGGCGTGCATTACGCCATCGCCACGCTCGCTTTCGCGGAACTGACCCGGGCGAGCCTGAACGTCTTCACCTATCAGCGCGACGTCGCAGGCTACCTGATCGGCCCCGACGGTGCCAACGGCTTTCGCGATATTCGCTGGGCCTTCGAGGTCGGGATCTCGCCCGGAGCTTATCTCACGCTGATCGCGGCATGCCTCGGGCTCGTGCTCGCCGCTTTCGCGCTTGCCGCGCGGCTCAACCTCATGGCGCAGCTGCGGATGGTTGGCGAAGAGCCGATCCTGGCGGGCATGCAAGGGATCCGCGTCCTGCGCTGGAAGATCGGCGCGGCGGCGGCTGCGGGCGGCATCGCGGGCTTGGGCGGCACGCTTTATGCCCATCTCGCGACCTATGTGGAGCCTGCACAATTCAGCGTCATGACCGGCGTGCACGCGGTCGCCTATGGCCTGATCGGAGGGCTTGGCACGGCGCTCGGACCGATCTTCGGCGTGCTGCTCGATATCGGCCTTCTGGAATCCCTCCGCGCGCTCGCATCCTACCGAATGATCGTCTTCGGCGGACTGGTCGCGCTTATCCTCATCTGGCGGCCACGCGGGATTCTGGACGAGGCAACCATTGCAAGGGGGCGGGCATGGGCGCGGCGCTGGACATCACGGACCTGACACTCCGCTTCGGCGGGCTGACGGCGCTCGATGGTGTGACCTTGGCGCTGCACCCGGGGGAAACGTTGGGCCTTGCCGGGCAGAATGGATCCGGGAAATCGAGCATCGTCAACGTGTTGACCGGTCATTATCGCGCCAAAGGCGTCATCCGGCTTGACGGGCAGGACATCGCCAGATGCGGCCCGCCCGACCGCGCGCGCCTCGGCATGGCGCGCACCTTCCAAGCCCCCCGTTTCTATCGGCGCATGACCCTTTACGAGAACCTTCGCGCGGCCAATCACGCCACCCGTCCCCTCTTCGAGAGCCGCGCCGCGCGCAGGGAGGCACGCGAGGCGATCATGGCCGCCCTGTCGCTTTTCGGACTGGAAGGCCACGCCATGCGTTTGCCCGCCGAGCTGACGCCGGTGGAGCAGCGCCTGGCCGAACTGGCCCGCGCGCATCTGACAGACCCGCGCCTTTTGCTTCTGGATGAGCCCGCGGCCGGCACGACGGTCGAGGAAGCCTTGCTGCTGCAAGACGCGCTCGCCCGTCATATCCTGCCCGGCCGGACGGTCATCCTGATCGAGCACGATCTCGACCTGATGCGGGCGCTTTGCCCCCGGATTGCCGTGTTGGAGGCGGGCCGCCTTCTTGCCGACGGGCCCGCCGACGCCGTGCTTGCACGTCCCGAGGTGCGGGCCGATCTGACGGGGGAGGCAGCCGATGTATGACGTTCGCGATCTCTGCCTGTCGCGGGACGGCCAAATCGTCCTGAGCGATATAACGTTCTGCGCGGCCCCCGGCGAAGTGGTCCTGGTTACTGGTCCGAACGGCACCGGAAAATCCAGGCTGATCCGCGCGCTGTCCGGTCTCGAACGACCGTCCGGGGGCAGGATCCTGTGGGACGGCAGGGAGGTCACGGGACGGCCCTTCCATACCCGGCGCGGCATCGCGCTGGTGCCCGAAGGCCGACTGCTGTCCCCGAGCCTTACCGTGTCCGACAACCTCGACCTTGGCGCAGGCCGTCTGCCGCGTGCCGTTCTGCGCCACCGCAGGGACGCCGTGCTCGGGCGGTTCCCGATCCTTGCCCGACGTCTCGGCCAGCAGGCCGGAACTCTCTCGGGCGGTGAGGCTCAGATGCTGAGCTTCGCCCGCGCCCTCATGTCCGCGCCCCGGCTTCTGCTTCTCGATGAACCGACGCTCGGCCTGTCGCCCGCCTCTGCCCGCGCGGCTTTTGAAACGCTCGCCGCGCTCAAGGCGGAGGGCATGGCCATGATCCTGACCGATCGGGAGGCGGCCGCCGCTGCACGCCTTGCGGATCAGACCCTCGACATCCGAACCAGAATGCTCCGTCCCGAACCACACAGGAACATATCATGCGTCACAAACTGACCTTGCCACTTCTGGCTGTAACGCTGGCCAGTCCCGCCCTTGCGCAGCGCATCCCCGCCGAGGCCAATTGCGCGCCAACCGGCATGGAGATGCATTATCGCTGCGAGATCGTCCTGGGGCCCGATGATGCGCCGCTCGAAGGGGCCGAGTTCACCATCTCGACCGCCATGCCGTCGATGCCGATGGCCCATAACATGGCCCCTGTGCCCGCAGAGGCGACGGATACACCCGGCATGTATGCCGCGACGATCCATTTCGAGATGATGGGCGTGTGGACACTCACTCTCGACATGACGGCCCCGCGCCGCGACCGCATCGTCATTCCCGTAACCCTCGAACCGGAAGGCTAGGTGCCGGTCATCCGTGGCGGATCTTCGGCCCGCCAGATACCGCGTGCGACGAGATCCTGAATCACCTCGATGGTGATCCGCTCCAACTCGCGGCTTGCTGCCGTCACCGGCTTTCCCGGGTTGCGCACGAGGTAGACGGGCCGGGTCATGCGCGGCTCGACGATGGGGGCCATGATCAACTCGCCGCGTTCGACGAAGTCGATGGCAGCCGCAGGGGCCAGGATCGTATAGCCCGACCCACGAGAGACCATGGTCTTGATCTGACTGAGCGCGTCCATCTCGGTGGCCACGTTGAGCTGTACCCCCTGCCCACGACAGAATTTGTCGATCATGATCCGCAGGCCGTGATGCTTGGACGGCAGGACCAGCTCCACGTCGGCCATCTCGGACAGACGCACCTCACTGCCCGCGCGGCTATCGAAGGGCCAGGCATCGGGGGCGGAAAAGAAGAACAGATCCTCGGTCATGAGTTCGCGATGCGTGAGATGGCGCACTGCGCTCACATCGTAGAGAATGCCGAGGTCGATGGACTGGTCCGCAAGCCAGGTCTGGATGAAGCCGCTCATGGCCTCGATCGCGCGAAGCCGCACTTTCGGCAATTCGAGCCGCACGGTCTCGGCCAGCGGGACAGAGAGCACCATGGAGACCGAGCTTGGCAGTCCGAAGCTTACATCGCCCATGGGTTCCAGCCCGGACTGGCGCACCGCTTCGACGGCGTTTTCCAACGATGCCGCAATCTCGCGCGCATGGGACAGAAGGATCTCGCCTGCCTGCGTGAGGGACACGCCACGAGGCGAGCGTTCCAGAAGCTTCACGCCGAGGTCGCGTTCAAGCGACAGAACATGCTGCGACAGCGACGGCTGGGCCACATTGACCCTCTGGGCCGCCGCCGAAAGAGAGCCTTCCTCGGCAATCGCGATGAAATAGCGAAGTTGTTTGATGTCCATCCCGGTCCCTCCCGGCGCCTATAGTAATTTCCTATAGCCCGAGGAGGAAGAGCGTATTTCTCGGTCTTTGTCCGCCATGGGATACCAAGGTCAGGCAGACGCAGAGGAGCCAGCCCATGCAAGATCTCGACGGCATCACGGTGGTGGCGCTCGAACAGGCGGTCGCAGCCCCTTACGCTTCGGGCCGACTTGCCGATGCAGGCGCCCGGGTCATCAAGGTCGAACGCCACGAGGGCGATTTCGCCCGCGGCTACGATGCGCTTGTCGAGGGCGAAAGCGCTTATTTCGTCTGGCTCAATCGCGGCAAGGAATCGATCCGGCTCGATGTGAAGAACCCCGACGACCACGCGCTTCTGGGGCGGATGCTGGCCGAGGCGGATGTCTTCATCCAGAACCTTGCACCCGGCGCTGCGGCCCGGCTCGGCTTTGGCGCGGAGGATCTTTGCAAGCGCTATCCGCGTCTCATCTGCTGCTCGATCTCGGGCTATGGCGAGGACGGCCCCTACCGGGATCAGAAGGCTTATGACCTGCTCATTCAGGCTGAAAGCGGACTTTGCGCGATCAACGGCACCGAACACGGCTCTGCCCGTGTGGGTGTGTCGGTCTGCGACATCGCAGCCGGAATGACCGCGTTTCAGGCCATTTTGCAGGCGCTTTACGCGCGTGAACGCACCGGAAAGGGCCGCGCCATCGAAGTGTCGCTGTTTCACGCAATGGCCGATTGGATGAACGTGCCGTATCTGCAGACACGCTATGGCGGCAAACCGCCCGCCCGTGTCGGTCTCAAACACCCCACCATTGCGCCTTACGGGGCCTATGATTGCGCCGACGGCAAGGCAGTGTTGATCTCGATCCAGAACGAACGCGAATGGGCCCGGCTTTGCGCCGAAGTGCTGGAGGATGACCGCCTCGCCACCGATCCGCGCTTCGCGTCGAACTCCGAGCGCGTGGCGAACCGCCCGGCACTGGAAGACCGTGTCGCCGCCGTTTTCGCAGCCCACCCCCGCGAGGTCATGATCGAACGTCTGCAAGCCGCAAAAATAGCCTTCGGTCGGCTCTCGGACCTAGAAGATCTCATGACACATCCGCAGAACCGGCTGATTTCAGTGCAGACGAGCGCAGGCAAGATCGAGATGCTCGCCCCGGGTGCGGTTGTGCGCGGAGAGGTCCCGCGCTACCGGCCAGTCCCCGCGCTTGGGGAAAACGACGCCGCCCTGCGCGGAGAGTTCGGCGGAGCCAACGTGCCGAAAGCGGCCACAGCCTAGAAGATTTCCCTATGGCGCCCGGAGAGTTTCGGTCTTTCCGCGCCGTGAAAGCGCGATGCTACCGTCGCTCTGACACATCCAGCCAGCCCGAGCGAGAGGAGCGCTTTTCATGGCCGACATCATCCTGCACCACTACGATCTCTCGCCGTTTTCCGAGAAGATCCGTCTCGCGCTCGGCCATAAAGGGCTGGACTGGCAATCCTGCGTGGTCGAGGCCGTCCCGCCGCGCCCACTGCTCGATGCGCTGACCGGCGGCTATCGCCGGGTTCCCGTGCTGCAGGTGGGCGCTGACATCTACTGCGACACGGAAGTGATCTTCCGGGCGCTCGAGCGGATCCAGCCCTCGCCCACGCTTTACCCGCAAGGCGAAGGCATCGCCAAGGCGCTGTCGCTGTTCTGGGACCGCGCGACGTGGAAGGCCGCCATCGGCGTTCTGGTCGCGCATATCGGCGAGCATCTGCCCGAGGAATTCCTGCGCGATCGCAAAGAGCATTACCTGGGCTACGACATTTCCAAGGAGGCCATGGCGCCGCTCCTGCCTGCCTATGTTCAACAGCTTTGCGCGGTGTCCGAATGGCTGACATCCATGCTGCGCGAGAACGGGCCTTACTTGACGGGCGACGCGCTCTCGGCGGCGGACCTGACCTGCTACCACTCTCTCTGGCTTCTGCGGGCCAATGCCGGGGCCGAGGCGATCGATGCCCAGCTGCACCTGTCCTCAGAGATCACCGACTGGATGGCGCGCATTGCAGCTGTGGGTCACGGCTCCAAGACGGATACGACGCCCGAAGACGCGCTGGCCGCGGCCCTCGCTGCAACGCCTGCCGCGCCCACGATTGGCGATAACGATCCCTCGGGCCTCACAATCGGCACCATCGTCACCGTCACGCCGGACGACAATGCCCGCGTGCCCGTGACGGGTACGCTGGTCGCCGCCGATGCACAGGAGGTCGTGCTCGCTATCGAAAGTGACCAGACCGGGCTCATCCACGTTCACTTCCCCCGCGCGGGCTTCGAAACCCTCGCTGCCTGAGCCTTCATTCAAGGACAAAGACCATGACCGATCAAGCAACGCTCGACGCCAACAAACAGCGCGCCCGCGACTACTTCAAAGCCTTCGCCACCCAGGATCGCGTATGGCTCGATGCCAATGTCGCCGAGACCTATATCCGCCAGGACACCACCCTGCCCTTCGAGGTCAAAGGACCACAGGGCGTGATCGATCTGGGCGACGTGCTGCTCGGCGCCTTCTCCGAGGTCGAGCTGGACATTCAGGAGGTGATCGCCGAACGCGACAAGGTGCTTGTTCATCTGCGCTTCCGCGGCGTGCAATCCGGCCCCTTCGGCGACCATCCCGCATCGAACAAGCGTTTCGACGTGATGGTCCTTGATTTCTTCCGCATGGAAGACGGAAAAATCGCCGAACAATGGCCCGCTATCGACAATATCGGCCTGCAACAACAGATCGGGATGCTCTGAGATATGCGACTGAACGGAAAGACGGCATTGGTGACAGGGGGCGCGTCGGGCTTCGGCGCGGCCATCGCAGAGACCTTCGCGCGCGAAGGGGCCAAGGTCACCATTCTGGACCTCAATGGCGACGGCGCAGAGGCCGTGGCCAAAGGAATCGGCGGAAAGGCCGTTCAGGGCGATGTGACGAAAGCCGCCGATATCGAGGCGGCTGTGAAGGCCGCGCAAGGCCCTGATGGCCGCCTCGATATCGTGGTGAACAATGCCGGCTGGACCCACAAGAACAAGCCGATCATGGAAGTGACCGAGGAAGAATACGACCGCCTCTACGACATCAACGTGCGCTCGATCTTCCACATGACGCGGGCCTGCGTGCCCGTCATGCGCGCGCAAGGCGGCGGCAACATCATCAATATCGGCTCCACCGCGGGCATCCGTCCCCGTCCCGGCCTGACCTGGTACAACTCGACCAAAGGGGCCGTGAACCTTCTGTCGAAATCGATGGCGGTAGAGCTGGCCCCTGACAGGATCCGGGTAAATTGCGTGGCCCCCGTGATCGGCGCCACGGCGCTTCTGGAAAGCTTCATGGGCGTCCCGGACACACCCGAAAACCGGGCGAAATTCGTGGCGACGATCCCGCTTGGCCGCATGTCCGAACCCGCAGATATCGCCAATGCCTGCCTCTACCTCGCGTCGGACGAGGCGGAGTTCATCACAGGTACGATCTTCGAAGTGGATGGCGGGCGGACGATCTGATCCCGCCCGGCGAAAGGACGCGACCATGCGCGCTGCCATCACCTACCTGTTCGTTCCCGGCGACCGACCCGAGCGGTTCGAGAAGGCGCTTGGGTCCGGCGCGGATCGGGTGATCCTCGATCTGGAAGACGCGGTGCGCCCGGACAAAAAGGCCGAGGCGCGGGCGGTGATCCTGGGCGCTGATCTCGACTGGGCGCGGGTGGCCGTGCGCATCAACGATGCGGCGACGGCGTTCTTCGCCGAGGATCTGGCGTTTTTGGGCAGGCTCAAGGCCGGGGCGGTGATGATCCCGAAGGCGCAAGATGGGGATGTGTTGGCCCGCGTGGCCGACGTCGTCGGGCGCGAGGCCGAGCTGCTGCCGCAGATCGAAACGGTGGCCGGGCTGGAAGCGGTAGGCGAGATCCTGTCGCATCCGATGGCGCGACGCGCCGTGTTCGGTCATCTGGATTTCTCGCTCGACCTCGGAGCTGCGCCGGAATGGGAGCCTTTGCTCTATGCCCGTTCGCGGCTTGTCGCACTGTCGCGTCTCGCCGGGGCCGAGCCGCCCGTGGAAAGCATCACCGCCGAGGTGAAGGACGCGGACAAAGTCCGCGCCGATGCCGAGGCCGCGCGCAAGCTGGGGTTCGGAGCCAAGCTTCTGATCCACCCCGCGCAGGTCGCCCCCGTGCGCGAGGCCTTCCTGCCGTCCGAAGCGCAGATCGACTGGGCGCGGCGTGTCATGGCTGCCGTGGAAAGCGGGGCCGCCGGGGCCAGCACGATAGACGGCAAGATGATCGACAAGCCCGTCGAGGAATCCGCCCGCCTTATGCTCGCCCTGCTCGGAGAGGACGATGCCTGACCTGCCCGTCCATATCGACGGCTTCGGCCCGGTCAGGACCGCCCGCGCCACGCGCCGTCCGCCCCCCGACAAGCGGGTGCCCTCGATCGAGGCGGCGATTGCCGCAACCGGGCTCAAGGACGGCGACACGATCTCGTTTCACCACCACTTGCGCAATGGCGACGGCGTGTTGAACATGGTGATGGAGGTGCTCGCCCGCGCGGGCCTGCGCGATCTGCACCTTGCCGTGACCTCGATCTTCCCGGTCCACGCACCGCTCGTCGCGCATATCCGCACCGGCGTCGTTACCCGCATCTCGGCAAGCTTCATCTCGGGCCCCGTGGGCGAAGCCATCAGCCAGGGCGCACTGCCCCATCCGGTGATACTACGCAGCCATGGCGGACGCGCGCGGGCGCTGGATCTCGGGGAAATGCCGCTCGACGTGGCCTTCGTCGCCGCGCCCGCCGCGGACGCGTTGGGCAATCTCTCGGGCCGTGTGGGCCGCGCCGCGTGCGGCACGCTGGGCTACCCGATGGTGGACGTCGAAGCGGCCCGCCATGTGGTGGCTGTCACCGACAGCCTGATGCCCTTCCCGCTTTGCCCCATCGACATAGCGCAGGACAAGGTCGACCATGTGGTCGAGGTGACCTCCATCGGCGATGCCGGGGGCATTGCCTCGGGGGCGACTCGCCCTGCGACGGATGCGGTGAGCCTCGGCGTCGCCGAGAACACCGCCGCCGCGATCCGCGCGAGCGGGCTTCTGGAGGAAGGGTTTGCGTTCCAGACCGGCGCGGGCGGCATCTCGCTCGCCACCGCCGCTTCGGTGGGCCGCGAGATGGGCGCGCGCGGGATCACCGGCAGCTTTGCCTGCGGCGGGATAACCGGCTTTCATGTGGAGATGCTGGAAGCCGGACTTTTCCGGTCGATCATGGACGTACAGTGTTTCGACCTCGCGGCGGCGGCGTCCTATGCCCGGAACCCCAACCACATGGCGATGTCGGCAGCGAGCTATGCCGGGCCCCATGTGGGCGGCGCGGTGGTGGACCGGCTTTCGACAGTGATCCTGGGGGCTGCGGAGGTGGATCTCGCGTTCAACGTCAACGTCACGACCCGCACGGGCGGCGTCATTATGGGCGGCTCTGGCGGTCACGCGGATGCGGCACAGGGCGCGCGGCTGACGATCGTCACCACAAAGCTCAATGCCGCGGGGTTCCCCAAGATCGTACCCGAGGTGACCTGCCTCACAACCCCAGGCGCCACGGTGGATCTGATCGCGACCGACGTGGGGCTCGCGGTAAATCCGGCCCGGCCCGAACTCGCAGAGCGCCTGCGGCATGCGCAGCTGCCCGTAATCTCCATCGAGGATCTGTGCGCACGAGCCGCAGCCGAAGCGACCCGCAAACCGCCGCCAAAACCGCAAGGCCCTGTTGTGGCCGTGTCGGAATACCGCGATGGTAGCGTGACAGACGTGATCCACCGCGTAAGTGAGACCTGACATGCCCGTCATTCGCGAAGACGACCTCATTGCTTCGATCGCCGAGGCCTTGCAATACATCTCGTATTTTCATCCGCAGGACTTTGTGCGCGCCATGTCCGCCGCTTGGGAACGGGAAGAAAACCCGGGCGCAAAACAGGCGATGGCGCAGATCCTCGTCAATTCGCGCATGTGCGCCTTGGGTCGGCGTCCGATCTGCCAGGACACCGGCGCTGCGAATATCCATGTGAAATACGGCGTCGAGGCGAAGACCGATTTCAAACGCTCGCTCCAGGAGATCTGCGACGAGGGTACGCGGCAAGGCTATCTGCGCGACACGAACCCGCTCCGGGCCTCGGTCGTGGTGGATCCGTTCGGGGCGCGGAAAAATTCAGGCGACAACACGCCCTGCATGCTGACGGTCGAGATGGTCGCAGGCGACAAGATCGAGATCGAGGTCGCGGCGAAGGGCGGTGGATCCGAAAACAAATCGAAATTCACCACGCTGAATCCATCGGGCTCGGTCGCCGATTGGGTCGTGCAGACCGTGGAAACGCTGGGCGCAGGCTGGTGCCCGCCGGGCATCCTCGGCATCGGCGTCGGGGGGAATGCCGACAAATCCATGGCGCTAGCAAAAGCCGCCCTGTCGGAGCCCATCGACATGGCCGAGCTGCTGCGTCGCGGCCCCGCGAACAAGACCGAAGAGCTGCGCGTGGAGATCTACGAGCGGGTCAATGCCCTGGGCATCGGCGCGCAGGGCCTCGGCGGCGTGACCACGGTTCTGGATGTGAAGGTGAAGTCCTTCCCGACCCATGCGGCCTCCCTGCCCGTCGGACTGATCCCCAATTGCGCGGCCACCCGGCATGTGCATTTCACGCTCGACGGCTCCGGGCCCGCCACATTCACCCCGCCCGACGTTTCCGACTGGCCAGAGATCCTGCTCGACCAGGCGAGCGCGCATGCGACGCGGATCGATCTCGACAACCTGACGGACGATGTGTTGGCAGGACTGACGCCCGGGCAGACATTGCTGGTGTCGGGCACGCTTTATACGGGCCGCGATGCCGCGCATAAGCGGATGATCGACATGCTCGACCGGGACGAACCCTTGCCCGTCGATCTGAAGGGCCGCGCGATTTATTATGTCGGACCGGTCGACGCCGTGGGCGACGAGGCGATCGGCCCCGCGGGGCCCACCACCTCGACCCGGATGGACAAGTTCACGGACCGGATCCTGGGCGAGACGGGCCTCAAGGTAATGATCGGCAAGGCCGAACGGGGGCCTCTGGCGCTCGAGGCGATTGCGAAACACAAGGCGGTATATCTGATCGCCGTGGGCGGCGCGGCCTACCTCGTGTCCAAGGCGATCAAGGCCGCAAAGCCCGTCGCCTTTCAGGACCTCGGGATGGAAGCCATTTACGAGCTTGAAGTCGAGGACATGCCGGTAACCGTGGCCGTGGACACGCAGGGTCACTCGATCCACAAGACCGGTCCTGCCTCATGGAAGCGGGAACCGCAGCTGGCCTGAGAGGGCTGGCAGACCAATTCGCCTCGGCCTCCGCCCGCACAGCGCCATTTTCCCTATGCCGCCCAGCTTCCGCGTTACCCGGTTTGAATGGCGGCGCGGTTGGCCTTGGGACGCCGCAGGCGGGATAATGCTTCGCGTTTTTGCGGATGATCGTGGGATAGGCGGATCGGGGGGTGATTGACCCAACACCCCGGTACACGGCTTCGTATTAGTTTCCCACCTCAATCCGGCCTACCCGCCCCTTATCGCCTGTCGAGCAAACGTCCTGATTTCGCGTTCTGCGCTGGTCCTCAACCTGTCGAAGCCGCATCCGAGAGGTCGGCTTGCTCGGACGAGAAAAGCCCCGAGCCCGCGATCTCTCGCGCGATCTGCGTGAGACGAGACCCCAGTTCTTGTCGGAACTCCCCGGTAAACACCCGCACGGACCCTGTCGCACCGATGGACATGGTCGCGCCCGGTCCGGTTTCCGAAAGCGGAGCCGCCACAGACGCCATGCCGCGCTCGATCTCTTCCACGCATTCTGCGTAACCGCGCTGCCGAATGGCGGCGAGATCCGCCTGCAGGTCTTGGACCCGCGTCAGAGTGAATTCAGTGTAGGCCCTCAGACGGCCGTCAAGTTTGTCGAAGTCGAACAGGTCCGGCGAAAAAGCCGCGACGGCTTTGGAGCACGAACAGGCATGCAGCGGCCGTTTGCCAAGCCCCGGATGCAGAAAAGACACCCCGGTATCGGGGGTTTCCACATGAATGATCTCCACCGACCGCCCGCGCAGCCGCGACAAAAAGAAGGCCGCACCATGCGCCGCCGCGGCCTGCCGCAGCGCAGGCGCGACCTGTTCCACCAGCGCCTCGTCCGACTGGTCGGATTGCGTCATCCGCTTGAGCCGGGCGCCCAGGCTGAAGCGACCGCGGGCCACCGGTTCCAACAGGCCCACGCCGACCAGATCCTGGACCAGACGGTAGGCTGAAGCCTTTGGCAGGTCGGAATGGCTACAGATCTCGGCGACCGTCGCCGCGCCCTTTTGACCCACGATTTCGAGGATGAGCGTCAATCGTTCCAGATGCACGGTATTCTCATTTTGTGAAACTCATTTTTTCGGTATACGGGAATTTAAAGGGAATCAAGGGAGGAGCGCACTCATGGATGGAACCTGCTGCGGGCCGGGCTATGCCAGCCCCGCCGAGGCAATCAGAGCCCCGCGCGAAAAGCTGCTGTACACGATCGCCATCTACACCGGCACCGGCATTCAGAAGCCGGACTATCTGGCCACGGTCGATGCCGATCCCGACAGTCCGACCTATTCCCAGGTCATTCACCGGCTGGAAATGCCCGGGATCGGCGACGAGCTGCACCACATGGGCTGGAACGCCTGTTCCTCGTGCCATG